>JANMJJ010000093.1:0-3860 GCA_031371325.1 Akkermansiaceae bacterium | reverse complement strand
CTTCCGCTACGGCAGCCCAAATTCGAGTCCCTCGCCACTCCATCCTTGATCCAATATCCATGATCTCCTATCAATCCGCCGCGCCCCGCACCATAGCTTAGTTTAGCCACCGAGTGGTCGGATTTTCGGGGCCGCCTCACTCCCGAACCCGGGAAAAATGCCAAAATCATCGGTGAAAGGACCACTCCTTCCCTGATAGCACTCACCCGTGCCCGACAACACCGAGAATATTCGCCGAATCGCCAGTTTCCTTTGGGAAGTCGCTCAGGATCTCCACGGTGCCGTCGCAAAGAGTGAGAACCAGAACATCATTCTCCCGCTGACGGTCCTGCGTCGTCTCGACTATGCTCTCGCTCCCACCAAGGCGAAGGTCCTGGAAACAGAAGCTAAGCTGAGAGCCAAGGGTCTGGAAAACCGCCATGACGTGTTGCCGGATTCGCGTTTTATAACACCTCGAACATCACCTTCGACACCCTGCTCGACGACGACGCCAACGTCGCGCGCAGACTCAAATCCTACATCAATGGCTTCTCGGAAAACGTCCGCGAAATCTTCCACCGCTTCCGCTTCGACGACGCCATCCGCATCCTCGACGAAGTCGGCCGTCTCTATCTGGTCCTCACCCGCTTCAACGAGAAATCCCGGATCAACCTCGCCCCGAAGTCGCAGGAAAACTCCGACGGCCTCGACAACCACGAAATGGGCACCCTTTTCGAGCAGCTCATCCGCCGCTTCAACGAGGACATCAACCAGAATCCCGGAGAACACTTCACGCCGAAAGACGTCATCCGCCTGCTCGTCCGCCTCGTGCTCACGCTGGATACCGTGCTGACCTCAAACCCGTCCGCCACCCGCACCGTCGCGGACCCGGCCTGCGGCACTGGCGGCATCGTCACCATCGCCCGCGAGGAAATCCGCAAGTTCGCGCCGCAGTCCCGCATCCACATCTTCGGTCAGGAAATCAACCCGCGCACCTAGGCCGTCTGCAAGTCCGAAAAAGCCCGTCATCAAGTCCATCCTCGACGCCCTCTCCGAACGCGACGAAACCGCCGAGCCGGTCATCGCGGAAATCACCACCATCAAGCGCACCGAACTCCCCATCCGCATCCGCCGGGACGAGCTGAACCACCGCGCCCCGGAAACCCCGCGCCTCGGTTGCTTTCATCTCGATCATCCGGGCGACCAGAAACTCGTCCTGCTTACCCGCTACGAATCCGACAACGACCTCAAGGATTTTGAAAACGTCCCGCTCGGCACCGACATCGACGATTACTTCGAGCGCGAAGTCCTGCCCCACGCCCCGGACGCCTGGATCAACCCGGACTTCGCCGACGAAAAGGACAAGGGCGTCGGCAAGGTTGGCTACGAGATCAACTTCAACCGCCACTTCTACACCTACCAGCCGCCGCGCCCTGTCGCGGAAATCGACAAAAACATCCGCAAGGTCGAGAGGAACATTCTCGATATGCTCAAGGAGGTGATGGGGTGAAGCTGCTTTCTTCAGGGCCAGCAGCCCGCGACACATTGACTTCTTCAGGGCCAAAGGCCCGCCATACGCCAGCCCAGGGCATCGCCCTGGGTCACGCCCCAGTTAGAAAATCAAGCCCTGCAAGGGCGGCACAAGAGCGCGGGGTGGTGATGGAATGAGCGCGGCCATTAACGTCAAACCGCTCAAACGGTTGACTGAAATCAACCGTGCAGTCCTTCCGGAAAGCACGCCCGAGGATTTCGAAATCGAATACGTGGACATCTCGAATGTATCGGGAATGGGACGCATTCTGGGAACCGAGACGCTGTTATTTGGAAAGGCTCCGTCCAGAGCGCGGCGACTTGTTCGAAACGGTGACACGATTGTTTCCACCGTCCGCACCTATCTCAGGGCGATCACAAGCATTCAAAGCCCTCCGCCAAATCTGGTGGTTTCAACCGGATTCGCAACCCTGACGCCCGGTTCCGAGATCGATGGCGGATACTTCGCTTACCTCGCCCAAACCGAGCACTTCATTCATGAGGTGGTCAGCCGTTCGACAGGTGTTAGCTACCCGGCAATCACGCCGTCGGAACTCGGCAATATCAAAATCTCATACCCACCACTTCCCACCCAACGCCGGATCGCCGCGTATCTCGACCGCGAAACCGCGCAAATCGACGCCTTGGTGGCGGACAAACTAACACTGCTGGGACTGCTAGAGGAAAAACGCGCGAGTGTCATCAGCCACGCCGTCACCTGCGGCCTCAATCCCAAGGCCAAACTCAAACCCTCCGGCATCCCCTGGCTCGGCGACGTGCCGGAACACTGGGAATTGAAGGAGCTGAGATATCTGGTCGATCCCAAACGCCAAGTCATGTACGGCATCGTCCTTCCTGGGCCACACATTGAAGATGGAAGCCCTATCATCAAGGGTGGCGACGTGAAGCCACATCGGCTGAATCCGGAAACACTTTCCCGCACCACCCATGAGATCGCGGCAAGGCATGGAAGGTCTTCACTCCGCGCCGGAGACATTCTCTTCTCAATTCGTGGCAGCATTGGGGACGTTGCCATCGTGCCCCCTTCGCTTGACGGAGCCAATCTCACCCAGGACGCTGCCCGGATCGCGCCTCGGGAAGGCATCGACCGGGATTGGCTCTTCTGGTCCCTTCAATCGAGACGTGCATACTGTTCTCTGGAAGTCGGTTCGTTGGGTGCCGCTGTCCGAGGGATCAATATTCGTGACCTGAAGCGTCTCTGGCTCGCCCTTCCACCGGCCAAAGAACAGAAAACCATCGGGATCTACCTCACCCGTCAGATGCAGAATATGGTCGGGCTGGAAGCGGACATCAAAACCAGCATCGCCCTCCTCCGCGAAAAGCGCAGCTCCCTCATCTCCACCGCCGTGACGGGAGAGTTGGCGGTGCCGTAAACCGAGAGAAGAGCCGCCCGATTGCTAAAGGGGCAAACAACCTGGTGGGATCAAGCCCCGCTTGCACTCGTCCGTCACTCCTGATAGCCACAGAAACCGATGGTTGACCGATCCAGACTTACCCCTTTTTTGGACGAAGCCATTGCAGGGCAAAAGAAAACCCCTAGGGTCGCGGGACCGAAGGGGTTTCTGCGGGCGAACCCTTTCGGATCGGCCCATCGCCACGCGGGCGAGAAGTTGCAGGAACATTACCACAGGCCTGAGAATGTCAATCTGGATTTTCATATATGATCGATCCCCCAGCCGATCCCCCGGGCGTTCTCGCCCGCAAGAAAGCCATGGTGTACGTGGACGGTTTCAACCTCTATTTCGGAATTCTGCAGGGCACTCCGGACTTGAAGTGGCTCAATCTTGAGTCGTTCATGGATTTCCTCAGGCCGGACGAAGAGGTTCTCGGCGTGCGCTATTTCACGGCGTTGGTGGATCCTCAAAAACACCTTTCGGTCTCCCGGGACCGGCAGAAGCGCTATCTTCAAGCCCTTGGCTCGTGCCCGAAACTCAAGGTGATCATGGGCAAATACCAGCTCAGGGAAGTGAGCTGCCGGGCCAAGTGCCGGGAACGTTACGAGGTCCCCGAGGAGAAAAAAACCGATGTGGGCATCGCCGTCCAAATGATCTCGGATGCCATCGACGGACTCATGGATCGGATCGTCCTCGTCTCCGGCGACTCCGATCTAGAACCGGCGGTGGAGTGGATTCGCAAACGCCACCCCGGAATCAAGATCACGGTTTACATCCCGCAGGATCCCGGAGATCCGAAACAAAGGCGGAACGATACCTACCGAAGCATGGGAGTCGATGCCAAGCCCCTGCCGACCACCGACATTCACCGGTTTCAGTTTCCCCACAAAGTCGATCTCGGAAGCGGCCGCAGCGTGGAGCGGCCCAACGAGTGGA
>JANMJJ010000045.1:0-50800 GCA_031371325.1 Akkermansiaceae bacterium | reverse complement strand
GCGGCGGCGTCGAAAAGCTGGCGGAAATGAAGCTGCTGCGGCACGCCGACGACATACCAAACATGATCGGCCTGCCATTCGTCGATGCGGAATTGGATCGTCGCTAGATCGCTGGTGGCGTAGAGGTAGCCACCGTCCGCCTTGCGGATGAGCGCGGGATTGTCGGTCCAGCCGTCTTCCTTGTGGACGAGGAACGGGTCTTCCTCCTTCGGTTTGGTGCCATCGGAGAAAATGCAAATCGCGCCGTTGCTCTCGCGGGCGAGACCTTTTTCCAGGAACTCCCCGACGACGCCTGATAGACGGTCGTTGTAATAACTTTCGCCGTGCCAGAAGTCGAACTTCACGTCGAGACGGTCGTAGATTTTCTGCAATCCGGCTTTGGAAACGTCGATGCATTTCTGCCAGATCGCGAGGTTTTCGGGATCACCGGCCTGGAGCTTGACGAGTTCCGCCTTGCAGGCATCGAGCACGCCGGGGTCTTCCTTCATCGCGTTCACCTTGCGATAGACGCGAACCAGTTCGGTGATCGGATCGGCTGTTAGCGCGGCCTCGTCGAGGAAATGATTCCAGCCGTAAATGATCATCCCGAACTGGGTGCCCCAGTCGCCGATGTGGTTGTCCGCGATGACCGTGAATCCCAGGAAGCGCGCGATGCGGGCGAGCGAGTCGCCGATGATCGTCGAACGGATGTGGCCGACGTGCATCGGCTTGGCGACGTTAGGCGCGGAGAAATCGACGACCACGGTTTTGCCCGCGCCGGTGGCGGGCACGCCGAGCCGCTCGTCGCGGATCAAGCCGGCAATGCGGGCCGCGTAGGCTGCGGGTAGGATGTGGAAATTGATGAAGCCCGGCCCGGCGATGTCGGCGGTGGCCAGGCCGGTGAGATCGAGATGACCGATGATTTCCTGCGCCAACGCGCGGGGATTGGTCTTGCGCTGCTTGGCGAGGACCATCGCCGCGTTCGATTGATAGTCGCCGAAGCGCAGATCGGCGGCGGCGGTCACTGCGGCGGTCGCGGGTTCACCCAGCGTGGTGGCCAAAGCGGTGGCAAGGCGGGATTCGAGTTCCTGGAGAAGCGTCATAAAATAGGCGGTGGGGTCCAGCAGGATCAAACGCCCACCCGGGATGGCTTGGAGTCGAAAATGGCGAGGATTTCCCCAAGAGTTTCCGCGCTCCTCAGTTGGCGGAGAACCTCGCAGTTGGTGAACATCTTGGCGATCGCCGCAAGCGTCTGCAGATGCATGTGGTAATCCTTGCGCGGGACGATGAAGAGGATGATGAAATGCACCGGGGCGTTGTCCAGCGCCTCGAAATCGATGCCGGTCTTGGAGCGGCCGAAGACGGCGATGACATGCTCGAGGTGATCGGAAAAGGCATGGGGAATGGCCACTCCCGAGCCGATGCCGGTGCTGACCAGCTCCTCGCGGGCCTTGAAGGCCTCCAGCATTTCCTCGCGCTCGGTGGCCGGGAGTTGCGTCGTTTGCACCAGATGGTCCACCAGCTCGACGATTGATGGCCAATGCTCCCCAGCCTTCATATCAAGGATGATGTGATCCGCACTGAGCAACTTGGCCAACTTCATAAAATGAAAATCGAGATCCGCGCACAGCGGCGGTGGGGGCGAGTGGTTACTGGCCTTACCCCGTGATGGCAAGCGGATTTGACGGGTCGAGCATGAGAGAAACTGAACATGACCTCACTCCCCGGACGATCGGTGTGGAAAAACCATTCAAGTGACGGCGCCTTGCGAAACAAGCGCCCCGATGTTGACGCTGGTGCATTCATGACTACAGGTATCGCCCATGCAAGCCGACAACGATCCGAACCAAGAGCCAGAAACTCCGGTGGCCGCCGCCGATGTGGAGGTGACTCAAGACGCCCCCGCTGCCGATCCCGCAGCCACGCTCGACCCTTGGGAGGAACTCGAAGCCGACGTGGCGAAGTGGAGGGAAATCTCCCTGCGCACCGCCGCCGAGATGGAAAACCTCCGCAAACGCACCACCCGCGAGCGCGAGGACGCCATCCGCTACGCCAACCAGCGCCTGCTGGAAGAGCTGATCCCAGTCATCGACAATTTTGAAATGGGCATGCACGCCGCCTCGCAAGACACCAAGTCGATGATCTACATCGGCATGGACATGGTCCGCCGCCAGCTCAACGAATTCCTCACCTCCCAGGGGGTCGAGGAAATCCCGACAAGCGGGAAATTCGATCCGAATCTCCACGACGCCGTCGCCCAGGAAGAATGCGCGGCCGGCGACGAGGGCCGCATTCTCAAGGTCACGCGCCGCGGTTACAAGTTGCGGGACCGCTTGCTGCGTCCGGCCAGCGTGGTGGTTTCCAAGGTTCCAACTCCGGCAGAATAAAGAACATGGCTGTCAAACGAGATTATTACGAAATCCTTGAAGTCTCCCGCGACGCCAACGCGGACACGATCAAGAAATCCTACCGCAAGCTGGCGGTGAAATTCCACCCGGACAAGAACCCGGGCGACCATACCGCCGAGGATAAATTCAAGGAACTCGGCGAAGCCTACGAGGCCCTCAGCGATCCCGACAAGCGCGCCGCCTACGACCGCTTCGGTCACGCGGCCTTCAACGGCGGTGGCGGTGGCGGCGGCGGCCGATCGGCTGGCGGCGGGTTCCACGATCCGATGGACTTGTTTTCGCAAGTTTTCGGCGGGGCCTTCGGTGGCGGATTCGAGGAATTTTTCGGCGGCGGCGGATCGCGCCGTGGCTCGGGCAAACAAAAGGGCAGCGATCTACGCTACGATCTCGAAATTTCCCTCGAAGAGGCCGCCCGCGGCGTCGAGAAGGAACTCGAAATCGAGCGCTACGTCCCCTGCGAACCCTGCGGCGCGAAAGGCTCTAGGGGCTCGGGCGGCATCAAAGCGTGCTCGACCTGCGGCGGCCGCGGCGTGGTCGCACGCCAAGCGGGGATTTTCATCCAGCAAACGACTTGCCCGGAATGCCGCGGTGCCGGCGAAACGATTTCCGACCCTTGCACCAGCTGCAAAGGCGATGGCCGGGTCCAGCGCGACAGCCGCATCAAACTCCGCATCCCGGCGGGTGTCGATACCGGCACCCGCCTGCGTTCCTCCGGCAACGGGGATTCCGGCGTCCGTGGCGGCGCGGCGGGTGATCTCTACGTGTTCCTCCACGTCCGCGATCACGACATCTTCGAGCGCGACGACGCGGATCTGTTCTGCTCCGTGCCGCTTCCATTCTCCGTCGCGGCGCTCGGCGGCGAGTTGAAAGTGCCGTCGCTCGATGGCCTATCCTCGATCAAGATCCCGCTCGGCACCCACGGCGGCACCGTTTTCCGGCTTCGCGAAAAGGGCATGCCCTCGCTCTCGACCGGTCGCCGCGGCGACCTCAACGTCACCGTGCAAGTGGAAGTCCCGACCAAGCTCAGCGGCGACCAGCAGGAAAAACTCCGCGCGTTTTCCGAATCCATCGGCGAGCACAATTCCCCGATGCAGAAAGGGTTTTTCCAAAAGGCGAAACGGTTTTTTGATCTGTAGAAGTTTGCTTGTGTTCAGTTTTCAGTGTTCAGGAAAGAGCACCGGAATCCACGTCTTCTCTTCGCTAAAAACTGAACACTGAAAACTAGCAACTCCATGGCCCGCTTCCACCTGCCACCCGAAGCCTGGAGCTCGGAACCCGCCTTGACGGGCGATGAAGCCCGCCATCTCTCGCAGGTTCTCCGGATCAAGGCCGGTGAAACGATCATCGTTTTCGATGGCAAAGGACATCGCGCACCTGCGGAAGTACTCTCGGTTTCCCGCGACCGTGTCGCGCTGAAGGTGGGGGAAATCCTGCAATCGCGACCTCCCCTGCCTGCCATCACCTTGGCCCAGGCGATCCCCAAGGGGAAAAACATGGACCTCATCGTCCAGAAATCCGTCGAACTCGGGATCGCCGCCATCCAGCCGCTGGTCACTCGCTTCACCGTCGTCCAGCCGGGCGAGGGCAAGTCCGAAAAGTGGCGGCGCAATGCTCTCGAAGCCTGCAAGCAATGCGGCCAGGACACCCTTCCCGAAATCGCGGAACCACTCGCCTTCGAGCGCTGGATCGACAGCCAGCTCGGAGCGCCCGGGCTCAAGCTCATCGCCTCGCTCGTTCTGGAGGCCGTCCCCCTGCGGAAAATTTTACGAGATCATCCTCTCACCACCCGCGCCACGCTGCTCGTCGGACCCGAAGGAGATTTCTCGCCTGCGGAAACAACCGCCGCCCTCTCTGCTGGTTTTCTCCCGATCTCGTTGGGCTCCATCGTTTTACGGGTGGAGACCGCCACCCTTTTTGGTCTTTCCGCCCTGCGCTACGAGTTCGATGATGACTGAAAGGCTTTTTTAGAAAAACCAACTTTTAAATCGTTCAATAATAAAAAAATTAAGATTGCCTAATAACATCCATGGGGTTAATTATTCCGGTGTTATGAAGATCAATCAATCTTGGTTGGCAAGGATGGCATTGTGCGTGGCCTGCGGCGTGCCGGGTCTCGCCATGGCCTGGGAGCCGGGGATTTATCCCAGTGGCTCGGAACGCATGGCGAGCAATGGGTTTTCCGTCAACAATCAGGACCGGAACGACGTGGTTTCCTTTTGGCACGGAGTGTATCAAGCCTCCGAGGGGTATGAAAACCGCATCGCTTGGAGCGGCAACTATTCGGGAAAAAACGGGACGATCTCCCCGGCCTTCGTGGCTGACGTGGAACGGCGGCTGAATTATTTCCGCGCGATGTGCGGGCTGCGTTCGAACGTGGCGGTGAGCGCGAACTCCACAGTAACCATCGACTCCACCGATGCATTCAAACCCTCCGCCGCCACCCTGAGATCAATAGCAGCACAAGATGCCGCCCTGATGCTGGTGAGAAACTACAATCCCCAGACCGGCGCGGATCCGGCGCTCACCCACAATCCCCCCAGCAATCTCACCGGATGGTCGCCGGCGGCTTGGAACGCCAACTCCAAAAGCAATTTCGCCTTCGGTCTGTATGGCCCCGGCGCGATCACCGAATACATGATCGAGCAACTCTCCAGCAGCACCGCGACATCATCGTGGAACTCGCTCGTGGGTCACCGCCGCTGGAGTCTCTTTCCAAACGCCACCAAATTCGCCACCGGCGATCAGCCGGGAGCCTCCGCTTCCCGACCTCCGACCAACGTCTTTTACGTTTTGCAAAAACCCGGCGAATTGCTCGGGAACCCCTCGGGATTTGTGGCTTATCCCCCCGCCGGATTCTTCCCGGTCAACCTCAATTCTCCTTACTGGTCGCTCAGCCGCGAGGGCGCGGATTTCGCCTTCGCCACGGTCCGGATGACGGATGCCAATGGTAATACCGTGCCAATCCTCAGCACCACTAGAAGCAACGAATACGGTGATCCGGCCATCATCTGGCACATCGGTGCCACCGCCAACATCAGGTCAGTTGCCAAGGACACCACCTTCGCGGTCCGGATTACCGGCATCGGCGGCCAGGGCATTCCCACGTCATTCGGATACTCGGTCACGCTCATCAACCCGGATCTCCTCACTTCCAACCAGCAGATCACCGGTGCCTCAGCCGTGCCATCCAATGCGGCGGGCGCTTACACTTTCAACGCCCCCGCCGGTGCCGAGGGCGTGCTGGTGGCGGCTTCCAGGAAAACCTCAACCCGTTGGACGGAAGATGCCGAAGATCCCGGCAAGTCCAACGTCAACGATGGCACGACCGGCAACTACGCCTTGTTGGTGAAAACCTCATCCTTCGCGGGATTCGGCGGTGTTTCTGGAACCCGCTCGTTTCATCTCACTTTTCCCACCTCGTATGACTTGCTAACACGGGGGATCCCCGATCAATCCTTCGAAATCGACCGAGATCTCATCGCCAATGCCAACGCAAAGCTCAACTTTCAATTCCGCCGCGGCTTCATGACCCGGAGCAGCACGCTGGTTGTCGAATCCTCCACCAATGGCGGCGTGACTTGGAAAATCCTTGGCGATTTGATCAAAGGCCTAAGCGATACCCAAATCGACATCGCCGTGTCATCCAAATCCCTTTCCCTGCCGAAGTCCGCAGTGCCACTGCGCATCCGCTTCCGCTACTTCACCAGGGGCGGCTCGATCTACACCCACGAGGCCACGCCGAATGCCCCGACCGGTGTTTTCATCGATGAAATCACGACCACCGGCTGCGATTGGTTGGAGCAAAAGAAGGTGAACGTCCTGCCCGTGACGGCGACCGAATTCCCGTTCAAATCGTCAACGGCCGGGGCAAACCTAGCGCAAGGCGACGAATGGCGGCTGAGCATGCGCACCAAGCTCGGCGGCAAATGGTTCCCCCAAGGGCCGTCGAAAACGGTCACCATCACCGGCCCATAAGACCTTAAGAGGCTGTCTGGAAATTGAACTCTGGCAGACCAACTCTAACAAATTTCCCGATGCTTGGCGGTTTCCCAAGCCGCTTCCATCTGCGGCGCGGTCGCGGCTTCTAGGCTCAGCCCCGTGGCGCTGAGAATCCGCTCCATTTCCCCGAAGCGGTTTTCAAACTTGGTATTGGCGGACGCCATCAGTATCTCTGGATCGACATTCCGGAAGCGGGCCAGATTGACCACCGAGAACAACAGGTCGCCCATTTCCTCGGAAACCGCCGCCAAATCCTGCGCGTCCACCGCAGCTTCCAGTTCAAGCAACTCCTCGCGGATCTTGGCGATCACGCCGGATTCCACCGGCCAGTCGAAGCCCACCTTCGCCGCCTTCTTCTGCAGCTTGGAAGCCCGCAGCAAAGCAGGCAGCCCCTTGCCGACAGCGTGCAGGAAAAGCGCATCCTCGTCGCCTTTTTCCGCACGCTTGATCTCGTCCCATTGCCGCAGAACTGCATCGCTGTCGGCGGCATTGCTTTCGCCGAAAACGTGCGGGTGACGGCGCACCAGCTTCTCGCTGATCCCGCGTGCCACATCGTCGAGCGTGAAGCGCCCGGCTTCCCCGGCGATCTCGCTGTGGAACACGACCTGCAATAACAGGTCGCCCAGCTCCTCCTTGAGATGTTCGTGATCGCCGCGCTGGATCGTGTCCACCGTTTCATAAGCTTCCTCGATGAGATGGGGCACTAGCGACTCGTGGGTTTGTTCCGCATCCCATGGACATCCGCCCGCAGCCCGCAGCCGGTGCATGATGGCCCGCAAACGGGCGAGTTGTTGCCCGGCAGCCGGGGAGTCGATCATTTCCGCGTCGGTCATCATGAGGATTTTTTGGAGTTGGAGGTCTTTTGCAAAAAGTCCCGTTCTTCAGGGGTGAGACTTTGAAAACCCTCGCGGGAAATTTTGTCCAAGATCACATCCACGGCCGAATCCTGCTCGATCTCCAAGGATGAGCGCGGCCTCAGCTTGGCCGCCGGTACCCGAGGAACCGCCTTGGGCCGGGCAATTTTCATCTCCGCCGTCCGCCCTAACAACCGCGGGAACCGCATCAGGATGAATCCGAGGATCGCCCCGCCCAAGTGACCCGCCTCGCCGCCTTCGTTGCCACCCAGCTTGAGCAGGATCGACCCTGTGGAAATCGCCATCAGCGCCATCGCCAGTTTCCGCATGGACAGCTCGACGGGCGGAAATAGCAGCATCACCCGCAAATCCGGGGCGATGACCGCCACCCCGATGAAGATCCCGTAAATACCCGCAGAAGCGCCTAGCAAATATGAGCCAGCTCCATCGCCGGGCAGCAATCCACACCACACCAGGAGCGTGAAAAACCCGGCACCCGCGACCCCGCACAGCAGATAGAAGATGAGAAATCTCCCCGCTCCCCACCAACGCTCCAACCACGGGCCGAAAAAGAAAATCCCAAGACAGTTGAACAACACATGCCCCACGCTGCCATGCAGGAATTGAAAGGTGATGAATTGCCAAATCCGCCCTTCAAACACCGCAGATTGAATCGAGAAAATTCCGAAATCCCGGATCGGCCGGTCGCCGTCCGGGTTCGCCAGCATCAGATCCAGGAAATAGATTCCAAGGTTCAGGACCAGCAGCCATTTGACCACCGGTGTGAGTTGTGCAACAAGTCCCCCGCCCTCGCGGCGGTCGTTCCGGTGATAATCTCGGTCGTTGATACCCATCGGCCAACCGGTTACCACGACATCGCGCGACCCGCAAGGCCAGGTGAGAATACCCGGTGCAACTCAAAGTGGTGGGCAGCGGCATGGGGAAATGAGTTGTCAGTCCTCGGCATCTGCGGTTCGCTTCAAAAAAATCACAAATCGCCTTCGGCGCGATGATTTCCAATGATTCTCACCCACCTCACCGAACCATGAAGAAGCTTCCTGCACCCTATCTACCCCTCATCGCCGCCACCACATGGCTCGCCCTGCCATTTGCACCGTCCGCCCGAGCGGCTGAGTGGCAACAGGCTACCGGGCCACTCAAGACGCGCTGGGCCAAGGAGGTTACGCCCGCAAATGCCCTGCCCGAGTATCCGCGACCACAAATGGTCCGCAAGGATTGGCTGAACCTCAACGGCTTGTGGAACATCAAACTCGGCGATGGCACGGAGACGCAGATTCTCGTGCCGTATCCGATCGAGTCGGCCTTGTCCGGCGTGATGAAGCACTCCGACCGCATGACGTATCGCCGCAGCTTCGCGGTGCCCAAGAACTGGAGCGGGCAAAAGGTGTTATTGCACTTCGGCGCGGTGGATTGGCAAACCAAGGTGTCCGTCAATGGCAAGGAATTCGCCATCCATCGGGGCGGCTACGATCCGTTCAGTTTCGACATCAGCGCCGCGCTCAAGCCGGAAGGCCCGCAGGAAATCACCGTCGAGGTGTTTGATCCCACCAACGACGGCGGTGAGCCGCGTGGCAAACAATCGCTCACCTCCGGCAGCATCATGTACACCCCGACTTCTGGCATCTGGCAGACGGTGTGGCTGGAGCCGGTCGCGGCGGCCCACATCGAGGCCTTGAAAATGGTGCCGGATCTGGACGCCGGCTGCCTACGACTCACCGTGAACGGCAGCGGCACGGTGGAAGCGGTCGCCAGCGACGGCGGCAAGCAGGTCGCCCAAGTCAGCGGTGCCGCCGGCAGCGAACTCATCCTGCCGATTCCCAGTCCGAAATTATGGACTCCAGGCTCGCCGCATTTGTATGACTTGCAAGTTTCTCTAAAGTCCGACGGCAAAGTCGTGGATACAGTGACGAGCTACTTCGGGATGCGTAAGATCGCGCTGGGCAAGGATGAAAATGGCATCACTCGGATGATGCTCAACGGCAAGCCCGTCTTCCAAGTCGGCCCGCTCGACCAAGGATTCTGGCCGGACGGGATCTACACCGCGCCGACCGACGAGGCCTTGCGCTTCGACATCGCGGAAACGCTGCGACTCGGTTTCAACTGCACCCGCAAGCACATCAAGGTCGAGCCGGACCGCTGGTATTACTGGTGCGACAAGCTCGGCCTGATGGTCTGGCAGGACATGCCAAGCATCAATTCCTACGGCGGCAAGCAACCGATCGACGCGCCGCAGTTTAAGACCGAACTGCAGCGGATGGTGGAAACTCATTGGAACCATCCCGCCATCATTTTATGGGTGATTTTCAATGAGTCCCAAGGCCAGCACGACACGGAATCCTTGGTGGCGATGACCAAGGCGCTCGATCCCTCACGCTTGATCAACAACGCCAGCGGCGATACCGACAAGCACTGCGGCGACGTGATCGACCAACACCGTTATCCCGGCCCCGGTTCACCCAAGCCGGAAGCAAATCGCGCGGCGGTGCTAGGCGAATTCGGCGGGCTTGGCTTGCCGATAGACGGCCACACTTGGAGCAAAAAGACCTGGGGCTACAAGGACGCCAGCAGCATGGAGTCTCTCACCCGTGGTTACGAAAAACTGCTAGCAAAATCCTGGAAACTCAACAAAAACCCCGGCCTCTCCGCAGTGATTTACACCCAGCTCACCGATGTGGAGACTGAATGCAACGGCTTGCTCACTTACGACCGTGCGATCAACAAAATAATCCCAGAGCGCGCCGCCGCAGTCAACGCCGGCAAAACGCCGCCGCTCGCGCTCAAGGAAGTTTCACCGACCTCCCAAGTCCAAGGCGTCAAGTGGCGTTTCACCCTGGCGCAACCGGCAGCCGATTGGACAAAACCGACATTCAGCGATACCGCCTGGCAGGAAGGCCCGGGCGGATTCGGCACCGAAGGCACGCCGGGTGCAGTGGTTCACACCGAGTGGAAAACCGCCGACATCTGGCTGCGGCGTGAATTCGAATGGTCTGCCGACGAAAACGCCAAGCCCGTGTTGATGGTGCATCACGACGATGACATCGAGATCCACATCAACGGCGTCTTGGCCGGTAAGGCCGAAGGATTCACCTCCGACTACGAAGAACTCGAGATCACTCCTGAAGCGGCGGCGGCCTTGAAACCCGGCAAGAATATCATTTCCGTCCATTGCCACCAAAAATCAGGCGGGCAGTATGTGGATGTCGGGATCTTTGCGGAAG
Organism: Akkermansiaceae bacterium; assembly: GCA_031371325.1. GTDB lineage: Bacteria > Verrucomicrobiota > Verrucomicrobiia > Verrucomicrobiales > Akkermansiaceae > Luteolibacter. Next base: position 40,321 of record JANMJJ010000045.1, on the reverse strand, counting down.
TTCCTGCGACGAAATAGGAGGCGGAGGAGTGACCCTTAAGTGTGGACTGCTCCGACATGTCTCCGCAGTCCGAAATGGAGCCCGCCGGTGGTGCGCCACTCAGTCCAAGCGCACGCGGTAGAAAAGGTGGACTTCTGCCGAAGGATCCAATAAACAAAACAAGGGAGGGATTGCTCCCTCCCTTGTTTATAAATTCCAAAGTCGGTCGGACCGATATGGCTCAGATTCTGCGGCGGCGCAGCAGACCAAGAATTCCCAAGCTACCGAGCAATACGGCAGAGGGCTCTGGGACCGGTGAGGTGACGCTGACGTTATCGAAGACCAAACCAGTGACACCACCCACGAAGAGCTGTGAATTGCATGTCAAAAGCCTTACCCGCCTGCCGCTCAAAATTAAGCTTGCTCGATCTCATCGCACGCGAAACTCAGTCAATCGTCCGCAAGTCCCGCAAATTCACCGCCGCCGGATTCCTCCAACCCCTGCTGAGTTCCGTCGTCACCGGACTGGCGTCATTGAGCCAGCTCGCCAGCGACCTCAAGGACAGGAAGCACTCTCGGCATGGCCCGCCAGTCCCTTCACGAACGCGTCGACACCCGCTCCATCGCCTTCCTCATGACCGTCCTTTTCGACCTCATGCGACAGCGCTAGAAACCGCCCTCGCCGCCCGGACGAATCCGGGTGCGCCTTCGATGGCCAATGTGAAAGCGGAGATCAAGAGGTGGGAGAATCTGTTGTGAAACGGACTGTCCCTTGATGCACTCGGAAATTGCGCATCAATGGGGTTTCAAATCGAAGAAACCTTTGGGGTTGCCGGCTATCGGTTCTGAGATGCTTTGCAGCACCGGCTGCGGGCCGGCGGTGATTTGGGAAAGGGTGGCCCAGTTCACCAAGTCGGTTGAGAAGCGCACCTCGTAATTCACATGGGGAAGCGCCATGAATTGAATCCGGTGTGGAGTCCCGACCGGCTGAAGTTGGAGGTCCAGTTGCGATAGGCGGACAACGGACTGTAGGTCGCCTTCGCCGTTTGCATCGCTGTCAGATGAGGTGGGATCCAGTTCGACCGCGAGTTCGGTGCCGTCGTAGAGACCGTCGCCGTCGCTGTCTGGAAGCAGGGGATCGCTTTCGGCTGAAATTTCCAGGCCGTCTGATGCGCCATCGCCGTCGGTATCGGCGATGTCGGCCTCGGTCCCTGCGATGACTTCCTCGCCGTCCCACGCTCCATCGTCGTCGGTGTCGAGATCCAATGGATTCGTCGCGAGCGACGCCTCGAAGCCGTCCTCGAGTCCGTCATCGTCGCTGTCGGGATCGAGCGGATTGGTGCCGGCGGCGATTTCCTCGCCATCGTATAGGCCATCTCCATCCGTATCGAGCCGCAATGGATTGGTGCGATACTTGAGAACCTCATCGCCATCTATCAGACCGTCGTCGTCGGAGTCATCGTCGAGGGGGTTGGTGCTGAGGCTGGCTTCCTCGGGGTTGGAAAGGCCGTCGTTGTCCTTGTCGGTGGGAGACGCTTGGGCGAGACCCTGCATGGCTCCAAGCATGAGCACGGGCAGCAGGGAAATTAGGTTTTTTTTCATGATGAAAAGCGGATGAATGGATCACAATGGTTGTTGGCGGACTCAGTCGCCGATGACGATGCCTTGCTGGGCTCCACTGCTGAATAGGATTTTAGCGGCGACGTGGGGCTGGCCACCGGTGATGCCGCCTCCGCCGAACGCTTGCCCACGGCTCCAGACGCCTTGTTCCGGGGTGGCGAGTTGGAAATCGTCAACGACCATCGGTCCGAAACTAACAGTGTTAATCGCTGGGCCGACTCCACTTTGGGCACGCACTTGCCTATCGTGACCGGTGGTGCCTGCCTCGGCAGTGACGAGCACGTTTGCGTTCGCAGGAACTGCCGAAGTTTTAGCTTTAAAAAGAACACCTGCCCCGGCGTTCACGCTGAAGAATTTGTCGAGCAGGACGATGTCTACAAGACTGCTGGTGAAGTCGATTACCGGCGTCTTCTGCGTAGGGAGGCCCGGCGCGTCCGTGGCGATGAGATCGAAGGATGTGAGCGCCACTCCGGTGATCAGGCAGCGGTAGATCCCGTGGAAAGTCCCACTCAGCTCGGCACCGAAAAACACATAATGAGAATCCACCGAGGTTGAGTCTGGATTCGGCGCTGCGTGCAGAGCGTAGAAACTGGTGAAAGGACGAGAGGTGTGCGGATCGACTTGGCCGACGAAAGCCACGCACGAGTTGACGCCCCACTTCTGATACCAAAGGCTGGGCGTAGTCCCTCCGCCTAGCATGTTGGTCATTTGCCAAGCAACCAGCGGGCTGGAAAATCCGAATCCCGGACTTGTGTTTGCCATCAGCCGGGTGTGGAAGACGCCGAAGCGCGCCGCTGTCGGAGCGTAACTGATAGTCGAAAAATTGTTATTGGAGGCCAGGGTGCCTTGCCGCGCCACCAATTGATGGACTCCAAAGTCATCCACCAGATCGATGTGGCGCGAGAGGGGGGGGAGGGCGTCGCGGCAAAACACCGCCATGTCCGCATAGTAATTGATGCTCGGGCTGCCGATGCGCGGCGGCTGGTTGACGTGCCAGCCCGCAGCGAATCCGGCGGCAAATGGCCAACCCAAGCCGGGATAAAAGGAGGCCGGGTTATTTGAATTGTAAGCGAAAGAAAAGTGGGGGATTCCGCTCGGACCGGTGGCGGGATTCTGCTTGGCCCAAAAGCCGACATGGCCGGCGTTAAGAAACTCATTGATGACCGGCGGACGCAGATTCCGCCACGCCACGGTGGGACTTTCCGCGAGATTTTGCTGCGTGCCACCTACACTCACCGCTCCATCAAGAATGATCGCCTTGCCGGTGCCGCTGACATGGCTGGTGTTTGCGAGGCAAGTCGTTCTCGCTAGGTATGCCATCTGGAGATTTTCCACCGTCAATTTTGTGAGGTATCCAAAAGTCTCCGAGCTACTGGGGATGGGATCTCCTTCGCGCAGAACCAGCGTCGGTATGGCCGACAAGGTCGTGATCCCGTTGCTCCAAACACCTTCGTCGTCCGAGGGTGTGGCTGGAAGGCTAAGACGCGCCTTGAACGCCACGTTCGGATTGTACTGGTCCGTCACCGGCGCATCGAATCCCGTGTAAAGCGTGCCGGGAATCGCAATATGTGCCAGCCCGGCGGTCTGTGGCAATGAGGTGCCTCCGGTGTCTGCGATACCGGTCCAATTCATTGTGAGCGCCGATTGAATGCCGGTGATCGCAGCATGGGCTGGAATGCCAGCACAACAGGCAAGGACGAATATCGGAGCATTGCGGTAGATGGAGCTGTATTTCATGGAGTTTTTGAGTCGGGGTTGGTTGCTGATTTGCGAAGAAACGGATTTCTGGATGAGGGGATTTTTTGCCTGCGGGTAACTTGAAAGCTCGAAGGATGAGAAAGGCTGTGACCGGCGTTTCAAAAGCCGTGATTCGATGATGAATGGAGTCGTTTAAAATCGTGAATGCGGAAGCACCGTGAAATCCCGATCTGAAACTGCTATTTAATTCATCCGCGATGCTCATAATTCTTCGCGGCTTGCCAAGAAAAATCGTAACAGAAAATATTTTCAGTGCTTAGTTTCAAGCAGCCAACATAGGCGTTCCACGCTTCGTATTCGGACAGGCAGCTGCGGCGACGAATCGCTTGCGGTCGCTTTCGATCACGGATTTTTCGGCCCAGCGGCGCAGGCGTGCGACTGCCTCGCGGCGGTCGCTGCGGACCCGAATGCCAAGGACGTTTTGTCGCTAGAAACTGCCCTCGCCGCCCGCACTAACCCCGGCGCACCGTCGATTTCCAATGAGAAGTGAGGTGGATTCGCCGCGCGGATGGGTGGGGCGCAGTGAATAGGGGCAAGGTCGTGGTTCCTGGTTGGCAAAGAGCATCTCGGCCAGTTCATTTCTCCTCTTTGCCAGATTCTTGTCGGCTCACCCGGAGGAAATCATCCGGCTCACCAAGTCAGTGTGCCCCATCGACAGGCGGGAGGTAATCCATTCATTGCTCACACTTGTGCTTTCACGAAGAAGTCCGGCCAACACAATTTTGCCCCCGGTTCCTCATTTATTTTGAAGCACCGGCTTTGATTGAGTCCCCGTGTTTTTGGTGGAGACGTTTCCAGTAATCCTTCCAATAGATATCATAGTAGTCCTGAGCCGCCTGGTCGATGTGTTCGAGTTGCGCCACCTTGGGCGCGGTGGTCGGATCATATCCCTTGAGGTGTTCATTGCCTGCGCGGGTGCGGGGTGAGACGAAACGCCACGGCGAGTCGCCTAGCACATCCTCGCAAAGTTTAGAAACGAGAGGATCGTATTTCTTCAGTTGATCACGGGTGTGTATCTGATTGTGATCGTGGTCCATCGTCCGATTGGTGTCGAACCAGTCCTGCACGCTCTCAGCCCAGTATTCAGCACTATTGAGTGCTGCATAACATTGTTTTTGACCACCGAAGACGATGAGAACCTTGTCATCCTTGGTGACCTGGACATCGGCTGGTGCGGGCTTGCCGTTGACGAGGATGTCGCCAGCATCCAAGCACTGCTTCAGGAAATCGCGTTTTTCGGCGGGGAAGGATTTCTCCAGTGCATCCAGTAAGCAGACGGGCGTCGCGCTGCCTACCCGACGGAATCTCTGGGCCGCATAACCATCGTTATAAATACCTTTTTCCTGTGCATTCTTGAATGCGGTTTCCAGACGTTCTTGTAATACTTTGTCAAAGCCAGCGCCGTCGATGACATGGCCGAATTCATGGATGAGGATGCTCTCGACCTGCATGCCGCCCTCATACTCCATCACATCCTCTTCGGAGAAGAGAAAGGTCGGGCGATCATTTTGTTCAGTTAGAAATCCACGGTTGCGCCAGTTGTAGAAATCGAGTTCCTTGCCGGTCTTGTCAGAAGGGAACTGAGGCATGTCGGACACCATTTCGGCGTGGCCGACGAGTGTGCATAGCACTTTTTTGTCACGGATGCGTTGGGCGATCTTCGGCTTGATGCAGATCATGACTTTGTCGAACTGATAGGCGGCTTCGAGAAGTGCGACGTCAGGCACCTTGTCGGAAGTGGCGATGAGAATGTCCTGGACTTGGGTGAACTTCTTATAGAATGCGGGGTCCAGTTTGTATTCCGCCGCTATCTCCGGAGATACCGGCTTGACTAGGAAAACCGCATCCGCCGCGCCGAGCCATGAAATGGTGGCCGCGAACAGGGCTGGTAGGTGAAAGCAGGAAACTTGGGTGGTCTTAAATCGTAGCATTTGATTAATTGAGGATGGCGTTTTAGCGATCAAACTGGAGGAATGCACAAAGAATGCGCACGCCAGAGGAAATGTCACGTTATGTGTTTACGTCACGTGACAAAGATTGTGAACAGGAAAATGAAAGGAAGGCCGATTCAAACTGCTTCGAACTTACTCGATCAAGACCGTCAGCAGATTGCCATTGCCTGTCAGGGCGCGGGTGAACGAGTCCATGGAAATGCGGACGGCTCCGGGCCTGTAAGGGTTGGGTTCACGGGTGAAATCGAGTTTCACGCCGTTGAGATCGACGGAGACCGGGCCGCAGCCGGTGGACTTGATTTGATAGACTACGGTGACCGGCTGACCTGCTAGAATCAAGTTTGCTTTCAGTCCGTTCAGCTCTGCGGGGATGACCGGGTCGATGATGAGCGTGGTGGTTTCCACACGGAGGCCGAGGAAGCATTGCATGATGAGGCGCACGCCGATGCCCGCGCCGCTCGAATAGACGCGCCAGCCGCCTTCCAGTGCCACCCCGCCGCTTTTCACGCGGCCGTATTCGTCGAAGGCCTGGTAGCGGTCGTTGAAGGCGGCGTCGGAGCTTGAGTAATAACAGTTTGCCTGGCGCGGTGCGGCGGTGGTGACGAGTTCGCGGATGGCGATGGGGTTGAGCTGGCTGAGCGCGTGGAAGAAGCCGTCCGCATCGCCGAAGCGGGCGAGCGCCTCGCAGTAACGGAGATGGGCATGCATGTACATGATGCCGATTTCCCGGCCGAAGTAGCTGGCGCTTTCGGCGCGTTGGAAATTGGTTTGCAGGCCGCCGTGATAGGCCATCGGGCGGTCGAACAGGCGTGCACCGTCGGGCCCTAGCAGATGGTTCCGGATGAGGGCGAGATGGGCTGCCGCCTGCCCGGGGCTGAACATGTCGTTGATGATCGCGTGGATCATCGGCAGCAGGCTGTAGGACAAGCCGGTGGTGCGATCGCGGGGATGGAGCAGGTAGTCGGTTGTTCCGCCCTCTTGGAAATAGGCGAGGCCGGCTAGGACGTCGTCCACGATGAGGATTCGTTGAAATTCATCGAGGATGGTGGCTGCCAAGGCGTCGAACTCGGTGGCGCGGTCCGAGTTTCCAAGATGCCGGAAGGCGGCGGCCAGCGCGACGTAGGTCTGATAGTTGAGCGTCACGGTCCACGAGCTGCAAAGGCGTTCGCGCATGTCTGGCTTGGCGGGCTGGAGCGAGTCGTTCCAATCGCCGTGGCCGTAGGCGGCGAGGGTGGTGCCTGCGATCACGCGGCGGCGGATCAGGTCCAAAGCGCGCTCGACGTGGTCGCCGATGCTTGCCATTTCCGCGGCATTTTCATCCGAATGGAAAAACGGCAGGGTTTCATCCAGCAGGCTGGCGTCGCCGGTGGCGGTTAGATATTGGGCGAGGGCGAGCAGCGGCCAATAGACGATGTCGCCATGCGAATCGCCGGGACGGATGTTGCGCTCGCGTTCGAAGAACATGAACCACTGCGGCCAGTCGCCGTCGGTGTTCTGCTGGCGGAAAACGCGGCATAACAGATCGCGCATCGGCTCGAAGCGGCCGAGAGCTAGCAACAGTTCCACCGGCCCCTGGCAAACATCGCGGGTGCCCCAGCCGCCGCCGGAGTATTGTTCGAGGCCGCGCGGCGACAGGTAGTGGACGAGCGCGTTGTGGATGAACCACGGGAAAATCTCGCCCGCGCGTTCCGCAGCTAGAGCCAGCGGGCTTGCTGCGGGCGCGGTGATTTGCAGGCCGGCTGCGATGGTCTCCCAGAAGTTTCCGGTTTGTCCGACGGACTCGGCGACCAACCGACCGCGCATGACCAGTCCGGCGGTGGTGGCCGGTGCGGTGATGACGCAGAGGAAAGGCTGGTTGTGGGAAATGCCATCCGCGAAGAGCAGTTCGTCGCCGCCGATCTGATCGACGAGCGTGCCCTGGGCCGCTTCGACCACGAATCCGCCGTCGGGGAAACGGCGGCCGACATCGCTATCCGGAATGGCGCGGACGAATGCCGAGGTACCGTCGATTTCAAATCTGGCAGGACTCGAGGCGCTGCCGTCATCGCCATTGAGGGCGATGTGGTGGGAGATCAGGAATCTGACCGGAGCGCCTTTGAGCACTGCCAAGGACAAGCGCAGTTCGTGACGGTCATCGGGCGCGGAGGAAATCACTTCGATCACGCCGTCACCGTGTTTGTAAATCCAGCGGCAGGAATCGGGGTTCATTTCAAACGCCGACGGCATCGCTAACAATTTCCAGCCGCCGTCGGTTTCGACCAACACCCGCTGCCCGTGGCTGCGGAAAAGCCCGAGGTAGCTGTGACAGGTGGAGAGGAAGCGGTTGATGCTCACATGGCCCTGGGTGACCATCGAGTGGAACACGCCGCCCATCCACGCGGTGGAGGTCAGGGCGGACTCATCGGGTGTTAGAGAGCCGCCGGACCGCAGCAGATGGCCGTGGGGCCGGAGTAGCTTGAGCTCTTTTTCCCGGAGTACCACATGGCTCCCACCTTCGGTGAAAAATGACCATGCCCGGCCGCCCTCGTGTTCTGGGTGGCGTTGTTCAGCTCCGAAGAACGAGCGGATTTCCGCCTTATTCAAATCCTCCGTTTCCAGCAATCCGGCCGAGGTGAAAAGGCCGGGCGCGGGACTGTTATTTGAAATTCCCTCCGGCCATGGCGGGCAGGTCGCTTCCGGCAGGGCGAGCGTGGCATCGATCCAACGGGTGTCATCTGCGGAGGTGGCGCTCGGTTTGTCCGCCTCGAACCAACCGAAGAAGCCGCGTTGTGATTTCGCGCCCGGCTCCAGCACGAGCGGCTCATCCTGGATGGCAACCAGCGAATGCTCGTGTTGTAGCCGTTTCCCAGGAAGACCGGATGCCAGGGCGGCGGGTTCACCACCCGCGCGGGTGGCGAGGCCGTGGAACTGGAGCGCGTCGGTGGCATAAGAGACGGCTTTTCCAAGCGAGCCGATGATGGTCCACGGGCAGCGCCCGCCCATCGACTGGTTCTGCCGCGACGCGACGGCCACGCCTGTTAGCGCGTGTGCGAGCGGGGCGTGGTCCACGTATTGGCTGACATAGAATTCATTGAGCCGCGTCGCGCCGTAGTGGGCGATGGCGAGATCCTGGGTGTGGATGAGATCGCAGGTGACGGCACCCGTCCCGGTGTTTTCCAGCTCGACGTGCCAGAACCATGCCTTGGCGGACTCCGCCAGCACCAGCCGCACGCGGAAAGCGAGAGCGCCCCAGGTGCCGCAGGCGACCATGCCGCGTCCATCGGTTTGATAGGAAGCGGGGCTGCCGGGGCCTAGCAGGGGAATCGTCTCCACCGTTTTTCCGAGGCGGCGTAGATGGATGTTCGCGGGGCCACCGTCGGCTTCGTTGCCGAGAAACACATTGAGCATGATGTCGCCGCAGTCCATCCGGCGGACGGAGCCGTTGGCATTCAGCTCGGCACTCATGCCGGAGGGGCTGGCGGCGCGGAAAGGGAAGACGACGGGAGTTTTGTCAGGTGGATTCATGCGGAGGTTGGTTTGGAGAATGGAAAATGGCGGGGAAAACCTAGCGGAGAGACTTCGGCGCAGGAGTGTTGGCTTAGCGCTTGCCCGCAGATTCAGGGCGGGTTTGTTGCTTTGTTAGTTCCCGTGAAGCGGCCTTGCAGATGGTTGACCACGGAGAATAAAACGCCAGTGCTCCAACCGAACATGAGGATGCCGGTGACGGCCTCGACCGCGCCGAGAATCCGCCAGTCTCCAGGCGGAACCACATCGCCATAACCGGCGGTGGAGTAACTCGTCGCCGAGTAATAGAACGAGGTGGCGAAATCCGGAAAACATCCGCTCCATTCATAACAGGTCGCCCACACGAGAATCTGTAGCAAGTGCAGTAACAACAGGCCATACACCACCCGGACAAGAATCCAGAACATCGCGGGCAGACTGAAATGGTGCCGGTGGTGCGGCGACGTGCGGCCGATCCAACGCAAGCCGACGATCATCCCCACACCGTGGATCGCGACACAGGCCGAGATGAGAAAGAATAGGAGCAGGAGCAGCTTGAAAAACATCGGATAATCCGCGGGGAGCGGTTAGCGCGATGCTGACGGTTGGCACCCGGGCATCAAGGGGATTCTTCCCGCGGCAGGCCGGCTCGCCTGCAAGCGTGGGATATGCGGTTCTTTTCAGAGGAACCGGGAAAGCGCGGGTGATGCATCCGTTCATTCTGGACTTGGCCGGGTAAACACGAACCCTTGTTAGCATTCCAGAATCTCCACTTCCTCCCAGTCGATTTCCCTTCCCACCCACCTCTCGGTTGTTAGCCTCCCGGCATTCCATGAGTTCCCTCAAAAGCATCCCCGCCACCACCGATGCCAAGCGCCTCGCCGAGGAAATAAAAAAGCGCCACGACGCCCACCACATGAGCGTCGTCTTCTCCACCTATCATTCGCTCGACGTCATCAGCCGCGCCCAGCCCTCCACGGCCTGCCGCCCTTCGACCTCGTCATCTGCGACGAAGCGCACGTCTCCGCCCGCATCCAGGATCTGTTAAAAGAGGATAGCAACCCGCTCAACGTGGACGCCGTCGCCCGCTCGCCGGGAAAAAGGCTTAATCCCAGACAAAGGCAACGCCAACGCCGCCAGTTTCTGGCTGAGGGGCCGCACGCGGACCTTGACGACAAGAATATTTCCAAATCACCACGCTCCAATGCCCACTGTATTTGATAACATCGAAACTCCGTTTCTGGATGGCGAAGACAGCAATGGCTTGAAGCACGCCCTCAAACTCGCTTTCCGTGGCGATTTCTGCGTGGGCTATTTCAATCTCCGAGGCTGGCGTTGCATTGATACCCGCGGCAAGTCTCCCCTCGGACTCAAGGCGTTCATCCGGCCATGGATTCTCGATCCCGCAGCCGTGCTTTGCGAGCCGATTGCCTTCGAGGTGTTGCGCCATGCCACCGACAGCGAACGCCCGAAAATCGAAGCTCAGTTCGCCACGCTCCCTCTTCTGACATGCAGGAGCCGCTTCCAAGCTACGCGACGGCAAATTTCATCGATGATATCTTTCGTCGCCTGCTTTGGAGCCAGTTGGTGCCAGTCGTCCACATATCCAGCGCGGAGCGCACCGGTGCGACGATTTTCAGCAAGAGCCTCAACTTCACGCGGGACAAGCTATTCAATACGATGCATCGCTTGGAGACGGACAAGACGCGTCCTCCACAAGAAGACCTCTTTTCTCTTCTCTTTCACGAATACGAACCGGACTACGCGCTCGCAGTGCGAGACAATGTCCAGTTCATGGACACGCTCGAAAAAATCAGCAAACAAACCAGTCCGCTGATCAAGGCTTGCCCGGAGCTTGAAACCGCATTCGGCAAGCTCATCGGCGGCAGCTATAAGGCAGGCAAAGACGGGCTTTTTTACATTCCCAAAGGCAGTCGCGCCAAACTCACGATGTCGGAATCTTCCTCAGCGGTTCGTTCGCTGCTGGATGTCGGTTTCCTCATCAAACATGTGCTAGCACCTGGCGACCTTTTCATCATCGATGAACCCGAACTGAATCTTCATCCGTCGAACCAGCGCAAACTGGCCAGAATACTCGCCCGGATGGTCAATCATGGAGTCCGCGTTTTCCTCACCACCCATAGCGACTACATCATCCGCGAGTTCAATACCCTCATCGTCGGAAGCGGACATATCGAGGAGATCAATCGCCGCCTCAAAAAAAGTCATCATGTCTTTCCGAGGTATTGAATCCAGAATGCCAGCATCCATTACGTGCGGCGTGCGATGCGCTGCTCTGCGTGGAGAGAAAAGGCGTCTGCCACCTGATTCACATCGAGCTTAAATCCGGGGACGATACGAAGCGAGCCATCGGGCAGCTTCGCAATTCGAGATGTTTCAGTCGATTACTTCGTGAGCTTGCCGATCACTGGTATGGCATCAAGCCGCCATATCAGGAGTGGTTCGTCTTGCTGACCAGCGGCAAGAAATCCGCCACCAAAAGGCGAAAAACATCGGTGAGCCCACATTCTTTTGCGCCCATGGAGACTCCCAGCAAAGACCCCAGAAACCCCACGATTTTTTCGCTGCAAAACGAAGACCGGATTCACGTTGGGAAGTTTTTCTATCCTTGAAAGGATTCATCATCACCTTTCTTTAGTAGTCGCCCGATTGCGGACGGCCCCCTCAGCTTCCAAAACGAACCCGGCCTAACACCAGTTCCGCACACACCCTTTCCCAGCCATGACCCAAGAACCTACCCCCGGCAGCCCATCGCCCTTCGAGGCCATCCGCCGGGTGAACGCCGCCGGCTATGAATCCTGGTCTAGCCGGGAGTTCGCCAAAGCGCGCGGCTACAGCGATTAGCGCAATTTCGAGCGCGTCATAGAGGACGCCCGCACCGCCTGTTTCAACAGTGGCCAGAAGGCGGATGATCATTTCGTTGAAGTCACCGATATGATCGAGATCGGTAAAGGCGGCAAACGCCCGGTGAAAGCCGTGATGCTCTCCCGCTACGCCTGTTATCTGGCCATCCAGAATGCAGATCCTGCAAAGGAAATCGTGGCGCAGGGTCAGACGTATTTCGCAGTTCAGACACGGCGACAGGAATTGAGCAATGAGGAAATGGAGGAACAGCGGCGACTGACCATTCGGGGCGATCCGCAAGAGCTGCGCGGCGAGAACGGCTTGCCCGGTTCAATTCTCGGGGACGCGTTACGGATCAAAGGTTGGACGCACTACCCGGCGGAGGTGGTTTTGCCCGGCACAGACGAACCTCGCGTGTGCTTTGCGTCGTAAAAAATCTGGCCAAGCTGGAGCGGCTGGCGCGGGATTTCATCCGTCCGGGGATTTTCTGGGTCCAGCGCGGCGAGGTGATCCAGATGTTCTTCGGCCAAAAACCGCCGAAGCCGCTCGGCCCGTGGGATCGCTTCAGCGCTCGTCCGCCGGCACACCTCCACGCAATCGGCAATCTCGCGCTACTCGACAAGCCAGCCACCGCTTTTCTCTGCTCCACTGAGTGCCCCGGCGACAAAATTCTCGAAGCTTATGAGTGGGCACGCCGCCAATGCGACACGGGTGGCACGGTCATCTCCGGTTTCCACACCCCCGTGGAAACGGATGTGCTTGAGATTCTCGCCCGGCGTGGCGCAAACCTCATCTGGACACTTGGACGTGACCTGCCCAAGACCCTCGATTTTGCATACAGAGTTCCCACGGCCGAAAACCGGCTGTTCATCCTCTCGCCCTTCCCTTACGGCCACCCGTCTCGCCCGACCAAGGAAAGCTGGTCGCTGGTGAATCTCTACCTGCATGGCTTCACCGATCCCCATGTTTACGAATACGACACCCTTACCTCCCAGGAGCGCTGGATGAATTAGCCACCCTGCTGCGCGGCAGCGTGCGGGAACTCTATTCACACTTCAGCGAGCGCTCGGCGAGAGTGGAACAGATGTCAGGCGGCGTCGGCTGGGGCTTCCACGGTTTCATCGTCGATGTGGTCGGACAACTGGAGGACGAGTTCGGCGAGCCATGAGCGGTGGCCTGTGCTGGATTTGAAGGTGGACGAAATCACTGTCCTTGGAATGACTTCCCAGCCATTCATGGGCAGATTCATTCTCTTTCCATTCGCCGGACCGCGCAGAGGTCGGTCTCTGCCATTTTTCAGGACGCTGTCACAAACAAATCCGCCGGAACAACACGTCGAGCGGGAGTTGCATACCGATGTAGAAATCCCCGAACTCGCCGTAGCGGGCGGTGACCTCGTCGAAGCGCATTTCATAGACGATCGACTTGATGTCGATGGTGTCCTTGGCGAGCAGGGTGACGCCCCATTCGAATTCGTCGAGGCCGGTGGAGCCGGTGATGAGCTGGAGGATCCGGCCGGAGTAAGTGCGGCCGACCTTGGCGTGGCCGGCCATCAGCTTCTTGCGGGCTTCGAAATCCAGCGCATACCAGTTGTCGCCGCCGTTGCGGCGCTTGGACATCGGATAGAAACAAACCACCGGCCAGTCGGGCAGGATTGGATAGAGACGGTGTTTGAGATAGTGGGCCATCCGCTCGTCGAAGGCCTTGAGGCCAGCTTCGAACTCCGGCGAGCCTTCGGTTAGCCCTTCTTCGGCGATGAGAGTCTCGGCGGCGTATTGCTCGCGGGTGGTGGTGTATTCGGAGCTTTCGGTTTGGGAAAGGTAGGAATACGTCGGGCTGAGGATCTCCGCGCCGAGCGAGAGGCTGAGTTGTTTTTCGAACATGTTGGCCACCTGCAAGTCCGGGGTGAGCAGCATGAATCCGAGGTCCGCCTTGGGCGTCGCGATCGAGAAAATCAACAGGTGGGTGTCCGGCGTCGCGCGGATTTCCTGCACCAGTTCAGTTAGGCGGGTTTTCGCTTGGCGCTTTTCCTCGTCGCTGTAGAGCGCCCATTGCGCGTGATCGACATGATAGAACAAATGCATGACGTGCCAGCCTTCGCGGGGCACGAGTGGAGTGACGTCTTGATTCGACATAAGGGGTGGAATTCAGCGGCGGTCGGGTGAAACGTCCATTTCAAAGAGCCTGCTGAATTCCGGCCCTGGGGCGTTTTCCGTGGCAGCCTCCAACACCTCGATGGTCCAAGGTTTGCTCTCCCCCGTACGGTAGGCGGCGTGCATGCCGACATCATCGAAGCCAGCGGTGGCGGCAATCTGGAGCTTGGCACCGGGCTGGAGGTAGCGGGTCACGGCGTCACCGATGACATCACCGTCGCTGTTGCGGAAAAACACCCGGATCGCCGCCGGCCCGCCGCCGGTCGTTAGGTCCACCACTGGCACGAGCTGGGTGCCGCGGCGGGCGGTATCGGCAGCCTTCGGCGCACGCCAAAAGCTGTCGGCGGAAACGATGGTGAGATGCTTGCCGTGAAGCGGGAAATCATTGGCTTTCACGCGGTCGGAGCCGGTCGGCAAGCGGCTGATGGTGTTGAGAAAAGCCATGGCACCGCCGATGAGCAACAGCACTGCCAACGCCACCAGCCCGAGCCGTTCGAGCTTGGTCAGGTGCAAACGCGGGCGCTGCGAAGCCGGCGCTGCGGCGTCTCGGACCGGCGGTGAAAACTCATCCTGCGGATCCGTCGGCGGAGTGACTGCGGGCAGCGGAATTTCTGCGGCGGCCGGTTGCGTTGGCGCGACCGGACGGGTCCCGATTTCCGCTGGAATGGCCAAAACCGGCGGACCGGCTTCCGGTTCATCCCAGTGGTCGAGGTCATCGAACTCGCTGCCGGGTTTCGATTGGCCCGTCGTGGATCCCGCTTGGATCTTGGGACGATTCTTGCTGATGTTCACCCTGACGCTGTCGTGATTTTCGTCCGTCTTTGAGGGAATTGGGTCCGCGAGCTGGCGAACCTTCATCGTTTCAAGTTCGCGGGGATCGGGAATCCCCGGCTCGACGGGTTTTGGCAGAGCCTCGGCGGTTTCTTCATCCGCCCGGTCGAGGTCATCGAAGGCCCACAAATCCTGCTCGGTCGTGCCCTTGGCCAGTTTGCCTAGGGTCGGGCGGTGCCGGGGGGGGAGCGAGGAGCCGTCGGGAGGTGAAGGAGGATTGGGTGTCATGGCGCGCGGCTTCGGGAAATCTAAATCGCGGACTCCGGCTTTGGCCAGTGCGAATGCCGAATCCGAAGTTCCGGAAAATTCCAGTTGCATCGCAGGCCCGGGAAAGGCATCGAAGGGCCTGTAATTTCCTTTATTTACCATGGCTGACCGCGAAGACAAAAATGTGGAAAACGTGCCCGGCAAGTTCTACGTGGACAGCCAGTGCATCGACTGTGATCTCTGCCGCGAGACGGCACCGAACAATTTCACCCGCGCGGAAGACGAAGGCTACTCATACGTTTTCAAGCAGCCTGAAAACGCTGCGGACCTCGCCCAATGCCGCGAAGCGATGGAAGGCTGCCCGGTGGAAGCGATCGGCGAGGATGGCGACGGTTGAGCGCCCGCGTGCCATGAAAAAGCCGCCGCGTCCGAGCAAGATCCGAGAGGAAATCCTGCGGGAATGGCGCGGTGCCGACGAACCGGTCGATCTCAACGCCGGCATTCACCTCGCGGAAAATTTCGTCGCCGCGATCTTGCGGGCCGCCGGTGCGGAGGACGGCCTGCATGAAGACCAAGTCCGCGCGACTTGGAAAGAACTCGCAGGGGACTTCATCGCCCGCCACACCGAGCCGATTTCCGTGAAAGGCGGCAACCTCGTCCTGCGCGTCACCCAGCCGGCGCTGCGCTTCCAATTGGAGCAAATGAAACCCATGCTCCTCGCCCGCATCCGCGAGCAACTTGGCGAAGGAAGGGTTAAAACCATCAAATTCCAACTCGGGTAAAAACTGAAACACTGAAATTTCAGTCTCTCCCTTTCAGCGTTTCAGTTTCCCAGCATTTTCCACTCATGTTTCGCAACCTCATTTTCGATTGGTCCGGCACGTTGGTGGACGACCTCGGCCCGGTCATCGAGGCGACCAACGCCGTACTCGGGAAATATAAAATCGCCGCGCTTGACCGCGAGGCTTTCCGCCGCGTCTTCCGGCTGCCCTACCGCGAATTTTACGCCGAACTCCTCCCGGGCATCCCGTTGGAAGAACTCGAAGCCCATTTCCGCCCGGCCTTCGACACCGCCGTCACCCCCGTCACCGTCCTCCCCCACGCCCGCGAAAAACTCGAATGGTGTAGCGCCCTCGGCATCCGCTGCTTCGTCCTCACCTCCATGGACACCCTCGCCTTTGAACGCCAGATGGATGAATTCGGCCTGCGCCAGCATTTCGAAGCCACCTACTCCGGCGTCCTCGACAAGCGGGAAATCATCCACCGCATCCTCAAATCCCACGACCTCAACCCCGCCGAAACCGCCTTCGTCGGCGACATGACCCACGACGTGGAAACCGCCCGCTACGGCGGCATTTGCTCGATCGCCGTACTCACCGGCTACAACCACCCGGAAATCCTCGCCGCCGTCCGCCCCGACCTAACCGTCCCTGACCTCGGCGTCCTGCGCACCCTGCTAGACCGCCGCCGCGGCGTCTCCCGGCCCATCGCCACCGTCGGCGCGCTGATCCACGACGGCCACGGCCAAGTCCTCATGGTCCGCACCCACAAATGGGGCGACCGCTGGGGCATCCCCGGCGGAAAAATCGAGCGCGGCGAATCCTCCATCGACGCCCTTCGCCGCGAGATCCGCGAGGAAACCTGCCTCACCCTCCGCGACATCCAGTTCGCGCTCGTCCAGGACTGCATCAACTCCCCCGAGTTCATCCGCCCCGAGCATTTCCTGCTCCTCAACTACGTCGCCCGCGCCACCGCCACCGCCGTCACCCACAACGACGAGGCCGAGGAATTCCGCTGGCTTTCCCCGTCCGACGCCCTCGCCCTCAATCTCAACCAGCCCACCCGTTTCCTGCTGATGGAAGTCCTGGAGCGCAATCTCCTTCACTCTTGATTCTGGCCTCTGGTTTCTCAAATCTTATGCCCGACACCATCGAGATCCGCCGCCTCCGCGTCACCACCCTCATCGGCGTGCCCGACGAAGAACGCGCCGCTGCCCAAACGCTGTTAGTCACCGTCCGCATGGCCCCGTCGCAAGGTTTCGACGGCTTGGCCGATGAAATCTCCCGCACCATAGATTACTATCAGGTCTCCCGGGAAATCGAAACCCTCGCCACCGCCCGCCCGCGCCGACTCATCGAGACACTCGCCACCGACATCGCCGGACATTTGTTAGCACGCCACCCGCTGACACATGTCGCCATCACCATCGAGAAACACATCCTGCCGAACACCGAGTGCGTCGCCGTACACATCGAGCGGGGGAGATAGGAACCTCGCAAAGGAGCACTTGCACCTTCACATCAACCGGGACCACCGTTCGTCCCCGTTGGCTTGACCTGGCGACGATCCGGGTACAGGCTGCGCCGCGAGATGAAATCAACCTTTCTTAACTATCTACCGCTTTGCGGGCTGGCGGCCATCGCCTTGAACTCCTGCGGGCCATCCGGTCCGCGGCGTTCGGACTACCTCGCCGGCATCGGCGGACCGGTCCACGAGCAGACCTCCGGCGGCGCGGGACATCCAGCACCCGCGATCCCGGACGACGTTTCTTACTGGGATGGCGACGGTGCGCAGGGTAGCCCGCAGATCAAAATCAGCCGCGGCCAGCAGAAGGCGTTTTTCTACAAAGGCGGCGTGCTGGTGGGGATTTCGCGCATTTCCAGCGGCAAGGAAGACCACGGAACTCCGGCGGGAAATTACAAAATCAGCGAGAAGGACAAGGACCACGTTTCCTCCGTTTACGGCGTCTTCAAGGACCGGGCGACCGGAATGACCACCAACGACAACGTGGACATCCGGGTGGACAAGCCGAAGTCGAACGAGATTTTCTACAACGCGCCAATGCCCAACTTCATGCAAGTCATGCCCGGGATCGGCATGCACACCGGCTATCTGCCCGGCTACGCGGCGTCCCACGGCTGCATCCGGATGCCGCACCACATGTCGGAGCATTTCTTTGACAACGTCCAGGTCGGCACACCCGTGATCATCGAGTGAGCGGCGGATTCCCAGCGCTCCCGGACGCCAGCGGCACTTTGGAAATCACTCCCGCGTCGGTGGCGGAATGGATTCATCTGCCACCCGACCAACGGCCGAGATTGATCGACTGCCGCGAGCAAGACGAGCTGGCGATCTGCCAGATCGCGGGCAACGAATGGTTTCCGCTAGGAATCTTCCCGACGGCAGGGTCAAGGCTAACAGCCGATGCCGCACGCGGGGTGGTCGTCTATTGCCACCACGGCATGCGCTCGCTGCGGGGTGCTTCGATTTTGCGGGCGCAGGGCGTGGAAAAAGCCTTCTCGATGAAGGGTGGCATCGAGGCTTGGGCGGAGTTGGTTGAGCCGGAGATGGCGCGGTATTGAAGGGAAATGGATGCGGAGCCCGCCATTCGCGCGGGGAAAACCGGCATGCTAACTGACGGCGGGCCCGGGACCTGGCGTTCATCTCAGCGCGGTATTTCCCCGGCCGCCGGGACGTGTTCCTCCAGCCAGCCGGCCAGAAAACGCGTGAAGCGCTCCTGAGCCGGCTTGTTCACATGGGTCAAATCCAGGTAATCCTGTTCCGTTTGCTCCGGCAACTTTTCGATCACCGTCACGTTGGGAAACTTCACGGCGAGGGCGCGTAGCAGCCCAATCATCTCCCGGCGAATTTCCGGATCAATCTGGTGTCCCATGAGCGGGTTCAACTGGCCGGCCAGCAGAATCACGCGCTGGTTCGAGTCGCGACAGCGGGCCAGAAAATCTTCCAGCGCCCGCTTCTGGAAGCGACTTTCGTCATTGGACTGATAGGTCTTGGCCATGCTGGCGCCGCGTTCGGCTAGGTTGATCTCCAGCGCGGTGTTGTATCGCTGCTGTTTCATCTGGCCGATGGCAGGGCCGAACACTCGTTGTGCGAGCACCTCGCGCATCCGGAACATCGGCAGCATTTCCCCGAGCAACCCGTAGCCAATTCCCCCGGCGGGAAGGTATTTCGTGCCACCGCGTTTCACCAAGTCCGGGAGTGCCCCCCAGGTGAAAAAATTGGGCGCGATCTCGGAGGCCGAGCCGCTGTGAAAGTCCGCTTCACTCAAATAAACGATGACGTAACTCGTGCACGCCGGTGCTAGGATGGGCTGCAACAGGAAATCGTCGTAGGCCTTCGAGCCGGGATAGTGCATCTCCGTGGTCCGCAGCTTGGTCCCGAGCAACGAGTTCAGCAGTTCCTCGTCGATTTGCGCCCGGCTCTGGCTGCTCCCCATGAGAACCGCCCGCTGCGGGGAATGGTCTTCACGAGTGAGGATCAGCTTGATGTGGAAGCGTGCGAGGTTTTGGGTTTGCTTGTCCTCCCACATCAGTCCCCAGAAAAGCACGGTGCGACCCGCCTGCCAGAGCCAGATGTTCAAACAGATCAGCGCCAGCAGGGAGTGGCAGACCCACGACCTGCGGGGCGAGGACGGCCTGCATTTCGCCACGATGATGTGCATGTAAGCCCACAGCAGGAGCAGGGTCACGAGCCAGGCAGTTTCTAACATGCGATGCTGGATGAACTCCGCCGGTGAGGAAATTTTGCCTTCGCCGAGCTTGAGGACGAAGCCGCTCAGCCGCGCCGCCAGCAACTTCGCGATCACGCTTCCGGCCAGGACGTAAACGCCCCATCCGGCGGTGACGACTATCGTGGCAATGGGGATCGGGCGTTTCATTCAGAATTGAAAGTAGATGAACTGGGCGCTGTCGAAAACCCCGAAAGCCGTGATCGCGGCCACCGAGCCGGCCACGGCTAACACCTGCCACGGCAGACGCCACGAATGGAAATGATCCATCTGGTCGCACTTCCATTGCAGCAACAGGGCGAGCGCGCCAAGTAACAGGACGGGCCGCGCGAACGGACTCAGCCCATCCGTTAGGCGGAAATTCCCCATCGCCACCAGGTAATCGCGAATGGACACGAACTGATCCGGCCCATGCAACGCGCCGGCGCGGAAGAGCAACCAGCCGACGCAGACGACGTGAAAAAAGATCACCACGAGCACCGCGTGCTTGGCCATCGGCCACCAGGTTCCCGGCGAAATGGGTGCTATATCCTTTTCCTTTCGGACCCATGACCCCGCGCGATGGATGATCAGGAGGATGCCCTGATAGGCACCCCACAGCACGTAAGCAATTCCGGCGCCGTGCCACAGGCCGCCTAACAACATCGTGATCATCAGGTTCACTTGCGTGCGCACCGGCCCCTTTCGATTGCCGCCCAGAGGAATGTAGAGGTAGTCGCGCAGCCAGGTGGAAAGCGTGATGTGCCAGTGCTTCCAGAACTCCGCCGGATTTGTGACCAGATAGGGCGCGCGGAAATTTACCGGCAGTTCGAAGCCCATGAGCTTGGCCAAACCGCGCGCGATGTCGGAGTAGCCCGCGAAATCGCCGTAAATCTGAAACGCGAAGGCGTAGAGCACGAACCAGGAATTGGCATCCGGGTAAAGCGGGACACCGTGACCGGCAAAGCCCTGTTCCACCAGCCCGGCCAGCCGATCCGCGATGACCACTTTTTTCACATAGCCTAGCAGGATGAGCCAGATGCCGGTCGCCACCGCATGGGCCTGGATCGTCCGCGGCCGGGCACACTGCGGCAGCAGGTAGGACGCGCGGACGATCGGACCGGCCACCAGATGCGGGAAAAACGACACGAACAGCAGATAGGAAACCGGGTCGCGCGACGCCTTCAGTTCGCGCCGGTACACATCGATCGTGTAGCTCATCGAGAGGAACGTGTAGAACGAGATGCCCAGCGGCAGGATGACCTGCAAGGTCGGCAGCGTGGCCTTCATCCCGAAGGTGTGCAGCACCGCCGCCAGTCCGTCCGCGAAGAAATTGAAGTACTTGAAAGCACACAAGACCCCGAGGTTCGAGACCATGCTGAAGACCAGCAGCCAGCGGCGCTTGCGCCGGTCGTTTTGATCCTCGATGAGCAGCGCGCAGCCGAAGTCGAACAGCGAGGTGAAGATCAGCAGGGCCAGGAAGCGGTAATCCCACCACGCGTAGAAGACGTAGCTCATCGCCAGCAGGAAAACGTTCTGCGCCTTGAAGGTGAGCTTGTAGTAGAACGCCAGCGTGACCACCAAAAAGATCAGGAAGGTCAGCGAATTGAAAATCATGGAGCGGTTGCTGGGCGAATCACGCGCGGATCTTGCGAAGAATTCCCACCAGTGCAAGCCCGGGAATCATGGATCTCCGGGAGCGGGCGCATTGTTAGAATCCCGGATTCAAGTTCGCCCAGCCGGATCGGTCGGCACCACCTTGTCTGGCCCGGATAAGCGACGGTCGCGAGGCATAGTCGGGGCGGATCGATCCAGAAATGGCGCGATTTTGAGCGAGGGCATGGACGTCTCGTCCATGCGCGGGGACGAGATTGACGCAAGCTGCCAGTTGCCTTTCCACCAGCAGCGTGCCAATCTGTCGCGCCGACGCCGTATCGGGAAAGGTGCAAAGAACCAACAACAGCGCTTCCATGTCTTTCCAGAACACTGAAAACTTCCACCTGGCAACCTTTCATCCGTGAAATCCGGCTTCTTGGAAAAACTCGTCGCCCGGCTGGACCGGGTAGTTCCGGGCGACGTGCAGCAGATCGTCGCCCGCTTGATCCGCGAGAAGGGGCTCTTGGAAAAAGTCTTCGGGGCGCTGCACGAAGGGGTCATCATCCTCGATCCGCAGGGCGTGATCGGCATCCTCAACCCGGCGGCCTGCCAATTCTTCGGGCTCGATCCCGCACGGGCGCCCGGCCAACACATCGCCACCCAAATCCGCGGGCTGGATTGGCCGACGCTGGGGAAACCGGGCCGCACGATCAGCCGCGATCTGGAGGTTTTCTATCCGGAAAAACGCTATCTGAATTTCTATCTCGCGCCGATCGATGGTGGGGAGAATGCCAAGGAATCGTTAGGCTACGTGATGCTGGTCCGCGACCTGACCTCGACCCGCGCGGAGGCGGAGGAAACGCTGGAGACCGAGCGGCTCAACGCGCTCACGCTGCTGGCGGCCGGGGTCGCCCATGAAATCGGCAATCCGCTCAACTCGCTCGATATCCACCTCCAACTTCTGGGCCGCAAGCTGCGCAAGCTGGCCGCCAGCGATAGGAAGCCGCTGGAGGAAAACCTGGCCACGGCCCGCCAGGAAATCCAACGGCTGGACATGATCCTCAAGCAATTCCTCCACGCCGTGCGACCGACGACGCCGGACCGCGAGCGCCAGGATTTGCACGCGCTGTTGCAGGAAACCTTGCGATTGTTAGAGCCGGAGCTGGCGTCGCGTAAAATCGCCGTGGAGCTCGATCTGGCCGCGTCGTTGCCGCCGGCGATGGTCGATCCGGGGCAGTTCCAGCAGGTTTTCTACAACCTGATCCGCAACGCCTATCAGTCGATTTGCTCGGGCGAGGGCCGGGTGACGATCCGCACTCGCTTCACGGATTTCGAGTATATCATTTCCATCGAGGACAACGGCACCGGCATTTCCCCCGAGCACATGGGGGCGCTGTTCGAGCCTTACCGCACCACGAAATCTTCCGGCTCCGGGCTGGGGTTGCTGATCGTCCGGCGGATCATCCGCGAGCATGGCGGCGAGATCGCCATCGAGAGCGAGGAAAGCCACGGGACGCGGGTCTTGATCCACCTGCCGCATGCCGACCGGCCGGTTAGACTGCTAGGGCCGCCGGAGCCGGTGATCGACGTGATTTAAATTTCAAATCCCAAATCCCCAATGCTACCCACCCTGCTCATCGTTGAAGACGAACGCGCGACCCGCGAGGGACTGCGCAGCGCGTTGGAAGAGGAGTTCGACGTTTACACAGCGGCTGGCAAGACCGAGGCGCTAGCAATCCTGAAGACCGAGCCGATCAAGCTGCTGCTAACCGATCTACGGTTGGGCGGCGATTCTGGGATGGACCTGCTGGACGCAGCGCTAACGCTGCCCGAGCCACCGGTGGCGATCATGATGACGGCCTACGGCTCGGTGGATACGGCGGTGGAAGCGATGCGCCGCGGGGCGTGGCATTTCGTGACCAAGCCGCTCAACCTCGACGAGGTGGAAATGCAGCTCAAGCGTGCGCTCCGCAGCCGCAACCTGGAAACCGAAAACCTGCAGCTCGTCCAACAGGTCAAGAAGACCCACAAGCTCGACCGCCTGATCGGCAAGTCCGCAGCGATCGGGCGGGTGGCTGAGCTGGTGCAACAGGTCGCGCCGACGCGGGCGACCGTGCTGATCGAGGGCGAGTCGGGCACTGGCAAGGAAGTGGTGGCGCATTCGCTGCACCATCTATCAGGCCGGCCGGCGGCGAAGATGGTCATCGTCCATTGCGCCGCGCTCTCGCCGCAACTGTTGGAGAGCGAGCTGTTCGGCCATGAGAAGGGCGCGTTTACCGGTGCCGCGCAGCGCCGGATCGGCCGCTTCGAGCAAGCGGACGGCGGCACGTTATTCCTCGATGAAATCGGCGAGATCGACGCGTCCACCCAGGTGAAACTGCTGCGCGTGCTCTCGGAGCGGACCTTGGAACGGGTCGGCTCGAACTCGCCGATCAAGGTCGATGTTCGAGTCATCGCCGCGACGAACAAGAACCTCAAGGACATGGTGGCGAAAGGGACATTCCGCGAAGACCTCTATTTCCGGCTCAACGTGGTGAAAATCGAGATGCCGCCGCTGCGCCACCGGCGGGAGGACATCGTGTTGCTGGCGAACAGCTTTCTCCAGGAGTTCGCCAGGGAAAACGATCGCCCGGTCAAGCCGCTGTCAGACGCAGCGATGCAATTGCTGCTCGGATACAACTGGCCGGGCAACGTCCGCGAACTGCGCACCGCCATCGAACACGGGGTGGTAATGAGCAACGATCCCGTCATCGAAGCCTGCCACCTGCCGCAATTCCTGCATTTTCCAGCCGTTGCCCTCTGCGCTTCCCCGGCAACAACCAAAATGGCCCTTGATGCTCCGGCAGAATTCAACTTGCATGCGCTCGAAACCAATACGATCCGGGCCGCGCTGTCCCTCTCCGGGGGCAACCGCACACACGCGGCGGATCTGCTTGGGGTCAGCCGCAGAACCCTCCAGCGCAAGTTGAAGGAGCTCGGTCTTTGAGATTTCCGTCCGCATCTATCCCTTATTTTTCATGAGTATCCATTCCGCCCAGCTCGACACCGGCATCATCATCCGCCGCAGTTTGTTCCTTCTCCTCCTGCTCATCCTCACCTTGGGAAATCTGTTCGTCCTATTCCGCGGCCTCAACTCGCCGCAGGGGATGGACCAGGCCCAGATTTCCCGGGAAATCGCCCGCGGCAACGGCTTCACCACCAAAATGATCCGGCCGGTCGCCTACTATCAGGCACAGATGGCGCAGAGCGGCTCGGTGTCACTGTTCGGATTTCAGGATACCTATCACTCGCCGCTCAACCCGCTGCTCAACGCGGCGGTGCTCAAGCTCATCGGTGCGGATGAATCGGATACCTGGCAGATGACCGCCAGCGAGTGGGTGTTCCCGCTCGACCGGGTGATCGCCACGGTTTCCACGTTGTTTTTCCTCATGGCGATCGGGGTGAATTATCTGCTGATTTCGCGGATTTTCGACGCCAAGATCGCGGGGGTCTGCGCGATCCTGATGCTGTTCTGCGAAACGTTTTGGAACTACTCGCTGAGCGGGCTGCCGCAAATGCTGATGCTGATGCTGTTTTCCTGCGCGATCTATTTCGTGTATCGCGCGGTGGAAGCCGCTGCGGAAGGCCGCATTGCCTTCGCCCCGGCGATCATTGCCGGGGTTTTCTTCACCCTGCTGGCGCTCACCCATTGGATGGCGGTCTGGATCGCACTGGGTTACATCATTTTCGCGGCGATCGCCTTCCGTCCGCGCGGCATCGTCGGCCTTTTGATCCTAGCGATGATCCTGATCCCCACCAGCCTGGTGATGGTGCGAAACCAGGGCATCTCGGGATCTCCGTTCGGGACTGCATTTCTCACCCTCTACAAAGGCTTGGGCACCGGCTCGGAAGCCGCCGTGATGCGGACCACCGACCTGCAAGCCGAGCCACTGGTGCTCGAAGGACTCATTTCCAAGATTCTCCGCACCACCTTGCTGCAAGCCTCCGATATCATCCCGTTCCTGGGTGGGATCGTCATCGCGCCGCTGTTTTTCATCGCGTTGCTGCATCCGTTCAAGCGGGCATCCATCGCCAATTTCCGCTGGGCGATCCTGCTGATGTGGATCACTGCGGCGCTCGGGATGGCGTTTTTCGGGATCTCCAAGGACGCGCTCGATCCGAACCAACTGCACCTGTTGTTCGCGCCGATCATGACGGCCTATGGCTTGGCGTTTATTTCGATCCTCTGGAGCCGGCTCGATTTTGTCGCGACCACGCCGCTGCTGCGGGACGTCCACCACATGGTCATCGTCGGCATTTGCGCACTGCCGCTGGTCCTGGCCCTGCCGCTGAAAGTCCGGGTGGGATTGCATTACCGTGACCATGGCGGCATTCCGAATTGGCCTCCCTACCATGCCAATCCCCTGAACAGCAAATCCGCAGGTCTCAAAGGCTGGGTTGACGAGAAAAAACAGGTCGTTTTCTCGGATCAACCCTGGGCCGTCGCCTGGTACGCCGACCGGGTGGCCATCTGGCTGCCGCCGACCCGCATGGGGTTTGAAAAACTTGAAACCATGGCCGCCGACCTCCAAACGCCCGTCGCGGGCATCGTCATTTCGCCGGCGTCCCATGGCTCTGGACCGTTGTCCGAGGTAGCTGCCAATTACAAGGATTTCACCTCACTGGTGCTGGATGGCCCGGTATTCCTCGCGACCCTTCCGTCACGGCCCACCAGCCAATTTCCTTCGGGAGTCGGCATTTTCGACAAGGACCAGCACATCGAGGGCATTGCCAAACGCTACCCTTACCGCAAGTCCCTTGTC
This sequence comes from Akkermansiaceae bacterium, assembly GCA_031371325.1. Classification (GTDB taxonomy): domain Bacteria; phylum Verrucomicrobiota; class Verrucomicrobiia; order Verrucomicrobiales; family Akkermansiaceae; genus Luteolibacter. Next base: position 14,568 of record JANMJJ010000045.1, on the reverse strand, counting down.
GGACTGGACATGGTCTTTTACAGCGAGCGGGCGATCAACAATGCCAACCCGGAAGAAGGGAAATAACCATGGCACGCCGCAAATCCAGCGATGAAGCAGACGACGGCACGCCGCAACTCACGTTCGAGGACGCCCTCGCCAGCCTCGAAGAAATCGTCGAGTCCATGGAGCACGAACACCTCGCGCTCGAAGATCTGGTGGCGCATTATGAAAAAGGTTCCGCGCTGCTAATCCGCTGCGAGGCAATTCTCCAATCCGCCCGCGGCCGGATCGAGCTCATCACCCTCCGCAATCAGAACGAGATTGCACTGGATGCCGATGCGAAAACCGCCGACGCTCGCGAAATCTCCACCCCGACCGATCCTCCGGAGGATCCCGACGACGACGCAAATGACATCCGACTCTTCTAAGCCACCGGCCCTCGGGCCCCTGCTCTCCACGATTCATTCACCCGACGACGTCAAGAAACTCGCCGACGAGGACTTGCCGAAACTCGCCGATGAGATCCGCCACACGCTGATCGATTCGCTCTCGAAAACCGGTGGCCATCTCGGCCCCAATCTCGGTGTCGTCGAGTTGACCGTGGCGTTGCACCGGGTTTTTTCCACCCCCGAGGACAAATTCGTGTTCGACGTTTCCCACCAGGGTTACGTCCACAAGATGCTCACCGGGCGGGCCGCGCAAATCCACACGATCCGCACCTACAAAGGTCTCAACGGCTTCCTGCTCCGCACCGAGTCCCCGCACGATTCCTACGGCGCGGGCCACGCTGGCACCGCGCTATCCGCCGCGCTTGGGATGGCCGCCGCCCGCGATCTCGCCGGAGGTGACAATCATGTCGTCGCCGTCGCCGGGGATGCCGCCTTCACCTGCGGACCGACGCTGGAGGCGCTCAACAACATCGCGGAGACGACCAAGAAATTCATCGTCGTGCTCAACGACAACGAGTGGTCGATCGACAAAAACGTGGGTGCCATCGCCCGCTATTTCAACGCGCTCCAGACCCACCACACCTACGCCGCCGTGCGCCGCCAGGCCGCAGACTTCGTCGAGAAAATCGCCGGCAAGGCCGTGCGCACACTCGCCCACAAGGTCGAGGAGGGCGCGAAGAACCTGTTGTTCCAGAACGTGCTGTTCGAGAAATTCGGCATGCGTTACTTCGGCCCGATCGACGGCCACGACCTGCCGCTGTTGGTGCGCACGTTCGAGCATTTGAAGACGCTGCACGAGCCGGTCGTCCTCCACATCATCACCGAGAAAGGCCGTGGCTATCAGCCCGCGCTCGACAACCCCGGGAAATTCCACGGCCTCGGCACCTACAAGATCGACGACGGTTCCACCGATGCCACCGCCACCCCGACCTGCTCGGATCTGTTCGGCCGGGCGGTCACGGATTTCGCCAAAAAGGACCCCAAGATTGTCGCCATCACCGCCGCCATGCCCGGTGGGACCAAGCTGGAAATCTTCAAGCAAGAGCTGCCGGACCGTTATTTCGACGTCGGCATCGCCGAGGAACACGCCGCGCTGTTCGCCTGCGGCCTCGCAACCGAAGGCTTCCGCCCGTTCCTCGCGATCTACTCGACCTTCATGCAGCGTGCCTATGACATGATCATCCATGACATGGCGCTGCAAGGTCTGCCGGTTAGATTGTGCATGGATCGCGGCGGTCTATCAGGCGATGACGGGCCGACCCATCACGGGCTGTTCGACATCGGCTACCTCCGCCACATCCCCGGCATCATCCACATGCAGCCGAAGGACGAGGACGAGTTCGTGGACATGCTGTTCACGATGTCCCGGTACGACGCCGGCCCCACCGCCATCCGCTATCCGCGCGGCGTGATCAAGGGCACGCCCGTCAAAACCAAGCCGACGCTGCTGGAAATCGGCAAGGCGGAAGTCGTCGCGGACGGCACCGACGTGGCGCTCATCGGCCTCGGCACGATGTTCGAAATGGCCGAACGCACCAAGTTAATGTTAGAGGAAAAGGGATTGTCAGTCGCGCTGATCAACCCGCGTTTCATCAAGCCGCTCGACGCTGGCGTGCTCCAGACCTACGCCGCGAAATGCAAGGTCGTCTGCACCTTCGAGGACCACGTCCTGTTCAACGGCTTCGGTGCCTCGGTGATCGAAAATCTCCACGACGCGGGCATCCATACCCCGGTCGAGCGCATCGGCTGGCCGGATGAATTCATCGAACACGGCAAACCGGAAACCCTCCGCGAACTCCACGGGCTAACCGCGGAAGCAGCGGTGGAGAAAGTGCTGAAACATTTTCCCTGACTTGTGATCCGCTGCGACTCCGTTTGTCGAAGCGCTCACCATCCAAAATCCACCCGCGAAAAAGCCGCCAGGTAGGGCGACCCCTCCCCGACGGCTTGAGCACAGCGATAGGTGCTTCAGTGGGAAGCCGCGTGCTGGATCTTGTCTCCGGTTTTCTCCACGTCTTGGCCGAAGCCCTTGGCGGTGCTGCATGAAGTGGTGGCTCCGGCAACGAATAGCAGGGCGGCTCCGGCAGCGATCACGAAGATTCGGACCGGCGAGTTCGAGTTCTGACAATTGGTTTTGGCAATGAGTATAGGGTTCATGGTGAGGGTCGTTTCGCAAATCCCGCGCCAGCTTTTCGAAATGTTGCAAGCCATTCATTTTTAATCCTTATCAACAATCTCCGGGAAAACCCAACGGGAGGAAATTCAATGCATGTTGCACGAAGCGATGGGGGATCGTAGTGTTTTGCATGATTCGGTTGCAAAGGGGGTCTTCGTAATCCCATCTAAAGAGTTGGCATTGAACTACTTGGCAATTCAACCAGCGACGGCACGCCGAATGATAAGAAGAAACCCATCCCCCCCACAAATTGCATGGATATCCTCATTGTTGACGACGAAAAGTCGATTCGCCTGACCACCTCGATGGCCTTGGAGGCCGAGGGTCACTACGTGGAAACCGCAGAAGATGGCAGCCTCGCAATGCGCCGGATCAAGGAGGAAACCTTCGACTTGGTGTTCTTGGATCTGCGGCTGGGCGACGAGGACGGGCTGGAAATCCTGCAAAAAATCGTGGCGCTGAAGCCGCAGCAATTGGTGACGATTTTCACCGCCCACGCGTCGATCTCGACGGCCGTCAAGGCGACGCAGCTTGGCGCGTTTGACTACTTGGAAAAGCCCTTCACGCCCGACCAGTTGCGGGCGATTTTGATCAAGGCGCAAAAAGCCCTGAAGACCCAGGTCGAAGTCGTCCGGCTGAAAGAGACACTCCAGGAGTTGAAAAGTGAGGTTCGCCACGGCTCGCCACCGTTGCGTTTTTCCTCCGAGGACGCGAAGACCCGGGAGGAATTCGACATCCTGTTCCGCGCCGCCGCGACCAACGCGTCGATCCTCATTCTCGGCGAGAGCGGCACCGGGAAAAGTGTCATCGCCCGCGAGATCCACGAGCGGAGCCACTTGCGGGACAAGCCCTTCGTGACGGTGAGCTGCCCGAGCCTCTCCAAGGAACTCTTGGAAAGCGGGCTGTTCGGCCACATGAAAGGGTCGTTCACCGGAGCCGTCAAAGACACTTGGGGGAAAATCCACGCGGCGGATGGCGGCACTTTGTTTCTCGACGAAATCGGCGAGCTACCGATGGAAATCCAGCCGAAGCTGCTGCGCCTGCTTCAAGAGCGCGAATATGAACGCCTCGGCGAAAACAAGGTCCGCGAGGCCAATGTCCGCGTCATCGCCGCCTCCAACCGCGACCTCAATGCCAGCATCAACCAAGGCCATTTCCGCGAGGATCTATACTATCGCCTCAACGTGATCAGCGTGACGGTTCCGCCGCTGCGTGAGCGGACCGGTGACCTCGGACGCTTCGCCAAAGATTATCTCGATTTTTTCGCGGCCCAACTGGGTCGCAAGCTCGAGGGTTTCAGTGACAACGGTCACAGCGCCCTGATGCGTCACCCGTGGCCGGGAAACTTGCGGGAATTGCGCAACGCCATCGAACGCGCCACCATCCTCGCCCGGGGCTCATCGGTGGAAGCGGAAGACTTGCCCCGCCCATCGTCCATTCCCACTGGCGGGGCCACTCCGGAGTCGGCAAATCTGGGAATCGGCGGCGAGCACAGCCTCGACGAAATCGAACAGGCCCACCTGACCAAGGTGCTCGGCTGGGCACCTTCCCTGCATGACGCGGCGGCCGTGCTCGGCATCGATAAAGCCACCCTCTACCGCAAGCGGAAGCGCTTCGGGATCAATTGAAAATCCACCACCGCACCCATGCTCCGTCACCGGCTTTTCTTTGGACTGCTCACCGTCATTCTTCTCCTGTGGAGCGTGGGAGCCGCCGCTTTGCTACTTTCCGGAGCTGCCCGGCTTGGCGAGGAGTCCGGCAAAAACACCTTGTTCGTGGTGACCCTGGTCTTGCTCGGCACATCAATCACGGCGCTGATTTATTTCCAGCTCGTCCGGCACCTAGTGGAGCCGGTGGCCTCCTTGCAGCAGTCGATCGAGGAAATCCGCAAGGGCAATTTCGAGCTGCCTTTGCCGGAACCCAGCCAGGGAAGTGAATTCTCCAAAGTCAGCTCCGCCTTCAGCGACATGGCTGCCGAGCTGAAGGTCCGCCGCAGCGAATGCGACAAGCGGCTGAAGCACGCCAACATGGTCAACAGCGCCATCCTCGGAGCGATTCCCTCTCCCGTCTTTGTCCTGAGCGATGACAGCGGCATCGTCCAAATCAATCCGGCGGCGGAAAAACTGACGGAGAGCCTTGGCATCACCGGTCGTTTGCCGCTGAAGATCCAGCGTATCCTCGACGAGTGCCGAGAAACTTCCGCGCATTTTTTACCCGAGGACCCGCAGGAGGCATTGCTGTTCCGGATCAACGAGGAAGAGTTCTACTATCTGCCCCGGATTTTCCGCTTTGATTTCGGGAACCATTCGGAATCCGGTTGGGCGGTCCTGCTTCACAACGTGAGCCGCATCCGGTGGCTCGATGACATGAAGACGAATCTGCTCTCGACGGTGAGCCATGAGATCAAGACCCCACTAACCGGGATTCGGATGGTCCTGCACCTGCTGCTGGAAGACCGGTCCAACCATCTCGACGAGATGCAAAAGATCATGGTCTCATCGGCCAACGATGACTGTGAGCGCCTGCTCGGCACCCTCAACACCTTGCTGGATCTGTCCCGCGCGGAAAGCGGTGCCACCCATCTGTCCCGCAGGCCGATGGCGTTTCACGACAGCGTGGCGCGCGCGGCTCGGCTCTACTGCGGTGCTGCCGCAGCCAAGAACGTCGAGCTTCAAATCGATGACGGCGCGAAGGATTTTCCCGAGATTCTCGCCGACCCGATCCGCTTGGATGAGGTCATGAACAACCTGGTTTCCAACGCGATCAATCACAGCCCGCAGGGCGGCAAGGTCATTGTCCGCCAATCGAAGCCGGATGCCGAGCACCTGCGCGTCTCGGTGATCGATCAAGGACCGGGCGTCCCCGACAGCAGCCAGAGCCGGATCTTTGAGCGCTTTTACCGTGCGCCAGGGCAACAGGCTGACGGCGTGGGACTCGGGCTGTTCATTTCCCGGGAAATCATGAGAGCGCATGAAGGTCGCATTGGGTTGCGCGAGCGAACGGACAAACTAACCGAATTTTACGTCGATGTCCCAATCGCCTGACAATACAACGACGCAGGGAGGCACGAAGCTGCGGGTGCTGGTCGTGGATGACGAGCCGACGTTGCGTCTCGGTTTCGCGTATGCCCTTTCCAACCGGACGACCACGGTGGAAACCGCCGCCACCGGCCGCCTTGCCTTGGAGCGAATCGCCGAGGTGGACTTTGATATCGTGATCCTTGATTTGCGGATGCCCGAGCTGGACGGGTTCGGCGTGATCGACGCGCTGCGCCGCCAAGGCAACCACATTTCCATCGTCCTGTGCAGCGCCGCACTGAGTCCGAACGCGGCGCTGCGTGCAATCCGCCTGGGAGTGGTCGATTTTCTCCCCAAGCCGGTGCGTCCGGTCGATCTGCGGCGGGTGGTCGAATTCGTCGTCCATCCCGAGAGGCAGCCACTTTCGCTGGCCATGCGAGCAGCCCGCGACGGGCGGCCCGACGAAGCCATCCGGATTCTGAGCGGCGAACCGACGGCTAGCCAGCGTGCAGCCTGTTGGCTGGACGTGCTGAAATCCATCCGGGATGCCGATGAGCACGAGGATGTGTTGAGCCGTGTCTGGAGTGATGGGGAGCTTGAGAAAAAACTCCGCGGCAATTTGTCCCTGCTCGCATTCAATGCATCGCTGGTACCGTGAGCGGCTGTAAACTGCACGACACCGGCTACTCACACCCGGACGGGTGATTCCCCGCAATCATGCAAGCCTCGTTACATTCGCCATTGTCCTTTCCGTCCCAACTATTAGCCTGCGGCCAAGTGCTGACCGAGGCACTAGTATCCCACGATTTCCCCATGGCCAGCCAGCTCCAGCGACCTACCGATAAACGCGTGCTCCTCATGGGCACCTGCCTCTGCGATGCCTTTTACGACGACGTCGCACGGGCCACCGTGGAAGTCCTCGAACACCTCGGAGTCACCGTGGAATTCCCTGAAAACCAGACTTGCTGCGGGCAGCCGGCTTTCAATTCCGGCGACTGGGTGGCATCGCGCAAGGTCGCCCGCCACTGCGCCACGGTTTTCGCCGGGGATCTGCCGGTCATCGTCCCGTCGGGCTCCTGCGCGGCGATGAATTTCCATGGCAATCCGCTACAGTTCGAGGAAGCCCCGGAGCCGTCCATCGACTCGCTGGCACGCCGAACCTGGGAGGTCATGGACTTCATTTTCAATGGCTTGGGCATCAAGAAATGGCCGGGAAAATTCGAGAAGCCGACCCGCATCGCGTTCCACCGCTCCTGCCACAGCCGCGGCACCGGCAGCGGCGAGGCGACTCTCCAGCTCCTCGCGTCCATCGACAATGCCGTCGTCACGCCCTTCGGCCAAGACGAGCAATGCTGCGGCTTCGGCGGGACGTTTTCGGTCACCTTCCCGCACATTTCCGGGCGCATGGGCTCGCTCAAGCTCGACCACATCCTTGAAACCAACCCCGACATCCTCGTCAGCGGCGACATGTCCTGCCTGATGCATCTCAACGGCCTCGCCGTCACCCAAGGCCGGCCGATCGAGCATCTCCACGCGATCCAAATCCTCAGAAATTCCCTCCCATGATCGGCATCCAACCCATCGATCAATACGCCCGCGACATTTCCGACGAGAAGCAAGCGTCGGTCATCGACGGCTCATCCAAAGGCACGGACAAGCGCTATCATGTCCTGCATGAGGATTACCCGGATCCCGACGCCTTGCGGAAATTGGCCGCCTCGATCAAGGACCACACTCTCCATCACTTGGGCGACTATTTGGCGAAAGCCGAAAAATCGCTAGCCGACCGCGGCGTCAACGTCCACTACGCCGCCACCGACGAGGACGCCCGCCAGACCATTCTAACCATCCTCCGCCAGCACAGCGTGACGCAGCTCACGAAATCCAAGTCGATGGCGGCCGAGGAAATCCACCTGAACCCGTTCCTGATAGAGAATGGCGTCGAGTGCCTCGAATCCGACCTCGGCGAATTCATCATCCAGCTCGACGGCGACGAGCCTTCGCACATCGTCAAGCCGATCATCCACAAGAACCGCCGCGACATCGCCAAGACATTTCTCCGCGAGGGCATCAGCAGCGAGTATAACGACGATCCGGAAACCATCACCCGCCAAGCCCGCGTGTTTCTGCGGGAAAAATACATGCAGGCCCAAGCCGGCATCACCGGTGCGAACTTCGTCTGTGCCGATACTGGCCGCCTCGCCCTCATCACCAACGAAGGCAACTCGCGCTTCGGCATGGCCCCGGTGCCGGTGCATATCGCGCTCATCGGCATCGAGAAAATCATTCCCCGGGAAAAGGACCTCGCCGTTTTCCTCAACCTGCTAGGCCGCTCCGCCACCGGCCAGCAGCTCACCGTTTACACCGAGTTCATCAACGGCCCGCGCTCGCCTAACCAACCCGACGGCCCCGAGCACATGCACGTCGTCTTCATGGACAACGGCCGCACCGACGTCCTCGCCTCCAACTGCAAGGAAATCCTCCGCTGCATCCGCTGCGGCGCCTGCCAAAACGTCTGCCCCGTGTATCGGCAAGCCTCCGGCCACGCCTACCGCTCCACCTACGGCGGCCCCGTCGGCGCGGTGCTTTCACCGATCCTCTTCGGCAGCCGCTTCCCCGAACTCGCCGACCTCCCGAAAGCTTCTTCCCTCTGCGGTGCCTGCAACGAAGTCTGCCCCGTCGATATCCCGATCCCCGACCTGTTACTACGCCTACGCGACAAGGCGAAACGCGAATCCATCCCCTCCGCCGGGGCCATTCCGATGTCGCCCTTCGCCACTCTCGCCACCTCACCCTCGCTTTGGCGCACCGCCATGACCATGTCCAAGGCAATGAACCACCTTCCCATCCAAGTCGCCCCGATCAAGCCGCTCCAAGACTGGTTAGGCCAGCGCACCCTCCCCGAATCCCACGGCGGAGATTTTCGCAAATGGCTGAAGAACAGGAAATAGTTAGGATGTCATCTTCCTGAACACTGAACACTGAAAACCCGCAACTATTCCCCATGTCCCGCACCGCCATCTTCGCCAAAATCGAGTCCGCCAACGCGGCATTAAAAACCAAAACCGCCTACCCGGAATACGACCTAGCGCTCGTCCATTCGCTGCCGAAACTCGCGGGCTCCGATCTCTGGGAAATCTTCGCCCGCAACTTCTCCGCAGTGAACGGCAAAGCAATGACCTCCATCATTCAGTTGATCGATTTCCTCAAACAAACCAAGCAGCTCCACGGCTACTGTGACCCTGCCCTGTACGACGCCATCGGCAGCCACCTGACCGCCGCCGGCCTGACCGTGGAAACCGAATACCACCGCGAGCGCTACGACGACTATCAGTTCGGCATCACCCGCGCTACCGGTGCCATCGCGGAATCCGGCACCGTCATCATCGACGACAACCGCACCTCGCACCGCCTCGCCGCGCTCTCACCGTGGGTCCACGTGGCCGTGTTGGAGCGTTCGGAAATCCACCGCACCATCCCGGATGCCATCGCCGCCTTCGGCGACAGTCCCAACATCATCTGGTGTACCGGCCCGTCCAAGACCGCCGATGTGGAGGGCATCCTCATCGAGGGCGTCCACGGCCCCGGCGAGCAAATCGCGCTGCTGGTGTAACGGCGATCACCGGTCGCCGCTGGGTTTGACCTACGCAATCGCGTGAAAACGTGGATAAAAGTGGAGCTTGCCATGGACGAGCTAAATTGATAATTAATGAATATTGAACGTTTCATTAAAGCCGTTGAAAGTGTTGATCGTGCTAGTAGCTGCATGCTTCGCTTGGATCGGCGTGCTATCGCTGGCGGCCGTGACGTTCCTCGGCACGGCGGTTTCCACCGGCTGGATCATTGCCGGGGCGCTTCTCCTCGCGTTGGTGATTTGGCTGGTCGTGATGGCTAGGGAGATCCGGCAGGCCACCGAATTGCCGGATTATTTCGAGCGGATCGAGCGGTCTCTTCACGCGGGAGACAGAGTGGCATATTCCCGGCCCTTCCATAAGATTGGCACGATGCCGACGAAGAGGACGGCGACGAGGACAGTGATTGGCAGTCGCGGAATGACGGCGGGAAACTTCGACGGGATCCGGCCTCGCAGCGTCCGTCCCCGCCAAGATCGCCCGCGAACCACGGGTTGGACTTGATCCGACCGCTTCCAACGATCCCAAGCACTACTCCCGGTGACGCGCGAAATCAGCCGATCCAAATAATGCCGGAGAGCATGGCGGCAAGCAGCGCCACTCCCAACAGCCACCAATACCACTTGATGCCGAGTCCTTGGTGCGGCGCGGCACCGAACTCGCGGGCAACGAATTTTTCGTAGTCGAAATCGTCGTCGGGCAAGTTGAGTCCGTCCTTGGATGGGTCCTGCTCCCAGGATCGCGGCTTCGGCTTCTTCGCTTTTTTGGCACAGCCCGGACACGTTTTCCCCACACGGACTTCGCAGCCGCAGAAGGGACAGGCGTAGCTCAAGACCTCGGGCACCATCGAATGAAGGCAATGAAGGGCGAGGTTTTGATCGTGCGCAAGCCTGAAGAATCACTTGGCAAGCACGCGGATGAAGTGAAAAGTCGGCGCGGGATGGGATTGAGTCTTTCTGATTTGCGCGACGGATTGCCGGAAGGCGGGTTGTTCGGCGGCGGCGCGTGGCGTTGGTCGCCGGAACCGTTGAAATTGAGCCAGGCCGAAGCCCGCCAAATGATGGCGCTGGGGCATCCGCTGGCGAGGTTCCAACAGACCTGCGATGGCCTCTACCGCCGGAGCGCGGCGGCCAAATTGCCGGAATGGCTGGCGGAACTGTTGGACGAGGGGAAGCCGGAATGGCTGGTCCGCTTGCAACGCGAAACCTCCACGGCGGAGCAATTCCCGCGGGTCATCAGGCCGGATTTGATCCTGACCGAGACGGGTTTCGCGATGACCGAGCTGGACAGCGTGCCCGGCGGCATCGGCGTGACGGCCTGGCTCTCGCAGGTCTATGCCAAAGCCGGCTTCAAGGTGCTGGGCGGGCCGGACGGCATGATCGACGGTTTCCGGTCGCTGATGCCGGAGGGCGGCACGGTGCTGGTTTCCGAGGAATCGGCAGATTACCGGCCGGAAATGGAGTGGCTCACGCGGGAACTGGGTGCGGCGTGGAAGGTGGCTCCGGCGGAAGAATACGAACCGAACGGCCAGGCACTCTATCGGTTTTTCGAACTGTTCGACTGGGAGTCGATTGCCGCCGTGAGACGCCTCGCCGAGAAAGCGGCGGCGGGTGAGATTCAAATCACGCCACCATTCAAGCCGCACCTGGAAGACAAGCTTTGGTTGGCCTTGCTGTGGTCGCCGGCGCTGAAAAAAATCTGGGCGCAAACGATGCGCGGCAGCCATCTCAAGCGTCTGCGCGAGTTGGTGCCGTTCGGTTGGGTGCTGGATCCCACGCCCCTGCCACCTCACGCGGCCTTGCCGAGGATCAACGCGCATTCTTGGGAGGAGGTTGCGAATTTCAGCCAGAAGGAACGCCAGCTCGTGCTCAAGGTCAGCGGATTTCACGAAACCGCCTGGGGCTCGCGCGGAGTGTTTATCGGCCATGACATGCCTTCCTCGGAATGGTCGGAACGGCTCCACACCGCGCTGGATCAAGCTTCCGAGCAACCATGGATCCTCCAGCAATTCCGCGAAGGGCGGCGGATCGAGCATCCCGTTTTCCGGGACGATGGCTCGGTGGAGATGATGCAGGGCCGGGTGCGGCTGTGCCCCTACTTTTTCACCAACGATGCCGGAGAAACCAAGTTCGGTGGCTGCCTGGCGACCATCGTCCCGGCGAACAAGAAGAAGATCCACGGCATGAGCGACGGTGCGCTGGTGCCGTGCGTGGTGGGAGCGTAGAGTCAGGCACATGCAATCGAAGACGGATCAAATCGCCCAGAGGTCATCGGGATCCCATGCACTGAAGTGGCTGAAGTACGTAGTGATCGCTTTGTTCGTGTTGGTCGTCTCTCGGGGTCTCTCTCGGGGTCTCTCTCGGGGTCAGTCCCCGCACTAGCACATCTCTCTCGGGGTCAGTCTCTCGGGGTCAGTCCCCGCACTAGCACATTCACGCCAGTTCATCCGCTTGTTTTTGCAGTTTGCGATCACGCTTCACGATGCCCACCTGGCGGCTCACGGAGCCGGGATGGCCCATCGCCAATCTCTCCGCAATCCATCCGGCACCCACCGCCGTCCGCCGCCTCAACACCGCCGCCAGCACAGCCTTGCGCCCGTCTCCCTTCCGCAATTCCGCCAGCTCCCCCATTCCAACCGGCAATCCCAGCTTCGGCCCGAGTTCCCGCACCAGCCGCTCGGCGTCTTTCTCCCCATGGTCCTTTTCCAGACCGCCCGCTCTCCGCCGCTGCCGGGGCTTGACGCCCTTCGCCTTGTCCACCAGATCCAGCAGCCGGTCACGGAAAGTTTCCTCTCCCAAATACCAGCCGCGGCGCAGCGCCGCCTGAGCCGCCTCGTCAATCCCGCCGCCGTCATTCGCGGCCCTCGCCTCCAGCCAGGCGGCGTAAGCGCGCCGGCCGCGGCCGTCCTCCGCCAGTTCGAAGGATTGCAGCACCCGTTCCATCTCCAGCCACGGCGGCCCCTTGCCCTTCGCATAACACGCCAGACTGCTCCAACGGTAGCTGGCCAGCCTTCCCGCCTTGCCGCCCGCCAACCCGGCCCGTGCCGGATTGAGATGGATGTAGTCCGCCACGATCCGGAAATAATACCGGTCCGCATCACCGCCATTGACCGGCACCGATCTATAGCGCCCCTGGAACACGTGTCCCCGCCGTTTCCGGGCACGGTTCCAGCCCTGGCTGAAGGTGCCCAGCAACCACTTCATGCCCGCCACCAGATTCGGCAGCGGCGTTTCCAACAAAAGATGAAAATGGTTGCCCATGAGCACCCAGGCATGCACCCGCCAGCCGCAACTCCCGCACGCCTCCTCCAGCCGCTTCAGGAAAACCAGGCGATCATCATCGGTCTCGAACACCACCTTCCCGCCATCGCCCCGGGCCATCACATGATAAATTGCTCCGGGATACTGGAATCGCAGCGGTCTTGCCATGCCTCACCCTCTCCCGGCGCCATCCCTCCCGTCAAGTTCATTTTGTTTCATTGCGGGGACTGACCCCAAATATGAATGGCTGGCCGAACGCCTCGCCATGGGTCACGGTTCCTACGTGAGCACGCTGGTCCAACGAATTCGCCGAGACTAAAAGGAACAAAAGATCTTGAAAATGTATGAGGATATTTGAAAAATCTAGGACTGACCCCGTTCACTTCTCCCGGAGCCATACATTAAGATTGTTTTACTCTCTTGCTAGATAAAATTCAAGTGCTGAGGTTCTATAATCTGAATGAGCTTCTCCCTTAAATTCATTAATCTCTCCAGACCAAAAATACCCAGTAAGGGTATACCCATATTTTTTACTAAGAATCCTCAAATCATTTATTAGATTGTTTCTTCCTATCAAATCCGGCTTCGGTATTTCTGTCGAATGTAGATTGATTCCATCATATCGGTTCGCTCGTTTTAATGAATGTAATTCATAAAAAACATATTGAAGAGCAAGCGTGATATCACTATTTCCCAAAATCAGAATATCTTCATTGATATAATTATCAGAAAACTTCTTATTTCTATTGTTAATTCTAAAATAGTTTTCTAGTTGGACTAGTTTTTGATACAATTCGGCAGTAATTGGTGCCTCTACTTGAATACCCTTAAATCTATCAAATTCCCTCTTGGTAAGTCTTTCGGCACCGGAAAATCCATCAGGTTCGAGCGGGAATGGACCCTCTCTCAATCCTGAAAAAAGTTCTGAATAGGCGTCTTGGCTCAATGATAAATCAGACCTCAGGAATTTTGCTCTTTTGATGTCACGCTCTGGGGATAGACTCGCAATTCGGTTGCTACTTGATTCGCTTTCATGATTAGACCAATTCGAGCAACCTACACTAGAGATTAACGCAATTTGCACAATAATAGATATGTTTCTCATACTATTTTTGATTGTATCCTAGTACAGGTTTAGCACGAAGTATTACTGGCGCATTTTGAAGGATGGGAAGTTGACTGGCATCTGTCACCAACCTAATATTAGGATCGTTGCGCTCTGCACAAGCCACCGCCGCTTTAAAGCGGAGGTCGATTTCCAAAGATGCTTGATAAGGATTCGGTAATCTCCATTGGCCATTGCCCTCTGGGGACGGGCAATCACCCAGGAGCGTGCATCCAGCAGAGTGAGTTATAGCATCATTGCCTGCGTGTATGTTGTTTCCAACGTCACCTGTATTCCATTCAAAGTCAAGAGCCCGATCATAATCGGCTTGATTCATATCCGGTGGCTTCACAGGTACTGTAATCGACCACTTCGCGCCTTCCGGTCTTAAAACCCTTCCTCGAATAGCGGTTATTCCTTTTGCACCGTAAGAATTCCCGTAATTGTCATTTCTGAAAACTGAATTATCCCAAATCTTCGGATTTAACAAGTTCAATTCGCCCTTGTGCGGCTGTCTAATCGCATTTGCCACAAGTGCTGACTTTCCCTTCTCCAAACCATGAAAGTTTATTGGCAAAGAACAACACTTGTTTACATTAGGATTATCAGATGACGCCGTTACTATGCTATATATTACATCTTTTGTTCTAGCATATCGATCAATTTTAACGGTCAACGTGCTAAGACCAAGATAATCCAACCAATCGACGGGATTATTGATCACGAACCCATACAAATTCACCCCGCCCTTTTCCCCAATCGGATCTCTAGATGGCCATCTGCCCGTCACCGGGTCATAAAATCGATGAATGGGGTCAGTCCTAGATCTTTCAAATCTTCTCATACTTTTTTAAGATTCCTTGTTCCTTTTTGTCCCGGCGGATTCGTTGAACCAACGTGCTCACATAGGAGCTTTGACCCATGGCGAGACGTTTAGCGAGCCATTC
>JANMJJ010000033.1:0-37492 GCA_031371325.1 Akkermansiaceae bacterium | reverse complement strand
GGAAAATGGCTACCCGGCCTGCCAGACGAGGCTGCGCTCCTGCTCAGCGGGTGAAAACCGATCCCTTTGCCACCACCCGGACCCGCCATCAAACGCCTCGTTCGAAGGCACCCCACGAACTCGCCCATTTTCCTTTTTAGGATAACAGCACGGTGGACAGGCCCCCTCATTTCCGAATGGCGCGGAGTTCTGCCCAAGGGGCATGGACGTCTCCGCCCATGCGAAGGGAGGGAGTCATAGCCAGCCGCGACAGTTCCGGGCGGAAAAGGGAGTGCCGCTCCCCTGTAAGCCGGATTCTGTCCACCCCTTGCGGGGCTGGACGGCCAGTTCTCTCACCCCGCCGAGGCGGGGCGCCCTGCTTGCGCAGGGTGCGACTAATACCCGGGAATGAACGGGCGGGCAGCCCTTTCCCTGTTCTGTCTTGCACCACGCGAGGTTTGCCGTGCCGTCCGGTTACCCGGATTCGCGGTGGGCTCTTACTCCACCATTTCACCCTTGCCTGTGCCTGACTTGCGTCGGGCCATCGGCGGTATCTTTCTGCTGCACTGTCTGTCCGGGTTCCTCGCGGTTCCCGTCCCTCACTTTCATGAGGCGCGTTGCCCTGTGGTGTCCGGACTTTCCTCACCTCCCGCTTGCGCGGAAACTGCGACCGTCCGGGGAGCGGCGGGCCGAAACTGCCCCGCCAAGTCATCCATTCCAAGCAAAAGCTCATGAAATTCTTCCCGCCCTAGACTGCGTGCAGTCTGCTGCCGCTTTCCGGCCATGCCAGCCTGCTGGCGGCGAGAGAACTCAATTTCCTCGAAAAAGCCGCAGCTCCCATCTCTGCCGCAGCAGGCTGCGGGCATCAAAGCGGCAGCAGGCTGCCGTCAATCCAAGGCCCGCTCATTTCCCGATCAAAAACACATCCAAGAAAAACCAGACGATCATCAGGACCCCGACCACCAGCTTGAAGCCCATCCCGGCGATGGTGCCGACGACCGAGCCGACGCCGGAAATGGCCGCGTGGTGCGGGTGTTTCCGAGCGAAGGCGATTTCACCGACGAAGGCCCCGCTCAACGGCCCGAGCAGCAACCCGAACGGCAGGAAAAACAACCCGACGACCGTGCCGATCAAGGCACCGCCCGCGCCCCAGCGCGTGCCGCCGAACCATTTCGAGCCGACCGCCCCGCTGAGCATTTCGAAGGTTTGGGAAATCGCCATCAGCACCACGAGGATGAGGAACGACCACCAGCGCAAGCCCGAGGTCTCGCCCAACATCAGCCGGTGGGCGATGGCGGCGATGAGGATGATCAAATGCCCTGGCAGCACCGGCAGCACGCAGCCGACCGCCCCCGCCAGCAGCAGGGAAATCGTGACTGCCCACGCCGCCCCCGTCCCCACGTTTTGCCACGCGCCGTTTGATAGAAATTCTTGCCACACGCCGCGTTACCTACACGGGTTCCGACCGGGGTGCAATGCGATCCGCAGTCAGGGCCACGGCCGCTTCATGTTGGATCCGCTCGGCTTGGAGTGCTGGGAAGTCGGCATGGAATCGTGGTTGCGGCGTCTCGCAGCAACCACCTCAGGGCGTCCACCGCGGCAGGTCCGCCAGCGAGCCGTCGATGAAGGTGTGATGCCAGAGCTGGGTGGCGACGACTGCGGCGAGGCCCATTTCCATCGATAGCCGGGGCAGCGAGCCGGCCCGCATCTGGCGGAAGGCCTTGCGCCAATTCTGCACCGCAGCGACGTCGAAATAACCGGTGCGCCGCAGCGATTCCTCGCTCAATAGCTCGCCGACGAACTTCGGCTCCGGGTCGATGTGGAAGCTGTCCAACGGTGCGCGGAAGATGACCTTGTTGCGGCGCGCGATCTCCAGCGGCAACCAGCGCTCCGCCACCAGTCGCAGCAGGTGCTTGTCGCGGAATCCTTTGAGTTTCCAGCGGGGATGCAGCTTGGCGGTGAAATCGAAGACGTCCTCGTCGAGAAACGGATAGCGCGCTTCCACGGACGAGTGCATCGCCACCCGGTCGCCCTTGGCCTGAAGCAAATGTCCGGCGAGGGTGACTCGTGCGCCGACCCAGAGGCTGCGGTTGAGCGGATGCCAATGTGCGGCCCGCTCCAGATTGAGCCCGAGCCCGGCCCACGGGTTGGTTTGTTCGCGCACCTTGCGCAGCGGCTCGCCGTACAGACGGAGTTTGGAAAGCGCGAGCACGCCGTAGGAATCGATCCACGCGTTGGGGCCACCGACGGATTTCTCCAGCCCATCCCGGAACCCGGCGGAGTATTGTGGCACTTTGTGAAAACGCAGATACGCGCGGCGGGCGACGTTGCTCAGCCGCAGCCCGGGGATCACGTCGAGGGCCCCCATGATCCTGGCGATTTTGTACCACGGATAGCCGGCCAGCCATTCGTCGGCACCTTCGCCCGTTAGGACCACTTTCTGGCCGTTGCCATGCACCCGCTTGGCCAGCATCAACAAGGCCGCGCACGAGGTGTCGATGACCGGGGCCTCGGCCGCCTGGATGAGCTGCGGATACATTTCCAGCGCGTCGCTGGCTTTGAAATCCTGCACAATCGGCGGCTTGGTGCCGATGTATTTGGCGGTCCGGTTGGCCGCGCTGAGTTCGTCGAGCGCGGGATCGTCCACGCGGATGGTGTAGGTGTTGATGGCCTCGCCCTTGAGCTTGCAGGCCATCGCCACGATCATGCTCGAGTCCAGTCCGCCTGAGAGATAGGCACCGACGGGGACGTCCGCCCGCAGGCGCTTTTCCACCGCCTTGAGCAACAAGTCCTCGAGTTCGTCCACCAGCTTGCGCGGGTCTCTTTCAGGGTTCTCGTCGCCTTGGTTCGGGAAGTCCATCGTCCAGTAGCTCCGCTCGCTAATAACCGGCGCGGCAGTGCCCTCGTTGGCCGGGGTGATTTGCAAATAGTGGCCTTGGGGCAACAGTTGCACGCCTTCGAAACAAGTCGCCGGCCCCGGCATGGCGGCGAAGGTGAAGATGTGATCGATGCCGCGCAGGTCGGCCTTGGGTGTCACCATGCCGGAGGCCAGCAGGCCCTTGATCTCGGAGGCGAAGAGCAGCCAGTCGCCCTGCCTAGTCCAGTAAAGCGGGCTGATCCCGAAGCGGTCGCGCGCCAGTGTTAGCTGGTGCCGGCGCACGTCGTACAAGGCGATCGCGAACTGCCCGCGCAGCCGCTCGAACATCCCTTCCTGGAACTCTTCCCACAGATGTGGGATGATTTCCGTGTCGCAGTGGGTGTGCAGGCGATGGCCGCGTGCCGCCAGCTCCGCGCGTTTTTCGGGATGATCGAACAGCTCGCCATTGAAGACCGCGAACACGCTTTGGTCTTCATTGCAGACCGGCTGCTGGCCATCCGCCAATCCGACGATGCTGAGCCGGCGCGAGGCCAGCGCCAGTCCGGGCCGATGCAGGAACCCCGCTTCATCCGGCCCGCGATGGATCAATGCCCGGGCCATCCGTTCCACCACTCCATCAGGTGCCGCCCGTCGTCCGGCCAAATCCATCAAACCTGCGATGCCACACATGGGTTTGTTAAGTAGTTCACGCTTGGAGTTTGGCAATCGCTATCTCGATTTATTCCACCTGACTTGGTGGGTGGAAATTGATGGGAATTCCCGCGTGATGTCGATCGCCGGGAGGTCGGTTTGGACTCAGCAAAAGTTTGGAAACTCTTGGCATGAATCGCACGAGAACGACCTCCGGCGTTCCGAGAAAGTTTTTGACTTCACCACTTACAGCACCGAAAACGTCGGAAACGATGGCACCCGGGAAACAATGGTTACCGGAAGTGGACCTGAAGGAACTCATTAAATCCCTTCAGCTTCAATCCTGCCGCCGCGCCATCCACATAGAATCTGACAATCGACCATGTCCCGTTTCCAGTCCCCGACTCCCTCGCCCTCAGTGTCTTCAGACGTAACCCAGAGAGAAACCGGCAGGGAGGGCATCGCCATCATCGGCATCGGTTGCCGCTTCCCCGGTGGAGTCAACGACACCGAATCGTTCTGGAAGCTGCTGGCCGAAGGCCGCGATGCCGTGTCCGAAGTGCCTGCCGACCGCTGGAACGTGGAACGCTTTTACGACGCTGAGCCTGGCCTAGCCGGCAAGTCGATCGCCAAGCGCGGGGGATTCCTCGATCAGATCGACCAATTCGACCCGCAGTTCTTCGGGATTTCGCCACGCGAGGCTCCTTACATCGATCCTCAACAGCGGCTG
Organism: Akkermansiaceae bacterium; assembly: GCA_031371325.1. Taxonomy (GTDB): domain Bacteria; phylum Verrucomicrobiota; class Verrucomicrobiia; order Verrucomicrobiales; family Akkermansiaceae; genus Luteolibacter. The sequence continues at coordinate 33,275 of JANMJJ010000033.1, read as the reverse complement.
TTGCTGGAGACCGCATGGGAGGCGATCGAGGACGCGGGGCAGGTGCTGGATTTTGAAAATGGCACGGACATCGGCGTGTTCATGGGAGTTTCCCACAACGACTATCAGAACATCCAAGGTGGCGGCACGGATCGCAAGGGCATCAGCTCGCACTCGCCGACCGGCAGTGCGCACAGCATCGCGGCCAACCGGATTTCGTATTGTTTCAATCTCAGCGGCCCGAGTCTGTCGATGGACACCGCGTGTTCTTCCGCGCTGACCGCCGTGCATCTTGCCTGTGAATCACTACGTGCCGGACGTTGCAAAATGGCGATGGCGGGTGGCGTGACGGTGATCATCACGCCGGACGGCTTCATCGGATTCTCCCAAGCGGGCATGCTCTCGCCGGACGGCAAGTGCAAGGCATTCGCCGCCGAGGCCAATGGCTTCGTCCGTGGCGAAGGCGCGGGGATGGTGCTCTTGAAGCCCCTTTCCCAAGCCATCGCGGATGGCGATCCGATCCAAGGCGTGATCCTGGGCTCCGCGCTGAACCAGGACGGTCATACGAACGGAATTTCGCTCCCCAGCACCGAGGCGCAGGCGCAATTGGTGCGCGACGCCTGTGCCGACGCGGGAATCCAGCCGTCGGAAGTCGGCTTCGTGGAAGCCCACGGCACGGGCACTGCGGTGGGTGATCCCATCGAGGCGATCGCGTTGGCGGAAGCGCTCTGCGGCGAACGGGAATCCGCGCTGCCCATCGGTTCGGTGAAAACCAACCTCGGGCACTTGGAAACTGCGGCCGGTGTCGTCGGCCTGATTAAGGGCATGCTCGTACTCAAGCGCGGCCAGATTCCTCCGAGCCTGCATTTCGAAAACCCAAGCCCGCACATCGACATGCCGGGCTTGAAACTGCGCGTGCCCACGACGCTTGAAGCATTTCCAGACAACGGCGCACGCCGCATCGCCGGGGTGAACTCGTTCGGCTTCGGCGGCGCGAACGCGCACGTCATTCTGGCCGAGCCGCCTGCCGCAGCTCCCAAGGTGGCCGAAAATTTCCCAATGAACCGCTCGTGGCCGCTGGTGATTTCCGCACGGTCCGAGGACGCGCTGAAGGCGACCGCCGTGCGCCTGGGCGATTGGATCGAATCGCATGAACTGGGCAATGGAACTTCGCCGGTCCTGCCGAAACTCACTTACACACTCGGCGCACGCCGGAACCATCACGCGCACCGGCTGACGGTCGTCGCGAGTTCGTCCACCGAGCTTACCGAAGAGCTGCGCGAGTTCGCCGCCGGATCGACGGTCGGAAAGGGTCGTGCGTCGTTCACGCCGCGGCCGGAGTTCGCGCCGCGCATTGGTTTCGTCATGAGCGGCCAAGGCCCGCAGTGGTGGGGCATGGGTCGCGAGCTGATGCGCAACGAGCCGGTGTTCCGCGAGGTGATGGAAGCCTGCGAAGCGGCGATGCGTCCTTACGCGAGTTTCTCGCTGCTGGAGGAACTCAATCGCGATGAGGCGGATTCGAGAATCCAGCTAACTGAAATCGCCCAGCCGGCGATTTTCGCGATGCAGCTCGCCCTCGTGGCGCTTTGGAAATCACTTGGCGTCGAGCCGGCCGCCGTGGTCGGCCACAGCGTCGGCGAAGTGGCGGCGGCCTGCGTCGCTGGAATTCTGCCATTGGAAGAAGCCGCACGGGTGATCGTGCTGCGCGCTCGTTTCATGAACGAATGCGCCCGTGGCGAAGGGACGATGCTGGCGGTGAGTTTGTCGGAAGAAGAGGCGCTGGCATTGATCGCCCGCCACGACACCACGGTGAGCATCGCGGCTTTCAACGGCCCACGCTCGCTCACTCTGGCCGGTGTGAAATCCTCGCTCGAAGCGATCCGCGCCGAGCTGGAGCCGCAGAACATTTTCGCCCGGTTTGTGAAAGTGGACCATCCGTATCACCACGCGATGATGCAACCGGCCGCAGATCGCCTGAACAAGGATCTATCCGATATTTCCCCTCACGAGGAAACCCTGCCGTTCTTCAGCACCGTGACCGGCGAGCGCTGCGCTGGCAAAGACTGCGTCGCCGCGCATTGGGGCCGGGGAATCCGCCAGTCGGTCCAGTTCGTCAATGCCGTCAACGCGGTGGCCGACTTCGGAGTCGATGTGTGGCTGGAAATCAGTGCCCACCCGGCGCTTTCCATGTCGATCACCGAGTGTCTAACTGCCCGCAGTCTCAAGGGCCAGGTGACGGCATCGACCCGCCGTGATCACGAGCACGAATCCTATCTGGAAGCCGCCTTGGAGCTGCACCGGGGTGGGGTGGTTCTCGATTTTTCCGCGATGACTCCGTCGCGTGAAATCCTTTCGCTGCCGGCCTATCCGTTTGACCGGGCCCGCTGGTGGCACGAATGCAGCGAGCTGCGCGACGCCCGTCTCGCTCCGGGCGGCAAGGGTCTGCTGGACTCCCGCCAACCGCGCGCCACGCCGACGTGGACGTCGCGCCTCGACGGCCGTCACATGGCTTTCCTGAAGGATCACAAGGTGGACACGCACATCATTTTCCCGGCCGCAGGCTTTGTGGAAATGGCGCTGGAAGCCGGATTGCAGTTGTTCGAAGGACGGCCGTTCGCGATCGAGGATTTTGAAATCCGCCGTCCGCTGATCCTGCCTGAGCCATCTTCGGCGATGATGATGGAACTCACTTACGAGCCCGCCGAACGCACGTTCACGATCCAGAGCAAGTTCGACCAAGCCGCTTCGTGGTCGGTGCATGTCGTGGGCTCGATGCGCAGCGAGCGGACGGAATCAACGTTCGGAAACACCGCTCTCGAAGCGATGGATGCCGATCTGGAATCGGAAGGCGTCGGCGCGTTTTACGGCCACATGAGCGATCTGGGACTCCGCTATGGCGACGAGTTCAAGCCGATCCGCGAGCTGGCCGCCGGTGGCGGAAAGTCGGCGGGCCGAGTTTCACTATCAGAATCGATTGAATCCCGCGCCTCGGAATACGCGCTTCATCCGGTTCTGTTGGACGGTGCGCTTCAAGTGTTTTCCGCCGGTGCCAAGACGGTCGAGGACCGCAAGGCGAAGATGAAACTGCCGGTGCGTTTCGCGAGGATTTTGTTCCTTCGCTCGCCGGGGGCTTCCACTCAGGTCCGCGCCAAGGTGCTGCATTTCAACGAGGAATTGATCGAAGGTCGCATCGGCCTCTACGATGAATCCGGTCGCCCGTGCGTGCTGGTGGACGGGTTCCGCGCCGTCAGCATGTCCGCCGTGCGCCGCGCCGGCTCGTCCGGTGGTAGCCGCGATTTGGTTTACAACGTCGATTGGGAACGCACCGCGCCGACTGTCGCTCCATCCGCGCAACAGCCGATTCCGTTAGTTCAAATCCGTGACGTCGCCAGCAAGGCGCTGGAAGAAGTCATCGCCTTGCGCGGTCGTGCCGAACTCGAATCCGTGATGGCTTCCGAGGATACCTTGGCCGCCGCGCTCATCGCCAGCGGACTTCGTGAAATGGGCATCAACGGCGAGTTTTCCGCAGAGTCGGTCGGCGTTGCCAAACCGATGCTAACGGTTTTCGGTCGTCTGATGGACAAGCTCGCCAAGCGCGGACTGCTAACTGCCAGTGGCGACAACTACACCCCGACGGCGGCCTTCGCCAGGTTGGCGGACGCAGCTCGGGAAAACCTGCATGATTTCCTCACCGGGCATCCCGGACATTTGCCGGAAGCGCTGCTCTGCGCCTCCAGTTGCGGGGAATTCGGCGCGATCATCCGTGGCGAGAAAGACGCCGTGCAAGTCCTCTTCGGCGGAGCCAACGCGGATCTGCTCGATCATTTCTACGGCGACGGACTTTTCTCCAGCCACTGGATGGCGAGCATCGGCTGTGCGGTGCAGGAAGCCGCGCGCAACCTGCCCGAAGGCCGCGGACTGCGGATTCTCGAAGTGGGCGCCGGCACCGGCGGTCTGGCCGCACAAGTCTTGCCGCTGCTAGATAGGGGCATCCACCACTACACATTCACCGACGTTTCCGCCGGATTCTTCTCCGCCGCCAACCAGAAACTCGCGGCCTTCCCCGAGGTGGAATATAAGGTACTCGACCTCGAAAAACCATCGGCCGATCAGGATTTCGAGTCCGGCAGTTATGATTTCATCGTCGGCACCAACGTCATTCACGCCGTGGCCGATGTCCGCGTGACGCTGAAAATGCTCCACGACCTGCTCGTGCCGGGCGGCACGCTGATGTTCATGGACGTGGCCACGCCGCAACTTTGGACCGAGTCGGTTTTCGGTCTAACACAAGGCTGGTGGCATCTCACCGACCGCGATTTGCGGCCGGACCAACCGCTGATGCAACGCGCCCAGTGGGAATCCGCGATGAAGCAAGCCGGCTTCGCAGAAACCATTTCGATGCCCGGTCTCCAAGGACCGGAAGGCGAAGGCCAAGTCGGCCTTCTCGGCCGGAAAGCTGGCCAAGCCTCTGCGGAGGCACCCGGATCGGAACTGCCGGTCGAAGCCACATGGGTCATTTTTGCGGACGAAACCGGACTCGGAAATGAAATTGCCGCGCAAGTCACCGCAGCCGGTTCGCGCTGCCAAGTCGTGCGCCGGGGCGAAAAATTCGCAGCCACAGGCTCCGACAATTTCGCCGTCCGCGATGACGAGCCGGAAGATTGGAAACAGCTTTTCGCCGCCCTGCTAAAGGACACTCCGCCGGAACGCATCGTCTGGCTGTGGACGCTCGATGAAAAAACCAACGACGCGCTGATGGGCATCGACTCGCTGCTCCATCTAACTCACGCGCTGGAAGAAACGATGGCCGTCGCCAAGTTGCGGATCGACCTCGTCACCCGTGGCGCACAACCGGCGGGCATCGGAATGGGTGCCACCGCCGTCGCCCAAGCGCCTTCCATCGGAATTTTCCGGGTCATCCTCGGCGAGCATCCGAATTTCGCCTGCCGTGGCATCGACCTGCCGAGCGAAGCATCTTCTAACGATCGCGGCCTGCTGTGGAGCGAGCTGCTCCACGCGGACACCGAGCGCGAAGTCGCCCTGCGCGGCGAGGCCCGCTACGTCCAACGGATCACCCGTGGGTTTGAAAATCACGAACAGCGCCTCGATGCCTCGGTGCCGCTGCGCCTCGAATCCCGCGAGCGTGGACTGCTAGATAGCCTGCGTTTCACGCCCTTCGAGTTGCCTGCCTGCTCGAAGGGCGAAGTCCTGATCCAAGTGAAAGCCGCCGGCATGAACTTCCGCGACGTGCTCAAAGCGCTCGCGCTTTACCCAGCGGAAACCGCTGACGCGCGGATCTTCGGCGACGAAGTGGCGGGCGAAGTGATCGCGATCGGCGAAGGCGTCACCCATCTAGCCGTCGGTGACAAGGCGTTCGGCCTAGCGGTTTTCGGCTTGGCGACCCACTCGCTGGCCCGCGCCGCCGATGTTCGGAAAATGCCGGACAATCTTTCCTACGAGGAAGCCGCGACGCTGCCGGTCGTCTTCATGACGGCGTGGTATGCGCTGAACAACGTCGCCCGGATGAAAGCGGGCGAAAGCATTCTCGTCCACGCCGGAGCTGGCGGTGTCGGCATGGCAGCGATCCAAATCGCCCATCATCTTGGGGCCGATGTCATCGCTTCCGCCGGCAGTCCGACCAAGCGTGCCTTGCTCAAAACGCTCGGCGTCAAGCACGTCATCGACTCGCGCCGCGGCGATTTCGCGGAGTCCGTCATGGAACTAACCAACGGCCGCGGCGTGGACGTCGTGCTCAACGCGCTCGCCGCCGAAGCGATCCCGATGGGCCTCTCCTGCCTCGCAGAATCCGGGCGTTTCCTTGAAATCGGCAAGCGTGACATTTACATGAACTCGCGCATCCCGCTGTGGGGGCTGCGCCGGAATTCCTCGTTCCACGTCATCGCCATGGACGCGATCTTCGCAGGCGACGAGGATGAAACCCGCAATCTAATGGCGGAAATCGCCGGGCTGGTCGAAAAAGGCGCGCTCACTCCGTTGCCATTCCGCTCGTTCCCCGCAAGCCGGATCGACGCCGCATTCCGCCTGATGGCCGGTGGCAAGCACACCGGCAAAGTGGTCGTCGGATTTGCCGAATCTTTCATGCTGCGCAAAGGCGAGCCGCCGATGCCCGCGTTCTCTATCAAGCCGGACGGAGCCTATCTGATCACCGGTGGCCTCGGCGGATTCGGCCGGGTGCTCGCCGAGTGGCTCGTCGAATGCGGCGCACGCCACCTCGTCCTCAGCAGCCGCAGCGGCGCATCCACGCCGGAAGCCGTGGCATTCGTGGCGAAACTCGAAGCCCAAGGCATCGACATCACCGTCGCCAAGGCGGACATCGGCTCGCCGGATGACGTGAAGCGCCTCGTTTCCGAAATCCCCGCGCTCAAGGGAATTTTCCACCTCGCGATGGTCATCGACGACGCACCGCTCTCCGCTCTAACTGCCGAGCGGTTGCGCGTGGTGATGGCCCCGAAGGCCCACGGTGCCTGGTTGCTGCATGAAAATACCAAAGGCTTGGACCTCGACTGCTTCGTGATGTTCTCGTCGGTTTCGAGTATCTTCGGCAACCCGGCGCAGGGCAACTACGCGGCGGCGAATGCCTTCCTCGACTCGCTCGCCCACCATCGCCGCGCACTGGGACTTCCCGCGCTGGCAATCAACTGGGGCGTGTTAGGCGGCGAAGGTTACGTTGCTAGAAACGAGCGTGTCGCCGAGTTCCTCGCCCGCCAAGGCACCGGCGCTCTAACGCCTGCCGAAGTCACCTCGTTGATGGAATCCTTCCTCACCGGTCACTCCACCCAGATGTCCGCGATCCGCGTGGACTGGGCGAAATGGCGGCAATCGTTCCGCGGCATGCAGGACAATCCGCTGGTCGAGCGCATCTTCGCCGCAGGCGTGGAAACGCAGGAAACCGGCGGTGGCGGCAACGACTGGCGCGCCAAGATCCAAGCCGCGTCGGCGGAAGATCGCAATGGCGTCATCGGCGAGGCCGTCCGCGATGTGGTCGGCGCCGTGCTGCGGGTCAAACCGGACAGCCTGCGCGAAGATCAACCTCTAACCGACCTCGGCCTTGACTCGCTGATGGGCGTGGAAATCGAAACGATGCTGGAAAGCTCCATCGGTGTCGCGCTGCCACCGACCAGCCTGATGCGGGCGCGGACGATCGGCCAGATCGCCACGCTGATCGCCGAGCAGATGGGCACCGATGCCGATGGTCCGGCGAAAACTGTGGTCCTCGAGGCCGCCACCAGCAGCGAGGAAATCGACTTGGATTCCATTTCCGACGAGGATCTCGATCTCTTGCTGGGTGGTGCGCCGGAGTCCGCTGAAGCGGTCACGGCTGGGAAAAACTGAGTTTGCTGATGCCGCAGGACCCAAGAGTACAATTCAAACGCTGGCTGGAAAGCGGGGAAGCCCGCCTCCAGCCGCTCACTCTGCCGCAGCGGGAATTGTGGGAGAATTCGCCGCTCCCCGTCGCGGATCCCGCCAACCACATCTGCGGCGTGATCGAGATCAAGGGGCCGATCACCCATGAACAATGCGAAGTGGCGCTCCAGCGGGTCATCGACCGCCACGAGGCGCTGCGGACTTCGTTTCTGCCAGGGAAAGAACGTCCGCTGCAGATGATCCGCACCACAGTCACTGCGGTGTTAGGCTATCGCGAGCTGTCAGCGGGCGATGATCTTGAAGCGGTGATGCAGGAAACCTATCGGCAGCCTTTCGACCTGCTCCAAGGACCGGTCCACCGCTTGGAAATGATCCGCCGTGGTGCGAACGACCATGTCCTGGCGTTTTCCTTCCACCACGCCATCGCCGACGGATGGTCGCTCGGCATCTTCGTGCAGGATCTTTGCACCGCCTACGTCATGGGGCTAACCGGCCTGCGCAAGACGGTCGCCGTCGGCATGATGGGGCTGAAAAACTCGCTGCCGCCGGTCGCGCAAACCTACACCGAGTGGGCGGCCGCCGACCGGGCATTCTGGCAACCTGCGGAACTGGCCCGCCGCGCGGAGTTTTGGAAAACCCACCTCGCCGGATCGACCCAAATCTGGAACCATGTCGGCGGCGCGGCACCGCTCGAACGTTGGGTTTCGGCGATTCCGGCGGATCTGGTGCGAGGCCTCAAGGGGTTGGCCGTCAGCCACAGCACCACGCTTTTCAGCACCTTGTTGGCGGCATTTCAGCTCACCCTTTCGAAATGGACTGGCAAGGACGACATTCTCGTCGGCACGCCGGTCGCCAATCGCAACAAGGAGCCCGTCCGCGAAACGATGGGCTACTTCGCCGGCGTCGTCCCGCTGCGAGGCCAAGTCGAGCGCTCGCAGAAGTTCTCTGATCACCTGCGCGCGGTGTCGGAGTCCACACTCGATTCATTCGCCAACGCGATGCCCTTCGCCGAGCTGGCCGCTGTCCTCGGCGATCCACACGCGAGTGGCGAGCACTCGATTTTCGACGTCCGCTTCGCCCTCCAGAACCATCCGGTGCCGGACGTCGTGCTGCCGCGGATCTCGACCAAACTGCGGATGCGCTCCACCGGCACCGCCCGCTTCGATCTCGGTTGCGAGATCACCGAAGAAGGCGATGGTCTGCAGGTCGTCTGGTTGTTCCGGCGCGATCTCTTCCCGCTCACCGGAATCAAAGATCTCGACCGGCTCTATCAGGCCACCCTCGCGGGCGCATCCCGTTCGCCTGAATGCTCAACTTTCACCCTCATGACCACCTTGTGATGAAAACTCTAACATCGGAGTCCACGGACGAACCCCACTGGGTGAGCCGCCAGGCGTTTCAAATTGTCGTCATCCTCGCTTTCTTCTCCGAGATCGGAATGCTCGTGGTCTTGCGAAACGGAATCTCGCTGTGGTTCGCCGTGCCACTGCTGCTGGTGACCAGCCATTTCATGCACGGCGCGGCAGTCGGATTTCACGAGGCGTCCCACGGCCTGCTGCGGCGGAACCGGCGGTTCAACGAGTTCGACGGCGTGCTCATCGGCCTACTGAGTTTCATGAGCTTCAGCCTCTATCGGGCGTCGCACCAGTCGCACCACGCGCACTTCGCCACCGAGCGCGACGAGGAATTGTGGCCGTTCGTTCTAACCACCACGCCGCGCTGGGCGCGTGTTCTGGCAGCCGTCCTCGAACTCACCTGCGGCCTGTTCTTCGTGCCGTTCCTGTTTCTTCGGACCTTCCTTCGCGAGGGGTCGCCAATCCGCAGCAAGAAAGTCCGCAAGCGCATCTGGCAGGAACTCGCGCTGATGCTCGTGGTGTGGATCGGCATCCTGTCCGCCGTTTGGTTTTTCGACGTGTGGACCTATTTCCTGTGGATGTATCTGCTGCCCTCCTTCATCGCGGGAAACCTCCAGAGCTGGCGCAAATACATCGAGCACGTCGGTCTAACCGGCAGCACGGTGAACAGCGCCACCCGCAGTATCGTCGCCAAAGGCTGGCCGGGCAAATTGTTCGCCTTCACGCTGCTGCACGAGCCGTTCCACGGACTGCATCACCTCCATGTCGGCCTGCCGCACGCCGAGTTGCCGCGGCTTGCGCCGGAGCTGGAGCCGAAACATCCGGACGAAATCCATCCTTTCCCTAGCTACAGCCACGCCTTGTTGCATCTTCTCCGCAGCCTCGCCGACCCGCGAGTGGGTGCCCAATGGCACCGGTCATCCAACCCGTCATGAAGCGATCGCTAACAGTCGCGCTGGCGTTGGTGCTTTGTGGAGCCCTCCCGGCTTGCAATGGCATCATGACCGGCGCGCTGCGGCGGAGCGCGGTCGCCCCAACCGCGCCCGATCTCGCCCAAGCCCGGCAAGCATGGCGGGTGATGCAGCGGGAATCGCCCGGCACGCCAAAGGCACGCAATGCCTTGCTGATCTACAATCAGGCGGTCGTCGCGGTGGTGAAATCCCTCCGCAGGAATGAAGGCACCGCCGCCTGGGGCAAGAGCATCCAATTGCAGCCGGGACGGATCGCCGTCGATGCCCGCGGCTCGGAGCGGACCTTCGCGCTGGGGGAGTTCGCGAAATGCGAACTCGCCGCCGCCGTGATTCCAACGGGCTTCGACCGGGTGGTCGCGCATGACGGCGTGGGCGTGCCGGTGGTGTTAGAGCAAGACGATCCCAAGCGCGTGGCGCAGCCGTTTCATCCGCCCGGCGGTGAATTCCTGGCAGCGACGGCGGTGCTGGAGTTTCCCCAGTCCGGGGCGAGGCTGCGTTTTTACAATCCACTGGCGGTGTCAGAACTGCATGTCGGAGCGAATCCCCGGCTGCTGGCGGAGAATCTAACTGCGGCGTTGCAGCGCTCGCTGACCAATGCCATCTCCGATGAAAAAAGCCCGCGTCAGGCGGCCACGTCGGCATCGGGCGAGGTGGAGTCGCAGTTGTTTTTCCTCAACCGCTACGACCAGACCAAGGTGCCCGTCGTCTTCGTGCATGGTTTGCTCTCGGGGCCGGACGTGTGGAAAAACTCCGCCAATGAATTGTTAGCCGACCCCGAACTGCGCCGCCGCTATCAGCCGGTGTGCTTCATGTATCCCACCAAGTTGCCCATCCCCGTCACCGCCGCACGCCTCCGGGAGCTGCTCGAACGCTCGCGCGAAAGGCTCGATCCCACCCGTCGGAATCCAGGCTACGGCCGGATCGTCCTCGTCGGGCACAGCATGGGCGGCTTGGTTTCCCAAATGCAGGTGATCGATTCCGGCAATGATTTCTGGCGGGCCTTCTTCGTTGCCTCGCTGCGGAAAGTCGCGCAACGGATCGATGCCAAGACCCGACGGATGGTCAACAGCGCTTTGTTTTTCCACCGCGAGCCCGATGTGAAACGGGTCGTTTTCATCAGTACGCCGCACCGTGGCAGCGACCTCGCCGACGTCACCATGTTCCGGGCGGTCTTGCGGCTCATTTTGTTCCTGCCAAAGGCGACCCGCCAAAGCCTACAGGCCTTGGTCGATCTTCCCGGCGACTTCGTGCAGCCGATCCTGCGCGACTTCCATGGCTGGGGTGTCGAGGGGACTGAAAATCTCTCCACCAGACATCCGTTCTTCGGGGCGCTGGCCAAACACCGCCCGCAAGTCCCGTTTGATTCCATCATCGCGACCCAAGGCGAGGTGGATTTCCGCAACGGCGGCGACGGAATCGTGACTTACACGAGCGCCCATTTGGATGGTGCCGTTACTGAAACCACCGTGCCTTACACCCACGGTTGCCTCGAAAAACCCGACACCGTGCAGGCCGTGATGAAGATCTTGAAAGCTGACCGCTGACCCCCGCCATTCATCCATGAAACAGTCCCTGACATTTCCTGAAGCCGCCGGCTCCGCACCTCCTGTGTTCGAGATCAAGGGTCTTCAAAAGGAATTCGACGATGGCAGCGTGAAGGCGCTGCGCGGCGTGGACTTGCGCATCGTCCAGGGCGAATTCGTGGCCATCACCGGCCCCAGCGGCTGCGGCAAGACGACCTTGCTGCAGATGCTCGGCGCGCTCGACGTGCCCAGCGCGGGCAGCTTGCTCTACCGCGGCCGGTCGCTGCCCGGATTGGCCGATCCCGCAGCTTACCGGGCCCGCGAGATCGGCATCATTTTCCAGGCCTTCCACCTGTTGCCGACCTTCACTGCGGTGGAGAACGTGCAACTGCCGATGTTTGAAACCGATCGACCCGTGTCGCAGCGGCGGCAGCGCGCCATCGAACTGTTGGAATCCGTCGGGCTGGAACATCGCCTCGATCATTTCCCCACCAAGCTCTCCGGCGGCGAGCGGCAGCGCGTCGCCATCGCCCGCAGCCTCGCCAACGGCCCCTCCGTGTTGCTCGCCGACGAGCCCACCGGCAACCTCGACAGCGACAACGCCCATCACATCCTCGATCTAATCGTCCGCCTTCACCGCGAGCAAAACATGACCCTAGTACTCGTCACCCACGATCCGTCCATCGCCGCCCGCGCCTCGCGGACGATCCAGATGATGGACGGACACATCATTTCCGACAGCCCGACATGACATTCTTCACCATCATCTATCGGGGCCTGCTGCGGCGGCCGGTGCGCACCGGTCTGACACTCGTGGGCATCTCCATCGGCATCGCCGCGGTGGTGACGCTGGTCGGCATCTCGCGCGGCTTCGAGCAAAGCTGGGTCAAGGGCATGAAGGCCCGCGGCACCGATATCGTGGTCAGCAACATGGGCAGCGCGCTCGCGCCCAAGCCGTTCGCCGTCGCCCTGCGCGACCGCATCGCCGCCATCCCCGGCGTCGCCGCCACCTGCTCGATCTTCGTCGATCTAACGAGCGTCGAGGACTCCTCGATGATGATCGTCTCCGCCCGCGAGTGGGGCGGCTTTTCCTGGCAGAATCTCAAGCTCATCTCCGGCCGCATGCCCAACTCCGCGACCGAGCCCGCAGTCGTCCTCGGCCAGAGCGCCGCCGAGGTGCTCAAGAAAAAGATCGGCGATCCCATCCAGATCGAGGCCCGGGAGTTGACCGTTGTCGGCATCGTCGATGGCGGCGCGATGGTCGAGAACGGCTCGGTGATCCTGTCGTTGCCGCTCTATCAGGAAATTTCCGGCAACGAGGACAAGGTCAACATCATCGACCTCCGCGCCGCTCCCGGCGCGACCGAGGACGACGTGAAAAAACTCTGCACGCGGATCAATGCCGAGGTGCCCGAAGTCCGCGCCCTGCCGGCCGGCGAAAATGTCGGTAACAGCCAGGCCTACAAATTCATCAGCGCCATGAGCTGGGGCACCTCGCTGCTGGCGGTCATCGTCGGCGTGCTCGGCGTGATGAACACCATGCTCATGACCGTCTTCGAGCGGAAACAGGAAATTTGCATCCTGCTCGCCATCGGCTGGAAGCGTAGCCGCATCATCCGCATGGTCTTGTGGGAGTCCGCGCTGCTCGGCTTGCTCGGCGGCATCGGCGGCGTTTTGATCGGCACCGCCGGCGTCAAGGTGATGGAGACCCTGCCCGCCATCCACGGCCTGTTGGAACCCGACCTGAGTGTCCGCCTGATGATCATTTCCGTTGCGATCGCCGTCATCGTCGGCGTGGTTAGCGGTCTCTATCCCGCATGGCGAAGTTCACGGCTCACGCCTAGCTTGGCGATGCAGGGATAACATCCACACCAAACTCCATGAAAACTCTTCAGCGTCTGATCTCCCGCACCCTCGCCGCGTGTGCCCTGGTGGCCCTATCCGCGCGCGCGGCCGAAGCGCCCGCCCTTCCGCCCAAAGACCTCGCCGCCAAACTCAGCGCCTTGCAACAGGACGGCTCTTCCTTCGTGCGCCTCAAGCTCGGCGTGAAGCCCGCCGCCGGCGTGCAAAAATTCTCGCTGCAACTCCAGATCAAACAGCGCCGCACCCAGGGCTCCACCGAGGTTATCTATCAGGTCTTGTGGCCCAAGGAGCGGGCAGGCGAGGCGGTGCTCTTGAAACAATCCGGCAACGGCGCCGCCAGCGGCTCGTTGTTCACCCCGCCCAACACCGTCCGCGCGCTCACCGCAGCGCAGATGAAGGAGTCCTTGTTTGGCAGCGACCTCTCTTATGCCGACGTCCTCGAAAACTTCTTCGCCTGGGAAAACCAAGCCATCGTCGGCACCGAAGTCGTGGACCGCGTGACCTGCCAGATCCTCGAATCCAAACCCGGCAAGGGCCAGCGTTCTGCCTATTCCGGCGTCCGCACCTGGGTCGATAGCCGCCGCCTCGTGCCCTTGCGGATCGAGAAATACTTGTCCTCCGGCGCACTCGCCCGCCGCTTCGACACCACCAGTGTCGCGACCGACGACAAGGGTCGCTCCGTCCCCGCAGACATGACTGTTAGCAGCCCGCAACAAGGCTCCGCCACCGACCTCGAAGGCTCCAAGCTCAAGCATGGAGTCGCCCTGACCGACCGCGAATTCACGCCCGAGGGAATCAAGGAAGTCACCACCCCGCGCTCCGAGTGATCCCCTATAGCGCAATGCCCTAAGATGACCATCTGCGGTTCACTTCCAACTCTCAACTCTCAACTCTCAACTCTCAACTCTCAACTCTCAACTCTCAACTCTCAACTCTCAACTCTCAACTCTCAACCTTCGCCGTCGAGGTATTTCCAAGCTCGTTTGTAGCGCTTGAAGCGGGAGCGTTCGTGGAGCTGGTGGGGTTGCTCGTTCATGAGGGATTGGTGATTGGTGATTGGTGATTGGTGATTGGTGATTGGTGATTGGTGATTGGTGATTGGTGATTGGTGATTGGTGATTGGAATGCGGCGAGACGCCACGGCCACATGGGGAGGCGGCTCCTATTTGGGAACCTCAATGTGCTTGAAGAGGCGGAACAGGTCGCTGTTGGAGGTGAAGATGGTGGTGGTGTCCTTGCCGAGGGTTTTCTGATAGGTATCGAGGGTTTTGACGAACTGATAGAAGTCGGCGGCGGAGGGGCTGGAGTTGTAGGCGAGGGCGTAGATGCCGGTGGCCTGGGCGTCGGCCTTGCCCTTGATTTCCTGCTCCTTGCGGTAGGCTTCGGATTGGATCTGGAGCAGGTCGCGCTCCTTGCGGCCGAGGATTTTGGCAGCCTCACCGGCACCTTCCGAGCGGAAGCGGTCGGCGATCTGGTTGCGCTCGGAGGACATGCGGGCGTAGATCTTGTCGATGACGCCGGACTTGTAGTTGATGCGCTTGAAGCGGACGTCGAGCAGCTCGATGCCCCATTTGCGGACGATGGGCTGGGCGGCGACGAGGATCTGTTGGTCGAGGGTGCTGCGGCCGAATTGGATGGGAGGGAGGATGCCGAGGTTGGAGTTGGCGGCAGTTAGAGCTTCGTCGCGGGCGGGTTTGCGGCCCTTGTCGCTGCGGATGACTTCGATGAGATCATGCGCGGCGATGACACTGAGGGTCTCGCTGCCGATGATGTCGTCGAGCCGGGAGAGGGCGGTGCGTTCGTTGCGGAGCTTGGTGAAATAGATCTGTGGGTCGGAAATGCGCCAGCGGGCGAAGTTATCGATGGAGACATAGAGCTTGTCGCGGGTGGTCATTTCGGTGGCCGGGCCGTCCCATTCGAGGATGCGCTTCTCGATGCGGTTGACTTGTTGGATGAAGGGTTTCTTCCAATGCAGGCCGGCTTGGTTCTTCGCGGGGTCGGTGTTGAAGGTGGCGACGGGTTTGCCGAACTCGGTGACGAAGACCTGCTCGGTTTCATCAATGGTGTAGGCGCTGTTGAAAATAACAATGGCGGCCGCAAGGAGAACGGCGGCGAGGATGGGAATGGATTTCATGAGATTGGAAATGTTAGTTTTTACTTGAGGTTCATGAGCGGGAGGAACTGCTTGGCATCCTCGTCGATGATGATTTTCGAGCCGAGTTTGGGCAGCACCTCGTTCATGGTTTCCAGATAGAGGCGCTGCTTGGTGATGGCGGGGGCCTTGTCATATTGGACGAGGAGTTGCTTGAAGCGGGCGACGTCACCCTCGGCCTCGTTGATGCGCTGGACGGCGAAGCCCTCGGCACCGGAGATCCGCTGGTCGGCGAGGCCCTTGGCTTTGGGGATGACTTGGTTGTATTCACCATTCGCCTCGTTGATGAGTCGTTCGCGGTCCTGTTGGGCGCGGTTGACCTCATCGAATGAGCGCTGCACGGGCGCGGGCGGGTGGACGTTCTTGAGCTGGATCTGCTCGGCGGTGATGCCCATGTCGAGCGTGGAGAGGATGGCCTTGAGGCGCTTGAGGGACTCCAGCGCGATTTCGGTGCGGCCGATCGTTAGAACCTCGTCAACCGTGCGGTCGCCGATGACCTCGCACATGACGCTTTCGGTCAGGTCGCGGAGGGTGGAGCCGGGATTGCGGAATTGAAACAGGTATTTCTCGGGCGATGAGATGCCGTATTGGACGATCCATTCGACCTGCGCGGCGTTGAGGTCGCCGGTGACCATGTCGCGTTCGAGGTCGGCCTCGTCGCTCGTTTGGTCGGGGTTGGTGGCACCCGGGGTGCCGAAGCCGAACTCGAGTTTGAGTTGGCGGCCGACCGGCACGATCGTGGCGGTGTCGATGCCGTAGGGCAGCTTAAAGTGCAGGCCGGGCTTGGCGGTGAATTGGAATTTTCCGAAGCGCTGGACGACGGCCTCGGACTCGGGACTCACGGTGTAATAGGAGGAAAAAAGACCGATGAGCAGGAAAATCGCAAGCGGGGCGATGACGAGCCACTTGGGAGAAATATCCGGGAAATGGAGCTTCGGGCGACCGTAGGGAATGGTGTTTTCGAGTGGAGGTGGCTGCATGGGCGAGAAGCTAGCGGGATTTCAACCGCGAAGGAACCTTGAAAATTCCGGCGTTTGTTTTGAAGACCGATCAGATCGGGTAGTGCTTCTCTCATCGCACGCTGTTGAAACACGCCGCTTTTGCGATTCCATCCGGCGGAAGTAACCGTTTAGATTTCCCCATGCGCACGATGGACGAATGGTTGGGCTCGGAGGAAACCGGCGTGCCGTTTTCGCATTGTCTCTGCTGCAAGCTACCGTTGGTGGAGATTGCGGCACCGTGGCTGGTCAACAAGGAGTTCGCCTGCGGCGAGTGCGTGCTGGAGTATGCGATCTGCCAGCCGTGCCGGGATCTGGTGACGGACGAGCTCTCGGAAGAGTCGAAGGCAGCGGTGCGGCATTTCCTGGAAAAGGAGATCGACTGGGACGAGCGGGTGAAGGAATTCATGCTGTCGCACGATTTGACGGAGCGCTTCGATGCGTGCATCGCCTGCCGCACGCCGCGGGCGGCGTTGGAGGGATTTGGGATTTCCGCGTTGTTCGATTCCGGCGGGTCGCTGGTCACCGGGCCGTTGCCGCTGCTGATCTGCCCGACGTGTGTCGGCCGGATGACGGCACCGCTATCCGAGGAGAGCCGTGAGGTGTGGCGAAATTTCCTGGTGAAGAACTTCGCCGGGCCAGCGAGTGACTCGGGTTTTCCGGGATTTCTCTGATGGCTGGCAATCGGGTTGCGCCTTGGCCGGGTTCAGGAAACACTGCGGCGACAATGAGCGGGTGGACGGAAGCAATTTTGAGGGGAGCTGCCTCGTGGCAGGCATTCAAGGAGGGCAAAGCGCTGTTCGATGGCGGGCTTGTTAGCGAGGCCAAGGCCGGGCAGTCCGGCTGGGAGGGCACGGTGCGGGTTGGGAAACGGCTGATGCGGGTCAGCGTTACGATGAAATCCGCGACCCACATCGACACCCGCTGCCCCTGCGCGGACAACCAACGCAGCGGCGCGGTGTGCTGCCATGCGGTGGCGACCGGGCTGGCGGCGTTGGGAAATGTTAGGGCTGTTTCGCTACAGGCAGCGGCAGCTCCCAAGCCCGCTCCGCAAGCGAGCGTGGCGGTTCCGTGGCAGGTGCTCCTGCCGCTCAACTGGCGCGAGGCGCTGACACGGGGCAAACTCGCGGCCACCTTGGCGGTCGCCATGGGGAATGAAATTGCGCCGGCCGACGACCGATTGAGCGGGTGGCTTGCCAAGGAAGGCGTGGCCAGCAAGGAAATCCTCAGCCTTAATTTGGACGGCTCGCGCGTCCCTGGGTTTCTCGAAGCCATCGCCGAGCACCCGCGGTTGGCGGTCGGGAAGGACCGCTTGCTGATTGAGATCCGCGCCGGCGTGCGGCTGCAGCTTGGCGATGCCGTGCATCTGTCAGAGCGGATCCGGCTGGTCCCGGATCCGGAAGCGGGGTCGTGGATCGAGATCGCCGGCTCGTTCTGGCAGATCGGTGAAACGAATGTGACGAGGGTGGGCGAGGGTAGCATTCCGGCAGAACTGGCCGGGGCGCTAACCGAATTGGCGCGGGGGAAAGCGGTGGAAATTCCGACCCAGCGGTTTTTCGACCACCTCGATTCCTGGCAGGAGTGGCTGCATTTCCCGCAAGGCTCGTGGCTGAATTCGCTGCATTTCGTCCAGGCTGCGGCTTTCTTCGAGCTGTCGCTGGAGGGTTCGCTCCAGCACCTGGAAGCGCAGTTGGGCGTGCGCTACGGGGCCGCGCCGCCGGTGCCGCCGGGGCTGGGGAAGGTCGCTGGCTTGCCGCGGCTAACGGGCGATCACTGCGAGGTCCGGGATCTGGCGCGGGAAGAGCAGGCGGCAGGCCGACTCATGCACGCAGGGTTCGAGGTCGAGAACTTTTCGAGCGGCCGGTGGGTGATGAAAGGTGAGTCCGCGATTTTAGATTTCCTCACCCAATCGCTGCCAACCCTGCGCAAGGAATGGACGGTCATCGAGGGCGAGCGCTTCGGTCACGTCCAGAAGCAAGTCGCCGTGGTCTCGCCGAAAATCGAGATCATCGGCTCGGGCGAGGATTGGTTGAGCTTCGACCTGTCATTTCTAACGAGCGACGGGGTCTCTATTCCAGCGGCGGAGATCCGCCGGTTGCTGATGGGCGGAAAAGGCTCTGGCCAAGCGGCGGGCGGGCGGCGGCTGGTGATTTCGGACGACATTGCGAACGTCATCGACCCGTTGTTTTCCGATCTCGATCTGCGCCAGGAAAACGGACATTACGTGGCGTCGGCCCGCTCGGGCGAACTGATCCGGGAGATCCAGCAGAAAATCAGCGGGGCGCAGACAAGCGGGGCCAAGGAGCTTTCCTTCACCTTCGATTCACCCGCCACCTTGCAGGCGGATTTGCGGCCGTATCAATCGCTCGGCGCGGGCTGGATGTTCGACCGGGTCCAGCGCTTCGGCGGTGCGCTGCTCGCCGACGACATGGGGCTGGGGAAAACGGTGCAAACCATCGCGCTGATCGAGCGTGTGCTGGAAGATTGCAGCTCCGATTCCGGGGTTGTGATGGTGGTGGCCACGGCGTCGCTATTGGGAAACTGGCAGGCGGAGTTCGCCCGCTTCGCGCCGGCGCGGACGGTTAGGATTCTCCATGGCGCAAGCCGGGATGCGGCGCGGGACAAGGTCCAGCCCGGCGACGTCATTCTCACCAGCTACGGCACGCTGGCCCGGGATCTGGCCTATCACCTCAAGCGCGACTATCGCGCCGTGGTGGTGGACGAAGCCAGCTTGATGCGCAATCCCGACACCGACCACGCGAAGGCGATCGCGAAATTGCGGGCGACCTGCCGGATCGCTCTAACCGGGACGCCGATCGAAAACGGGGTGAAGGATTTGTGGTCGATCTTCCGCTTCATCCAGCCGGGTTGGTTGGGCGGGCGCGAGGAGTTCAAGGATCGCTACGAGCAGCCTCTGGCAGCGGGTGAATCACCGGGTGCGGTGATCGAGCGCCTGCGGCTCAAGATTTCGCCGTTCCTGCTGCGGCGGACGAAAGAGCAGGTGGCACCGGAATTGCCCACCAAACTCTTCATCGACGAATATTGCGATCTCAGCGCCGACCAGCAATCGGTCTATAAGGAACTTCTGGTAGAGGGTCGCAAGCGGGTGGACGCCATCGCCGATTCCGGCAACAAAGGTGCCGCGCGGATGCAAATGCTCACCGCGCTGCTGCGGCTCCGGCAGACGTGCTGCGATCTGGCGTTACTGGGAAATGACAAGTTCAACCAATTGTTAGTCGCCCGTCGATCGGCCAAGCTCCAGCGGCTGTTGGAGTTGATTGAGGAAGCGGTGGCTGGAAATCACCGGATGCTCATTTTTAGCCAATTCCGGACCCAGTTGCTGGAGATCGAAAAATCCATC
Organism: Akkermansiaceae bacterium; assembly: GCA_031371325.1. Taxonomy (GTDB): domain Bacteria; phylum Verrucomicrobiota; class Verrucomicrobiia; order Verrucomicrobiales; family Akkermansiaceae; genus Luteolibacter. The sequence continues at coordinate 13,687 of JANMJJ010000033.1, read as the reverse complement.
GCCGAGCGGGGATGGACCAGCTTGCGGCTCGATGGCCAAAGCCGGAACCGCCAGCAACTGGTGGATCGGTTCCAACAAGTGGACGGCCCGCCGGTGTTTCTCATCAGTCTCAAGGCCGGTGGTTACGGCCTCAATCTAACCGCAGCCGACACCGTGGTGCATTTCGACCCGTGGTGGAATCCGGCGGCGGAAGCCCAGGCCACCGACCGTGCGCACCGGATCGGCCAGATCCGGCCGGTGACGGTTTACCGCCTGCTCACGCGTGGCACGGTCGAGGAAAAGGTCGTTAGACTCCAAGCGAAGAAGCGCGAGCTCGCGTCCGCCATCGATGAGAACGGGGTCGGCGACGCGGCGGGTTGGAGCATGGATGAACTGGAGTCGATGCTCGCGTGATGTGTTAGAGGTCGAGGCCAAAACCTTAGTTTGCTTGACAATTCGAGGGTTTCAAGGGATTCCTCTGGGCAGAGAATGGCGAAGCGATCCATGGCAGGAGTCAAACTGACGCGCTTGGAAGCCCGGACACGGGCGATCCAAGGGGCCGGACGGATTGTGTTCGTGGTGTTTTGCATGGCGATCGGGTTTGTGGTGGTGGCCACCGCTGTCCCGCAGCGGCGGGAGTTAGAAAAACTCGAAGCGAAGCTTGTTCTCGCCAAGGAACGCGAGGCTGGCATCGTGGCCGACCGGGAATACCATCAGATCGAATACCGCGCGTTGCGGGAAGATCCGGCGTTTTTGGAAATCCACGCCCGTGACCGGCTGGATTACTACCGCGCGGGCGAGCGGATTTTGAAATTCCGCGGCGAGCCGTGACTGCGGTTTTTTGGCGCTTGGCGGGCGTGAGCGGAAGGTCTATCCCGTGGCCATGCGCAACGATATCGAGCGGGTTTTGATCGATGAGGCGGTGATCGAGAAACGCCTCGATTCGATGGCCCTTGAGATCGAGCGGGATTTTCCGAGTGGAACCTTGGTAGTGATCATTCTGCTAAAAGGCGCGCTGGTCTTTGCCGCCGACCTGCTCCGGCGCGTGCCGCGGGCGCTGGAGATCGAGTGCCTTAATGTGGCGAGCTATCATGGCGGGATGGCAAGCTCGGGAAACGTCGATTTCCTTGACCGCCATTTCCCCGAAGTGAAGGGACGGCACGTTCTGCTGCTGGATGACATCCTTGACACCGGCCGGACGCTGCACGCGGTGACACAGCGGCTCATCGAGGAAGGCGCGGTGGCGGTGCATACCGCAGTGCTGTTAGCCAAGGACAAGCAGCGCGCCGAGGAGGTCAGAGCGGACTATGTGGGCTTCGAAATTGGCGACGAATTCGTCGTCGGCTACGGACTGGACTACAAAGGCAAATACCGGAACCTGCCTTACGTCGGCGTACTCAAGCTTTCGGCGGCGACCTGAATCAACCGATCAAATCCCCGATCGAGCCGAAGTCCGGCGAGAAGAGGCGCTTGTAGGTCCGTGCGGCGTAGCCATCGGTCATGCCTGATAGAAAATCGCAGACCAGCCGTGCCCGCGTGGCTTCATCGGGTGCGGCAGCGATTTCGGCGGCGGTATCGGCAGGGAGAAGCTGGAAATCCTGGCCGTCGATTTTCTGTTGGGAAATGTAGCGCTCGCCGAGCACTTCCCACAACTGGCGAAGCATTCGGCTGCCCTTGTGCTCGAGTTGCTTCAACTGCGGTGAAAGGAAAACCACCTCGAACGCGAGCTTCTTAAACATACTTGATTCTGCCTTCACTGCTTCATCGACAACGAGCCGGTAACGATAGCGGTTCGTCGCGCCGCTCAGGAAATTGGCGTCCGCTTCCAGCCGCGTGGACTGAATGTATTTCCCGATCCGTTTGCCGACGAAGGGATCCACGCGCTTCCGGCGGATCGCCCGCATCAGGTCGCCTAATGGTGTCGCGTCGCCGGTGGGCTCGCCGCGTTGCTCGGCCCAAGCTTCGATCTTCTCGATGTTGAGGAATCCGGCGCGCACGCTGTCGGATAGATCATTGAGCGAGTAGGCGGTGTCGTCCGCCCAGTCCATCACCTGGCACTCGATCGACTTGAACTTGTCCCGCACCTTGCCCGCCGTGAGTTCCAGTGGGAAATCGTTACCGCCTATCGCCCAGTCCAGATGGACGTGCTGGCTGTCGTAGATGAAATGATGCTCCGGTTGATTTCCAAGCTCGGTCCACAGCGATTTGTATTTCAGCACGCCATCGAGAAATGCCCGCGTCGGGTCCATGCCGCTGCGTTTCGCGGAGAAGATCCGCTCGGTGAGCAGGCGCAGCGTCTGCGCGTTGCCCTCGAATCCACCATGCCCGCGCATCAGGTGATTGAGCGTCCGCTCGCCCGCATGGCCGAACGGCGGATGCCCGAGATCGTGGGAAAGGCAGATCGCCTCCACCAGATCCGGGTCGATGAAGAAATCATCACCCAGCGGCCCATCCGGCCGCGTCTTGAGCCAGTAGGAAATCGACTTGCCGATCTGCGCGACTTCCAGCGAGTGGGTCAGCCGGGTCCGATAGAAATCATACTCGCCGCTCCAGAAAACCTGCGTCTTGTTCTGCAAGCGCCGGAACGTCGGCGTGTGCAGCACCCGGTCGCGGTCGATTTGGAATGGCGTCCGGTAATCCGCTCCGTCGCTGGGGCCCGAGCGCCGCTCCGTATCAAAAGCCCCGTAAAAGCGGTTCAACATTTCCCGGAGTTTAGATACCGGGGCGCATCCGGCAACCTCAACCTTCCAGCACTAAACCGAATGGCACGAGCCGTTGGAAATCCGCAGTATTGAACGTCGCCAGCGGAACGCCCGCGAGGATTGCCGCGGCAGCGATCATGCAATCCGCGTGCGAACCTCGCCGGCGACCACTGAGATTGAAGAGCCGCGCGGCTTCCTCTGCTTCACGCCAAGTGAAGTCGGCGACTTTCCGATCCAACACAGCGAAAGCCGCGTCCTTTTGTGTCTTGGCAAGCGGCCCATTGCAAAACTCCGACCACGCCACCGCACTCGTCGTCACGGATTTTCCGGCCTCCAGCCAAGCGAGAATCTTCACGCCGCCGGGCGATCCGACTGTCACCAGATCCACCAGGAAATTGGTATCCAGATGAATCATGATTCCCACCAATAGCGTTTCGCCTGCCTCTCCGCCTCGATGTTGGCCTTGAAATCCGCGCCCTCGGCCACGCTCAGTCCCGCGCCGTTTTGCAGCCATTCCAAGGCTTGGAGCGGACTCGGGCGCTTGTCTTCCGCGTCCACATCTTCCTGGATCTTGCGAATCGCCCGGCGCATGACCTCCGCTTTTGAGACCGACCATCGTTTCGCGAGGGTGTCCAAAACCCCCAAAGTGCCGGTGTCCAGCGAGACGCTGGTCCTCACGAGTGTCAGTGCATAACTCATGTGGTAACTGGTGGTGCAGATCTCCTGTTTTGTCAAGATTTCATCACGACAAAAAAAGGCCTTTCGTCGAAACGAAAGGCCTTGGTTGTGAATCAATTTTCCAATCCAGTCGGATTAACGACGGCGGCGGCGAAGAAGCGCCAGACAACCAATTCCGCCCAAGAGCGCGGAGGATGGCTCGGGAACCGTGTAAGTGTAGGTGATGGTGACATCGCCCGAGGCTGTGGCTGGATCGATCGCGACCGCCGCGCCGCCGATCGCGCTGGTGTTGAAACCTTGGACCCCGCCCGCGTTGATCACGTAGGTACCGGTTCCTTCATAGCCGCCGAATGCCAAGGAGTTGACGTCTTTGGTTTGGCTGTTGGAGGTCGGGCCGAAGCTGGTTCCGTCGTAGTCAAGGCCAATTGACTGGACTCCAGGGCCGTCGCCGTCATCGGCACCAACGTTGGCGGAGTAGGTCGAAGTTGCGGCAACGCCGGTCCCGATCGGGGAGAAACCTGCATCAACCAGTCCGACGAGGCTGGTCAAATTGATGGTGACCGATTGGCTGATGTTTCCAGAGGCAGGCGTGGCGGACTCGTTATCGACGAACAGGGAGCCGCCGGTTTTGGTCACATTGGTGGTGATCGTGATGCTGGTCAGCGTTCCAATCGAGGTGTCAAACTGATTGAACGTCAGTGCCGCAGTGCCGTCTGGGACGAATGAGAAGTTTTTCGTTTGGACGATGGTGGCTGCTGAACAGACACCCGCAAGGGAAGCTGCCAGGGTGAGAGTATGGAGCGTTTTCATGTAGTGGGACTGGAAACAGGGTGTGTGGTTTGAATTACCTGATAATCATTTTTTGAAAAATTTCAGGGCTGACGTGCTTCTAAGTATAGGCGAAGATCAGTCTGGCAAGCTAATTTTGGGGCTAAAATCGGCCATACGGGTGTTTTTGCTCCGGAGTTGGGGTTTTTTTGTGGAAACGGGGTGGCGTCCCGGTCTCGAGAAGCGATCAAGCCGGGCAATTCGTCACCCAACAGAATTCTCTCCGCGAAACGATCAAGCAGCAGATCGACACCCGCTGCGACATTCTCACCCAGACGCTCGCCCTCCACGCCCTGTTCCAAGCCGGCAGCTAGGGCGGGCAGTTCGCGTTCTACACTTACATCGTTCTAACACTGCTGTTCATGCTGGTGGACACCATCCCGCTGATGGTGAAATCAGAAGTCGCCCGCAGGCGGCTCATCGCGGCAGGTCTGCAAGGTCATCAATCGACCGCCGGCTTTGATCTGATCGCGGATTTGGTCGGCACCGTAGAAGGCGGTCCTGCCGATATGAGCGCGCGGAAAAAGGAATACCTCAAAACAAAGGACTATGGGAAATCCCGTCATCGTTGACGCCTCGTTCCTCGTCGCCCTCTGGCGGAAGAACGATCAAAACCACCCATGGGCGCCCGCAGTGCTGGGCACTCTGATCACGGAGGCGCTGTTGGGCGGCGAAATTTCCACGGGGCAGACAATCCGACTCGAAGCGACCGGCGGACAGATTCAGATTCACAAGTCTTCCTCACCCTGATTTCCTCTCCGACGTCCATGGGCCTATCATTTTCGCCAAACACTCCGCAATTTACTTCCGCATCCACGGCCAAGCAGCGCGGACTCTTCATCGTCATCGAAGGCATCGACGGCACCGGTAAATCCACCCAGGCGAAACGTCTCGGCGAGTGGTTCGCCTCGCAGGGCCGCGAGGTCGTCCTCAGCCGCGAACCCACCGCCGGTCCTTGGGGAAAAAAGGTCCGCGAGTCTGCGGACACCGGCCGCCTGTCGCCTGAGGATGAGCTGCAATATTTCCTCAACGACCGCCGCCAACATGTGGTCGAGCTGATCGCTCCTTCGCTTGCCGCCGGCAAGGTCGTGATCCTGGATCGCTACTATTTCTCGACGATGGCCTATCAGGGCACGCGTGGCTTCGACCCGGCGGAGATCCGGCGTAAAAACGAGGAGTTCGCTCCCGTGCCGGACTTGTTGCTCATCATGGACCTCGACGTGGACACCGCGCTCGGCCGCATCGGCACGCGCGGGGACGCTGCCAACGAGTTTGAAAAGCGTGAGAACCTCGAACGCTGCCGGGAGATCTTCCTCTCGCTCCAGCCCGAAAATTTCGTCCGTGTCATCAACAGCCGCGGAACTCCCGACGAGGTCGCCGCGCAAGTGCTGGAGGCCGTCGGGCCTTGCCCGGTTTAGCGCCCGGCTCCGCTGCGTGCATTTTGCCCGCAGCATCGCGATCTGCAACGCATCGCGGCTAGATCCGGGCGCGGTTCATGGGATTTCCCACTTCGTTTCAGCGGGTTACATCCAGGGATTCGCTTGGCATTCTTCCTGCGAAAGGGTTGTCATGCCCACACTCGAAGAAACCCGGATTTCCCAACCCTTCGAGTCCAACTTGAGGCAGTGAATTTCATCCAGCGCTGTCGGGGACCCGCCGGACTCCCGCCAGCTTTCATCAACCTCCGGCACGGAAAAATAAAATTATGTTAAGTTGGTCACTCACCTTTCTCATCCTCGCCATCATCGCCGGAATTCTCGGCTTTGCGGGCATCGCCGGAGCCGCCGCCGGAATCGCCAAGATTCTCTTTTTCGTGTTCCTGGTTCTCCTGATTGTTTCGGCAGTCTCGCGGTCCATGCGCGGAGGCACTCCTTGAATTCTCCAGAACATCCACTCCCCGACAACCATGAACCCACCACTATTCAGCGATTGCCGCGCGGTCGGACTTCTTGATCGCGTACGCGATGATGTCCACCATTTGCGGGATGACCTCGGAAACCTGCTGACCCACGCCAAACGGGAAACCCTGCCTAACGGCGTGCGTGATCTCGCCGACCAAGCCAAGCACCAGTTCGCCGCCGGCAGTGCCTACGCGGCCTCGCGCCTCCGGAGTCTCCGCGTCCACCCCCCGCAGCCATCGCTCGGCTGGGTCAGCGGCGCGGTCGTCGCGGGCTTGGTCGCCTACGGGGTCTATGCGCTCTGCCACAACGGTCACAACGGTTGCGATGAACGCGGGGCCGAAGACGAAGACGGCTAACCCCCTTTCGCAGTAAGGATGACAAACCCGCCACCTGGGCAAGCTGACCAAAACAGTTTTCCCGGGTGGCTGCATTTTGATGGATGGACAGAAGCGCGTTCATTCTGAACGCTGGGTGCGGCGGACATCCTAGCCGGCGTCGCCAATTCGGCCGACAGGATGTCGACCCGACTCAGTCGATAGGATATCGACGCTCCATATTTTCCCGGTCACGAAAAAACGCCGACCCCGCAGACGCGGGACCGGCTTCTGATAAATACGACTGCTCAGGCATGGGATGCAGCTTCATTCACGCCGGAGCGGAAAATTCCGCCGGTGGCGATCTTGGTGATGGTGGCATCGGCGGCACCTTCTTCCTGGAGAGTTGCATCCAGCAGATCCGCGTCGTCGCCGAAGCCAAGGCAACTTGCAAACGCCTTGGCCACACCATAGCCCGCGATTTCATAGTGCTCGACCCGGTTGGCGCAGGCGATCAACAACGCGTCGCGGACATCGCCGGGCTGCGTGTCGCCCATGTGCTTGCGGGCTTCGATCAACAGGCCGCGCATCGCTTCACAGGTCACTTCCATGTGGGAGATGCCGTGGCGTTCGCTGATCACGTCGAGCCGGTCACTTTGGGCCTGGGTTTCCTTCAAATGATTCGTGAACGCATCGCGAAGCTCCGGGCAGGTCGCATCAGCGGCCATTTTCGGGAGGATTCCCAATAGCTGGCTTTCCGCGCTGCGGAGGTCGTTGATCTGATCGAAATAAACTTCTTCAAGGGAAGTCATCATAATTTTTGGTAGGTTCTATCTCCGCTGAAATGCGAGGACAGGTTCCCCTATCGCAGCAAGGATGCCACCCCCCCGGGAATCAAGGAATGCCTTGGAACCACACAAACAGTTAAAGCGGATGCGACCATCCGCGACGTGCAGGCTGCATGGTTTCGCGCGCCCGGAGAAGGTAGTTTGCACGAACTGGGAAATGGACGTGGGTCCGGCGCGAATTGCACGATCCCGGCGCATATTGCGGAATGACCTCGTTCCGCGAAAGCGAAGGCACTATCGAAGGATTCACCCATTGGCGTGTCATATCCCATGATACCCTGAGAACCGAAGTTACCGCAGACACCGCCAACGGGGTTCTCACGGTGATCGTCGCGGAACGGGACGGCGTCGAACGCGTCTCCTCGATCAACATCATCAAATGATATCTAACGAGACCACACCGGTCGTTCGGTCTCGAAAGCCATCATCACGCCGCCTAACGGATGCTGGAACGACAGCTTCCACGCGTGGAGTTGGAGCGGCGGAGATCCGGGATCAAGCGTCTGCGTGTCGCCGATCCGGTGGTCCGGGAGATAAGCCGGATCCCCGGCGACGGGGTAACCGAGTTGCCACAAATGGACGCGGATTTGATTGGTCCGGCCCGACCCCAGCTTCGCCTCTAACAAAGTCGTGCCATCCGCGCAACGCTCGATCACCTGGAAGTCCGTCCGCGACGGCAAGCCTTCGATTTCATCGATCACGCGGGTTCCCATCACATCGGGTTCGGCGGAGATCGGAGCCTCGGAGAAAAACACGTCCTGCTCCGGATGACCGATGGCGCGCACCAGATAGCGCTTGTCCACCGAGCCTTCGAGGAACTGGCGCTGCAACAAGCGGCAAAAATGACGGGTCCGTGCGAAGAGGACGAGGCCGGTGGTGTTGGCATCCAGCCGGTGTACTGGCCGCGGATACTTGGGCGCGTAGGCGAGATTCAAAATGTGCTGGAGGGTGTTTCGATGGAAGCGGCCGCTCGCATGCATCGGCAACGGTGCCGGCTTGTGGATGACCACGAGCGCCTCGTCTTCATGCAGCACCCGGATCTCCGCCGACACCGGTGGCTCGACATCCGGCGGGAAAATCTGGATCACCCGCTCGCCGCCGCGCACGCGATGGTCTTTGCCTCGGACGGTCCCGCCGTAGTTCTCGAAACGCCCGGCATCGCAGCGGGCTTCCCATTCCGTTGGAGAAATCTGCGGGAAGATATCGACGAGCACATCTAGCAGCAGCCGGCCATCGTGGGCGGCGGGGATGTTGATCGGCCGGCGGTTTTCAAGCGGCAGCGACCCCGGCAGCGGGTGCGAGGCTTGGAAAATGGCTTCGTGCAGTTCGGCGATCCGTTGGGTCATCCGCTCGGGTGCGCTCACGAAACAATGCGGGCAGCTCACGCCCTCGACATGCCGCGGGTCCTCTTGGTCCGCAGCATCGAGCGGAGCCTGGCAAGCGAAACAAATGGCGTAGCCGGTCTCGCGCAGGCCCGGGTCCACGCCCACGCGTTGGTCGAAGACGAAGCACTCGCCGTCGTAATGTTCGCCGCCGCATTCCTCGAAATATTTGAGGATGCCACCGTCGAGTTGATAGATGTTATTGAATCCCTGCTGCTCCATGAAGGGGCCGGCCTTTTCACAGCGGATGCCGCCGGTACAGAACATCACCACCGGCTGCTCCTTGAGTGCTGCCGGCAACATTCTAACCGCATCAGGGAATTCGCGGAAGGTGTTGATGTGGGGAACGAGCGCACCCTTGAAAGTGCCGAGCTTCACCTCGTAGTCGTTGCGGGTGTCCAGCAACGTGACCGGGCGCCCCTCGTCGAGCCAGCGCTTCAACTCCGCAGCGGCGATTTTCGGCGAGGTGTAATTCGCCGGCCGGATGCTCTCCATGCCGAATGAGATGATTTCCTTTTTCACCCGCACCAACATCCGGTTGAACGGCTGCTTGTCGCTGATGCTGACCTTCGGCTCCAAGGCCTCGAGACCCGGAATGCCCCGCAGTTTCGCGAGCAGCAGATCAATCGGTTCGGCCGCTCCGGCGACGAACAGGTTGATCCCTTCCGTGCTCAGGAGGATGGTTCCCTTCAGCCCCCAGCGCTTGCAATCCGCGATGAGATCTTCACGCAAGTCCTTGAGACCGGTGAGTTCGGCGAAGCGGTAGGTCGAAATATTCGTGACGGCGGACACGGCGGAAAAACAGCACGAAGCCCGGCCCGTTGCCAGTGAAGAAACCGCAAAGAGTGCCGATTTCAGGAAATTAAAACCGCTTGCGGCTTAGCCCAGCGGGCCGATCCCCAACAGATCCCGGTCTTGCCGCGCGGCTTCCAGAAACGACTGATCCATTTCAATGGCCTGCTTCAAATGACTCCGCGCCCGCGGCCCCTCGCCCAGCGTCCACAGATAGCAGGCCAGATTGTAATGGAAAACCGCCATCTCGAACAGGGTCTTTGGCCCGCGCAGCAATTGATTGCACGCCGCCAGCGTATCGCCGGTTTCATGCAGGCAATAAGCCGCCCGCAGGAAAAATTCCGGTTCATCCTCCGCCTTCAGGCACAACAACCGGGCCGTCTCGGAAGCGGCGTTCCACAGTTCGCGGTCCATCTGCGCCGTGAGCCTCAATTCCAATGGAGCCCTGAGTCTCTGGACTTCGGCGGGAAGTGCCTGGAGTTCATACAACGCCTCGTCGGCGAGCCCCAGTTCCAGCCATCCTGCCGCCGCCCGCAACGTTTTTGTCACCGCCATTTGCTCGACGCTAGGACAACCCGGCCCCGGTGGCAATCACGCAGCCTCCAAAATCTTGCAAGCACCGCTAAAAGTGGCTGTGGGCGTCTCGCCCCTGACCGTTCTAGGATCGTCTCGCTCCCAATTCTCTTCCTTCGATGTTCGATGTTCCTTACCCCGCCGCCTCATACACGCTCTCCCCGCTATCCGGATACTTCTCGAGCACATGCTGAAAAAGCACCCCGCACTTCTGCTCAAATAGCTCGGTCGCGTAAATGGGGTCGTAAATGGGGTCGGGTTTCGCATTTCAACAAATTGGGGAGATATTTTCATCAGTCGGCTGCTGTCCGTAGGCGGAGAAGGATCGGGGATACGATTCCACGGCGTCGGCGCTGGAGGGGAAACGGGAACTCATCGCGGAGGACCCGCAGGCGTTCATCCTGAAACAAGGCTGGGCCAGCGTTTCGCTGGACGTGTCGCGGGGGCTGATGGAACTGCGATCGCTCAACGAACACCTTCAGAGATGGACTTGGAGCGAGACTCTCCCGAGCACGGCCTGCGGCGAGACGCCGCAGCTACGTTTCTGCGGAGCGGAAGAGGGATAGGCTGCCTTTTTTTACGAAGAGTTTCAGGGGGACTCGCGTTCCAACAATTTAGTTGGTCAAATTTGGTGAGCTGCGAGTCCGATTCAATCGCGGCGACCGGTCGTGCGCTACCCCAGCACCTCCATCAGATGCCCAAACACATCCGAGTTCTTCACCATCCCGCTGAAGCGCTCCGACTGCGGCCCGAGCGCCGAGACGAGCGTGGGATCGGAGGTGTGGGACGTGCCGGTCCAGCCGATGCCGGTGTGGTTGCCGGCGAATTGGCCTAACAATCCCTCGGGTTTGCTGAGCTGTTCGTTCCACTCGACGACCGGGTGTTTCTCGAAAATCTCGATCAACGCCGTGGCTTGCTCGGGCTTGAGGGTGAAATCGAGATGCTGTTTGATGAGCTGCGTGAGTTGGTCGGTCGTCCCGCCTTTGGTTTTCGCCCACTCGGCGAACAGCCGTTCGTGGGACGCTTTCATGGTGGTGATCCGGGCGAAGCGTTGGGTACTCTCGCCATAGCCATTTCCCATGCCGTTGAGGCCGGGGTTGGAGTTGCCGTGGTCGCTGGTGACGACTAACAAGATGTCGTCCCGCTTGCCGATGAGCACCATGACTGTGGCCAGCGCGTCGTCGAATGCGAGTTGATCACCTAGCAGCGCGCCGATGTCGTTCAGGTGCGCGGCATGGTCGATGCGGGCGCCCTCGATTTGCAGGAGAAACGGCTTGTCGCCAGATAGAAAACGGGTGAGCGCGGCCCGCGCCATCTCAGTGAGCGTCGGGATTGCGGCGGCCATCGCCGGGTTCTGGTCGCGGTCGATGGTGAAAGGGAGGTGACCGCGGGTGAAGGTGCCTAGCAGTTTTTCCTCGCGCGCGGCGAGCAGCGAATCGCGGTTGTTGACGATGCCGTAGCCCGCCTTCGCGAAATCGCCGGCGAGGTCGCGCTTGTCAGCCCGATCCTTCGCACTGAAATGGCCGGAGCCACCGCCTAGCAGGACATCCACCCGGTGGAGGTATTGCGGAGCGATGTCGTCCTCATCCCCGCGCTTGGAAACCGAGGATGCGAATCCGGCGGGCGTGGCGTGGGTGATGGTGGCGGTGCTGACAAGACCGATCCGTGCGCCCTTTTTCTTGAGAATCGCGGCGATGGGAGTGATTTCCTTGCCGTCGGTGCTGACGTTGATCGAGCCGTTGTTGACGCGCTGGCCACCGCCCCAGGCACTGGAAGCTGCGGCGGAATCGGTGACCATCGAGTTCGCGGAAGCCGTGTCCATCAGCCCGCGGGCGGCGTTGCGGTCATTGAGCAGCGACCACCATTGCGTGCCGCGGTGGCGGGTGAGCTTGGAGTAAGCTTCGGCCAATGTCAGCACGCCGGGGCTCATCCCGTCCGACACCATGAAGACGACTCCGCGCACTTTGGTGGGGGGCCGAGAGACTTGGGCAGAGGCATTCGCTCCCGCGAACATCGTGGCGGCTCCGCTGAAAGTTGCGGCCTTGAGCCAGTTGCGGCGGTCGATTTCGCAGCCGCCGGTGGGTTTCGGATTCATGATCCATGATTATCTCCCTCCCCTCCGAGGGCAAACGTTCTTCTCAGCTCAGGCTTGCGCGGCTGCTTCCGGTTCTTTAACCATCCGCCCCACATGACGCACGATCCGGACCAACATGCCTCGCTGGGAGCGATGTATTCCGACTATTTCCTCGATTACGCCAGCTACGTCATCCTCGAACGGGCGGTGCCGCACCTTTACGACGGCCTCAAACCGGTCCAGCGCCGGATCCTTCACGCCATGGACGAACTCGACGACGGCCGCTACAACAAGGTCGCCGGAATCGTCGGAAACACGATGAACTACCACCCGCACGGCGACCAGTCGATCGGTGCCGCCATCGTCGGACTCGGCCAAAAGGATCTGCTCATCGACACCCAGGGAAACTGGGGCAACACCCTCACCGGCGATGGTGCGGCTGCCCCGCGATACATCGAGGCCCGCCTCACGAAATTCGCCAACGAGGTCGTCTTCAACCCGAAAACCACCAATTGGCTCCCCAGCTACGACGGCCGTCGCAAGGAGCCGGACACCCTGCCGGTCAAATTCCCGCTGCTGTTAGCGCAGGGCGTCGAGGGCATCGCCGTCGGTCTCGCCTGCAAAATCCTGCCGCACAATTTCCACGAACTCATCGAAGCCGCCATCGCCGTCCTGCGCGACCAGCCGTTCACCCTGATCCCGGATTTCCCCACTGCCGGCATCATGGACGCGTCCGACTACCGCGACGGCCTGCGCGGCGGAAAAGTCCGGGTCCGCGCCCGCATTTCCACCGAGAAAAAAGGCTATCTCCGGATCACGGAAATCCCCTTCGGCACCACCACCGGCGCGCTGATGGAGTCCATCGTCGCCGCCGCCGACAAAGGGAAAATCAAGATCCAGAAGATCGAGGACAACACCGCCGCGAATGCCGACATCCTCGTCTATCTACCCGCCGGTGCCGATGCCGACCAGACCCGCGACGCGCTCTACGCATTCACCGATTGCGAACTAACTATTTCGCCTAACTCCTGCGTCATCGTCGATGGCAAGCCGGTGTTCATGGCGGTTTCCGAAATCCTCCGCCGCACCACCTTCCACACCCGCGACCTGCTCCAACAGGAACTCGAAATCAAACTCGGCGAACTCGCCGAGAAATGGCACTTCAGCTCGCTCGAAAAAATCTTCATCGAGAACCGCATCTACCGCGACATCGAAGAATGCGAAACCTGGGAAGCCGTCCTCAAGGCCATCGACGACGGCCTCAAGCCCTTCAAGAAACTGCTCAAGCGCGAGGTCACCGAGGAAGACCTCGTCCGGCTAACCGAAATCAAGATCAAGCGCATTTCCAAGTTCGACGCCTTCAAGGCCGACGAGGAAATCCGCGGGCTGGAGAAATCCATCGAAGAAACCGAGAAGCACCTCCGCAACCTCACCAAATACACCATCCGCTGGTATGAGGAACTCGCGAAGAAGTATGGCAAGGACCGCGAGCGCCGCACCGAGATCGCCTCGTTCGAGCGCGTGGACCGGATGCAGGTCGTCGCCGCCACCGAGACACTCTATCTGGACGCCAAGAATGGCTTCGCCGGCTACGGCCTCAAGAAAGACGGTGAACC
>JANMJJ010000018.1:0-2331 GCA_031371325.1 Akkermansiaceae bacterium | reverse complement strand
GAAATCTTCGCCCGGTTGGGGATGGATGCTGGAAAATGGAGCCACCACCTTGTGGGAGCATTGGGAGGGCAGTGATAACACCTATTCCCAAAACCATCCGATGTTCGGCTCGGTCAGCCAATGGTTCTATCAGTGGCTCGGCGGCATCCAGCCCGCCCCGACCGCCCTCGGGTTTGACCAAATCATCATCCGCCCGCAAGTGCCCGCAGGGCTGGACTGGGTGCGCTGCCATTATGATTCCGTCCGCGGCCGGATTGTCAGCAACTGGCAACGGCAGGGCGACCGCTTGACGATGGAAGTCACCATCCCCGGCAATACGATCGCTACGATCCATGTCCCCGCCAAGGACGCCGCCGGAGTGATGGAATCAGCAACGGCGGCAGCACAAGCGGACGGGGTGAAATTCCTGCGGATGGAAAATAACGCCGCCGTCTATGAGGTGGGTTCCGGCACCTACCGATTTCAATCGACGCCGAACTAGCCCTAGAATGAGAAGTGAACCGCAGATGGACGTTGATTTTAAGAAGCTTATCAAGAATTCAGGCTTCACCCTGCGGGTGAGATCGCCACTCGACACCACTCTTTGCTGATCTGCGTGAATCAGCGGTTCTATTGCCCTCTTTAGCATGGACGCGGCGGATCGGAGGCCACCGCTCCTTGGGTGGGGGCGCGGCTCAGCTCGGAAAACGCCGCCAAGATCAGCTTTTCCGTCGTCTCCCAGTCCATGCAGGCGTCGGTGATGCTTTGGCCGTAGCGCAGTTGATCGAGTGGCTGGGGAAATTTCTGGGAACCCTCCACCAGGTTGCTTTCCAGCATCGCGCCGATGATCGAGCGGTCTCCGGTCACCCGCTGGCGGATGATTTCCTCGAACACTTCGGGCATCAGGCGGTGATCCTTGCGGCAATTCCCATGGCTCGCATCGATCAGGATCGCCGGTGGCAGACCGTGGCCGCGGAGCAGTTCACGCGTCGCGGAAACACTTGCCGCATCGTAATTCGGCCTGCCATCGCCGCCCCGCAGGATGAGGTGGCAATCCGGATTTCCCGTGGTGGTGACGGCTGATGCGCGTCCGTCCAGACCCACGCCGAGAAACGTTTGCGGCTGGGTGGCGGCCTTGATCGCGTTGATCGCGGGTTCGAGATTCCCCAGCGTGCCGTTCTTGAAACCGATGGGCATCGACAGCCCGCTGGCCATCTGCCGGTGGGTTTGGGATTCGGTGGTGCGGGCTCCGATCGCCGACCAGCAGATCAAATCCGCGATGTATTGCGGCGTGATCGGATCCAGCAACTCAGTGGCCGTGGGAATCCCCAGACGGATGATTTCCAGCAAAAACTGCCGGGCGAGGTGCAGCCCTTCTTCGATCCTGTTGGAGCCATCAAGGTGCGGGTCCATGATCAGCCCTTTCCAGCCGACCGTCGTGCGGGGCTTCTCGAAATAGACCCGCATGACCAACAAGATCCGGTCCTTCACCCGCCCGGCAAGCTCCGCAAAACGTCCGGCATACTCGCGGCCTGCCACCACATCATGGATCGAGCAGGGGCCGGCGATCACCAGCAAGCGTGAATCATTCCCGAAAATGATGTCGCGGATCTCACGGCGGCTTTGCACGATGAAATCCGCGTCGTGCTCGCCGCGCGGCAGGCACCGGATCATTTCAGAGGGCGCGGGAAGCGCCAGATTCGAGCTGACGTGGATGTCACTGACAGGTTGCATCCGAGAACCCGCCGTCCATGCGCCCGCAGCGTCAAGCCCGGAGTATCGCGGCACCAGCCAGGGCGGGTGAAAGAAAGATTTTCAAACCACGGATTACCCCAGAAAGAGAGGTGAACCGCAGATGAACGCAAATGGACATTGATTTCAATTTCCCTTTTAGGCTTAAAAAGCCAAATATCGCTGCCCTGACCGCAGCGCAAATTGGGCTGGCTGGTGCCGGAATGGCATGGGTTCCCACCCGGCGCTGGATATCCCGCAATGAATTGACCGCCGGACGGGTCGCGGTGACTCCGCTGAAACTGGTGTGTTCCAGAACCTAGCGGACAATGAAATAGAATTTGTATCACCACTCGCGTTGCTATTGAGATTCCGAACTGAAGTTGCCGTGCTAGAACTCAAACTGCCTGAAATTCAAAGTCCATGAAGCCCAAAAACTCAACCCCTCAAGTCTTCCTTGCCCTCAGCGCCGCGCTGGCGGTGCTGCTGCCGGCCACCTCGCAGGCGGTCACCCTTACCAAGGCGAACACCACCACCCTGAATGCATCGGCGGATTGGAATGCGGGTGCCGGACCAGCGCCCACGAGTGCTGATTTGCTGACTTGGCAATCCAGCCCGATT
>JANMJJ010000011.1:0-11771 GCA_031371325.1 Akkermansiaceae bacterium | reverse complement strand
CATCGGGGACATCGCCGTCGTGAGTTTCATAGACTCGCAAACCGCGCTCTTCCCTCACCCGCTCGACGGTCATCTCCGCACCCGCGTGGTTCTTGATCCGGTCGCCGGGCATGAACCGCACCCGCCGCAACGGCGCGGTGTCGATCGCATAAATCCGCGTCTCGCCCGCCGCAGGAAAGGCGATTTCCACCCGCCCGTCACCGCTCTTGCGGATGATTCCCAAGCCGAGTTCCGGCTCGCCGTCGCTCACCCAGCGCTGGCCGCGCGTCCATGTGTTTTCCAGTCCGCCTTGCTTCGACATTTCGACGCAGGGAATGAGTTTCACGAAAAAAAGGAAAGCGCGGAGCGAGCTGAAATCTGCGAATCCGACAAGGCGACCGTGGCTCACGGTGGATGAGCGTCAAACCGGGTTGATGGGCCGATGGGAGAAAGGTGATGTGGCTACCGCTTGAGAAGAGCAAGACGGCATCGGTATGGAGACCGGCTCGCCCAGCGCCTCAAACCCGCAGAATAGCTTCGAGCCGGTCGGCGGCTTGGCCGGGAGGGGGATGTCGTGGTCGAGATGCTTGCGGCAGATTTCCTCGAACTCATCGGGTGTCCTGGCGCGGCGCATGTCGTGTTCGAAATCCCCGTCCAGCCCGTGGCTGATGTAGGCGAGCGTTTTTTTCATCCGCTGGACGTGGGCGAGAGGATTGAACCTAGGCGTCTCGCGGGCGATCTCGTCGTAGAGTTCCCGGACGTATCCGTGAAGATCCTGATAGGTCGGAATGGGCGGAGGCGTGGCATCGTAGGCGGCGGTGAGTTGGGAGAAAATCCACGGGTTGCGGATCGCGCCGCGTCCGATCATGAGGCCCGCCGCGCCGGTTTGTGATCGATAGGCGAGTCCGGTTTCCACATCGACGACGTTGCCGTTGGCGATGACCGGGCAGGGCATGATTTCGACTGCGGCTTTCACTAAATCGGGATGGACCGGTGTCTGATAGCGCTCGAGGACGGTGCGGCCATGGATGGTGAGGCCGTCGATGGCGTGGCTGCGGAAAATTTCCAGCAGCGCGGGAAATTCATCGGCACTCGTGTAGCCGATGCGGGTTTTCACGGTGAATTTTCCGGCAATCGCCTCCCGCAGGCTGCCCAGCAAGCGGTTGACTGTCTCCGGGTTGCGCAACAGCCCGCCGCCGGCGTCCTTGCGGCAGACGATCGGTGCCGGGCAACCGAGATTGAGATCGATGCCGGCGACGGGGTATTTCGCCAGCTCCCGCGCGGTGCGGACGAGGCTTTCCAAATCGCGGCCGATCATCTGCGCGAACACCGGCCGGCCGGTTTCATTTTCCACGATCGAGCGGAGGATGTAGCGGTTCAGGCAGGAGTCGGGATGGACGCGGAAATACTCGGTCACGAACCAATCCGGCGCACCCCGCCGCGCGACGACCCGCATGAACGGCAGATCGGTCACGTCTTGCATCGGCGCAAGCACCAGCGCGGGCCGGTCGGGTGGAAGGAGGTCACGCATGGAACAGGACGGGATGGCACAGTGCGGGTCGCGCCCGGTCAAGGATTTCAATTGACATCCAAGGCCTGTTATCGACTCTACGGCAGGGTTGAATAACACCGGAGGTCAAAGTGGAAAGTGATTTATTACACACCGAAAAAATTCTAGCGGATCGGAAGACGTTTTATCTCGATCTCAAACAGAACTCGCGCGGCATGGTCGTGAAGATCACCGAAGACGTCGGCGGAAATCGTGACACGGTCATGGTGCCCGCCGAGATTCTCGGGGATTTCATCGCCGCGCTGACCGACATCAAGGCGACGGCGGACGAGCAGGAGTGAACGCAATCCCGCTGCTTTCGCCTTGCTGAACTGGGAGAAGTCAGGGACGGTGGGACACAAGATTTGCCATGGCTTCCCATCCGTCCGTCAATGTCGCGCGTCTAACCTATCTGTTGATCTGTGAGACTGCGGGTGTGGCGATCGCCCTGAGTACCAAGGGGCTGATCGACATCTCGATCAGCACTGGACTGCTCGGCGGACTCGGAGTCGCGGCATTTTTCATCTGGATCGAGTCCTTGATGAAGGGCTTCACCTTGAGGGGATTCTCCACCGCCAGCTTCGGGCTCGGCGTCGGTTTGTTTTGCGCGTGGTTGCTCTCGCGGGTGGAGATTTCAAGTTTGTTGGAACTGGCGTTCCGTGACAAGCTGCTGAGCGCCAGCGGAGCCTCGGGCGTGGAGCTGGACGTGCTGCGCTTGACGGTCAATGTCACGTTATTCGCGAGTCTTGGCTTTCTCGGGGCGGTGCTGGCACTGCGCAGCAATCGCGATGATTTCGCCTTCATCATTCCATACGTGCGGTTCCGTCAGGATTCCTCGAGCGGCCAGCCGGTGGTATTGGATGCGGATGCGGTGATGGACGGACGGGTGTTGGGGATTTTCCGCTCGGGCTTCCTTCACGGTCGTTTGATCGTCCCGCGCTTCGTGCTCGATGATTTGCAGGCCCGGGTGGATGCGGGTTCCAACGCGGATCGCCACCGCGCCCAACGGGGATTGGACAGTCTGGAGCAGATGCAAAAGGCACCGGACATCCAGATTTCCATCCATGACACCGCGACCAACGGCGAGTCGGAAATTCTTCATACCCGCCTCATCGAGGCCACCCGCTTGCTCGCTGCACGGTTGATGACCGTCGATGAGAATCTCGCGAAAGTCGCCAAGATCCAGGGGGTGGACGTACTCAACATCCACGAACTCGACGATGCGTTGAAACCCGCCGTGGCCGTGGGTGAGAGAATCCGCATCGCGCTCGTCCGTACCGGAAAAGAAGACCATCAAGCCGTCGGTTACTTGCCCGATGGCACCATGATCGTCGTCAACCACGCGGTGGCCAAGATCGGTCTAACGGCGGACGTGGTCGTGGTCAGCACCCTTCACACGGCCACTGGCACGATGGTGTTCGCGGAGCTTTACAAGCCGGCTTGAGGGGGTTGGTAAAAGAAAACCTCAGCCGCGGTGCCTCGTTGGCGATTGGCAAGACGTTCTAGCCTTTTCTGGCGATCTGTTTGCGGAACAGCGGGATGAGTTCGGCATCCATCCAGGCGAACGCGGCGTCGAGACCGCCTGCCAGATAGAGTTTGCCGATCGAGGCCTCCACCCGGGTCGGGTTGCCGAAGGCGCTGAGGAAATCGTTGGAGGTCAGGCGGGTGAACCATTCGCCGTCCATGGCATTGCGCTCACGGAGGACAAATTGGCGGGCAAACAGGGCGAGGACGGCGTCACCGACCCAGGCTGCTTCACGTTCTTGGCGGAGTTCTTCGTCTTTGCGGCTCACGCGGAGAGAATGCACGATCCTAGAACGGCCGCACGATCTTTTGCATGCGTTCCCGTTCGATCCGTTCGCGCAGCCGGGTTTCCGAATCGACATCCCAGTATCCCGGCTGGAGTTCGAGAAAAACGGAGGAGTAGGGTAGCGCGCTGGTCGTGCGGATGACCAGCACGTCGAAGCTGCGGTTGGCATCGTCGAGCAGGGTCAGCAGCGACTGCTGGTCGAGTTCGGTGGTTTCGTGGCCGTGGAGAGCGCCTTGGAGGCGTTTGCGAAGATCGTCGATGCCCGGAGCGAAGTCGTTTTCGACTGCCCGCAGTTCGCGGGTGACGTACACTTGTGACCTGACGTTTTCGGTTTGTTCGAGAGCTTTGAGGACGTAATCGAGCGCCTCTGGAACGTCCACGGGTGCGGTCACCTGGCGGACTCCCGGTCTGTTTTGAGCCGGAAACGACGCCTCCGCGATGACGATCCAGTTGCGGTATCCGAGCTGTCTGGTCTGGTGCTGCACTGCGGCCTGCCAGTATCCGCCGCTTTGCAGGTCCGCACAGCCCAGCGACAAAAGCGCCGCCCCGAGGGCAAGAAAACCACGACACAAAACCATGGGTTTTTATGATCCAGACGCCCCCCGGCTGTCAACGCGCTGCCCAAGGTCATTTCATTCTCCGGCGGGCGCATCACGGCTCGATCTTTGGGATTCCATTTCCAGCAACCCTCATTAGGATGCGCCCAACATGGACATCGGCATCCCGAAGGAAATCAAAGCGCAGGAAAATCGGGTGAGTATGGTTCCAGGCTCCGTGGCAGAATTGGTGAAACGCGGCCACCGCGTGCTCGTCGAACGCGGCGCGGGTGAAGGCGCGAGTTATCCGGATGCCCAATACCTAGCCGCTGGCGCGGAAATTCTCGACGGCCCGGAAGCCGTCTTCGCCAGTGCCGAGCTGATCATCAAGGTGAAGGAGCCTCAGCCGTCCGAGGTCGCCCTGCTGGAGCCGCGGCACCTGCTTTTCACCTATCTCCACCTCGCGGCTAACAAGTCGCTCACGGAAAGCTTGATGGCCTCCGGCTGCACCGCCATCGCCTACGAGACGATCGAGGTGAACCGCCACCTTCCATTGTTGGAGCCGATGAGTGAAATCGCCGGGCGGATGTCCGCGATCGTCGGCTCCTATCATCTGGCCAAACATTGCGGCGGCCGCGGGTCTTTGTTAGGCGGCGTCCCGGGCGTCGCGCCGGGCCGGGTGGTGGTCCTCGGCGGTGGCACCGCCGGCGTGAATGCCGCCCGCGTCGCCACCGGCATCGGCGCGGATGTCACAATCCTGGAAGTGGACTTCGAGCGCATGCGATTTCTCGACATCACCATGGGCTCCCACACCGTTATCTCGAACGAAGCGAACCTCGCATACCTGCTGCCGCGCGTCGATCAGGTCAACGTCGCGGTGCTCGTCCCAGGGGCCAAGGCTCCCAAGCTCATCACCCGCGAAATGCTCCGGCTCATGCCTCATGGCAGCGTGTTCGTGGACATCGCCGTCGATCAGGGCGGCTGTGCCGAAACCACGCGCCCGACCACCCACCACCATCCCACGTTCGTGGAGGAAGGCGTGCTGCACTACTGCGTCGCCAACATGCCCGGTGCCTATTCCCGCACCGCGACCCAGGCGCTGAACAACGTCACCCATCCGTGGACGATGCTCATCGCCGACAAGGGTCTCGAAGGAGCCTGCCGGGCGCGCAATGAATTGTTAGGCGGGATCAACGTCATCGCCGGCAAGCTCACCTGCCCGCCGGTCGCGGCCGCTCACGGCATGGAAGCGACTGCGATCGATGAGCTGATAGCTTGATGGCAATCGCCGCCGCACGGCTCCAATGAGGAGCGTGGGCGCCTCGTCCGCGAGGCCGATGGGAGAGAAAGAAACGTGCGCGAAGCCCGTCTCTTTCTCCTCCTATCGACGTGAGGAACAAAAATGCCCCTCGTTTTCCGGGTCACCAGCGGGATGTTGTATGTTCGTGTCCAGAAGCATGGCTTCAATCACGGCCCGGCTTTAGCTAGGCTGGCCGGGGTGGCTACGGGCGCTCGAAGTGCAAGCGCAGGAAACGCAGCAGAGGATTTCCGGTGAGGAGGGGATCGCGGGCACGCATGGTTTCGATGGCTCCGGGCACCAGCACTTCCAACGGCACGGGCGTCCAGGTGCCGAGGTCGGCCGTGGATTCCGCCGCGTAGCTCACGTCCGGCAGGTTGGCGGGGCGGGTGAAGGTGACTGATAGGCCGTTGGCATCGTGGGTGGCGACGAGCGGCGGAGTGAATTGGCGGGGATCGGTGCCGAGGGCATACTCGGCGAGGTTGGGCCAGTTGTCGGAATCGGGGTCGGCGGTCTCAGCAGCCAGGCCCGCGGTTTGCTCGGCTTCCGTGAAATGTTGGTCGCGCCACGAAACCCAGCCATTGGCTGGCGCGATGACCAAAGTGCCGGACGTGGAGCCTTGATAGTTGGGATTGGTGATCGTGGCTGCCACCGCATAGTTGGCCGCATTGATGGGGATGACGGAGGAACCATTGTAAGTGACCGCCACGGCCAAGTTCGGTGGATTGGTGGTGTAGGTGACGGGCTTCGGGTTGCCATCGTAAGTGAAATTCAAATTGCCCAAGGTGACGGTTGCCAAGGCCGGAGTCACGGTGACGCTGGCGGTGTTGGCAAATCCGCCGTTGCTGGCACCGATCACATAAGGGCCACCGGCGGCGGTGGCGGTGAAGACTCCGGCCGGGCTGATCGTGCCGCCACCGCTGGCGGACCAAGTGAAGGACGGTGGCTGGCTGGCCATGGCCACGCTGAACTGGTCGAGCAGGGTTGCGCCATAGGCTTGGGTCGCGCCAAACGACAAGGTGGTCGCGGGCGGGCTAACGATGAGACCCGCAGCGGTTTGCACCACGCGCAAGTTCATCGAACTGGTCGTCGCGAGACCCTGGCCATCAAGGACCGACACCGATATCTGATAGTCGCCAGGGGCGGCGAAGCTGGCGGTGGTGTTCTTCGCGGCATGGCTTGCGTTCGCTGAAAACAAGACCGGATTGCCCGGGCCGTTGGTGACCGACCACGTGTAAACCAAGGCGGCTTCCCCGCTGTCGTCGGTGGCCGTTACTGACAAGTTGGTCGAGGTGCCGCGGATGATCTGATGGACGGTGGTGTCCGGGTCGGTCACGGTTTCGGTGGAGGAGGATGTGGCGGCGGTGGCGATGACCGGGGCCAGGTTGGTGATGTTGCCACCTCCTAACAGCGCCATGCTGTCCACATACCAGCCGCTGCTGGACGTGCTGCTGTTGGTGGCGATTCGCCAACGGATCCGCAGGTTTTTCCCGGCGAATTTGGCGGTATCGGTGAGGTTGACGAGGGTTTCCACCCAGCCGTTGCTGTTGCCCGACCAAGCGCGCTGGCCGGAGAACTCGTTGGTGTTCGAATTGACCGGGGCATTGTAGCCGTTGGCGGCGAAGACGGTGCCGGAGCCACTGGCTTCCACGTCGAACCACGTGCCGCTGTCGATGGAGAACTCCAGTTTTCCCGCATCCTTGTTGGTTTGCAGGTTGCGATTCTGCCAGAATTTGAGTTGCAGGTTGGTGGCTCCGGCTGGCACCGGGATGACGGGCGAGGTGAGGCTGATGGTGGTTTTGCTGGATGGTCCCGGCGCGAAATACGAAGTGCCCGGCGATTGGCTTTGGGTCGTCACCAGCGACCAACTGTAGGAGCCGATGGTGGCTTGCGAGGTCCAGCCGGCGACGCTGCCGTCGAAGTTTTCGCTCCAGATCGCACCGATGACGCTGAAGGCGGCGGTCAGGGTGGAGGTTTGTAAATTGGGATTGATGGCGACCACGTCCCACGCGCCGGCGGCGGCTCCCGTCAGGTTGACCTGGCAGCGGAGTGTCGCGCCGATCAATTGGCCGCCGCTGGCGATGATGTCGCTTTGGCCCGAGCGGGCGAACTTGACGGCGGTATCGGCCCGCAGTCCGGTGCCGGCGAGGTCGATGGTGACCGTGCCGGGCAGGCTGCTGTTAGGCGAAACGGAGGTGAGCGCGAGGGGCGGCGGCGGCGGCGGGTCCGCCGATGAGCCGGATATCAGCAGCGAGTAGTTCTGGCTGCCGTTCGTCAGCGTGCCGGAAAAGCTGACGACGACCTGATAGGTGCCGGCGGCGGGCGGCGCGGCGATCCGGACCTGCTCGACATTGTCGGTGTTGTTGATGCCGGTGGTGGCGGGCGAGTCCATGGAGGCCGTGGTCCAGGTGCCGACGAAGGGCATCACGAACGGCAAGAACTCGGAGCCGTTAGGGGCGACGATTTTCAGGTTGAGGTTGTTGATGAGGCGGGGGGTGCGGATGTCTGCGGTGGTGAGTGCTACGGCCGCCGGATCGGTCCAGCAGAGCGTGGCCCACACCGGGGAAACGCCGTCCCACACGAACGATTGGGTCCGCGTGATCGTGGCGGTGGTGAGTTGGTTTTCAGTGAGCCGTTGTTTCGCCGGAAAATCAAAATGATCCCTGACGAGGTCGGCGGCGGCCTTCACGTTGACCAAGCCCCAACCGTATTTGTAGTCCGGTCCGGGATTTCCGCGATCGTCGGCGGTGTGGATCAGCAAGCCCTTGAGCGTGCTGGAGCGCATGGCTTGGCCGGGGAACAAGCTGCCATACTGTTGGATCAGCAGCGCGGCTGAACCCGTCGAGTTCGGAGTGGCCATGCTGGTTCCACTGTAGATGCCGTAAGCGGAATCGCTGCTGCTGAGGGATGAGGTGAGGAATTCGCCGTTCGCGACCAAGTCGGGTTTGATCCGGCCGTCGTCGGTGGGCCCGCAGGAGGAAAAATAACTGATAGCGGCTAGCGAGGGATCGCGGACTCCGCCGGTCACCGCATCGGCCACCGAGCCGATGGTGATGACGTCCTTGGCCACGGCATTGAAACCAATAGTCTCAAATCCGTTGCGGTAAGTGCCGTCGCCCGCGGGATGAAGCGAGGGACTGTAACTGGCGACCGTGGTGCCGCCGGGTGAGAGCGAGACGGTTTCCCCGGTGGATGGGTTGTCGGCGTTATCGTTGCCGGCACTGCGGAAGACCAGATAGTAGGGCGCGTTGAACGACAGCGAATCGCTGTCACGGGCATAGGTGTTATAAAGTCCGAAGTCGCTTTCGATGGAGTTGGAGGTGGTGTCGCTGCCATTCCATTCCCAAGTGCGCGCGGGGGAGCCGCCGCCGCCCACGTAGTTCCATCCGCTGATGTAACCGTAGCTATGGTTAGAGAGATAGATTTTTCCCGCTTCGCCGGCGACGGTGGCCCCCCGCGAGATCATCTCGGAGGCGTCGTTGTTCCAATCGTAGGAATTGACGATGGCGGAGGCGGCCATGCCGCGTGCCGCCGCGTTGATGCCTGACGCGATGAGGGTGCCGCCGACGTGGGTGGAGTGATCGGCGGCTGCGGCACCGTCCATGACGGTCACCCGGCCGCCGAATTCCTGATGGCTGGCGCGGGCGGAGCCGGCGTCCCACAGGCCGATGGTGACGCCCGCGCCATTGAGCGAATACGGCGATGTCTGCAGCAGATTGGCCCCGGTGGAAATGGCGGCGTTGACGTTGTGGGTCGTGAAATAACGCGGGCGGTCGCCATCGAAAGCGGCGATTTCCTGAATGCGGCCGTTCGCTGCGACGGTGCGCAGCGGCAGGCCGAGGAGCGTGGCGCGGGCGCGGGCGTTCTGGCGGCGGTTGTTCTCGATTCCCGCCATCCGCGCGACCACCTGTGCGCGGTCGGCCGGCCGCGACAGTTGGATGGCGGGATCGGCCAGGAGATCGGCCAGCGTTTCCTGGGCCGTGGCTGCGCCAGTGCAAACCAGAGCCGATAGTATCGCAAGGGCCGATGGGTTGATGCGCATTCTTGGCGGATCCTAAACACAATTCGTTCCGATGCAAGACCTTGCCCCCCCTAGGCAGGGTGGCGGGAAATTGCCCCACTCAAGATATGTCGAGCACACTTTCCAATTTGGCAAACTCGTCCTTCGAGCCACCGCTGAAGAAGACCTGGCGGACGACGAAGTGGGTGCCCGGGTTGGATTTCTCCCCGCCGTTCAATCCACGGACTCGAAGAAAAGCAGAAGATGTGAATTCAAGCATGATACTCTTGGATGCTCTTCACCGTCAGCTCCCGGGTCTTCAGCGAGCGCATCGCTTTCACCGAGGCCTCTGCGGCGGATAGGTTGGTGGCGTGGGAGATCTTTTGGGCGATGGCGGTGGAGCGGATCAGGATCTCGTCGGCGCGGGCTTCGTGGGTGCTCGGGGTGTTGATGATGAAATGGATTTCTTGGTTTTTCATCCGGTCCACGATGTTCGGGCGGGCTTGCTCGGCGACTTTGTAAACGCGGTTGCTCGGGATACCTTCCGCGACGAGGCGGGCGTGGGTGCCGCCGGTGCTGTAAATTTTGAAACCCAACTCCACCAAGTCGCGGGCGACGGCGACGGCGCGGTCCTTGTCGAGATCGGCGACGGAGAGAAAGACGTTGCCTTCGGTCGGCAGCGGGTTGAAGGCGCTGATCTGGGATTTGGCGTAGGCCATGCCCCAGTCGGCGTCGATGCCCATGACCTCGCCGGTGGACTTCATTTCCGGGCCTAACACGATGTCGATGCCGGGGAAGCGGTTCCACGGGAAGACGGCTTCCTTCACCGAGAAATGCGGCGGGATGATCGTTTGGGTGTAGCCGAGATCCTTGAGTTTCTCGCCGACCATGACTTTCGCGGCGAGCTTGGCGAGGGAAACGCCGGTGGCCTTGCTGACAAACGGCACGGTGCGGGAAGCGCGAGGGTTGACCTCGATGACGTAGAGTTGCCCATCCTTCACTGCGAACTGGATGTTCATCAGGCCGATGACCTTGAGCTCGCGGGCGAGATCGATGGCGGCGCGGGTGATTTCCGCCTTGATGGATTCCGATAGGGAAAACGCGGGGATAACGCAGGCGGAGTCGCCGGAGTGGATGCCGGCTTGCTCGATGTGCTCCATGATCGCGCCGACGACCGAGGTTTCGCCGTCGCTGATGCAATCGACATCGACCTCGGTGGCGTTGTCAAGGAAGCGGTCCACGAGGACCGGGCGCTCGGGCGAGGCGATGACGGCCTCGCGCATGTAGCGGGTGAGTTCCCCATCGCAATAAACGATCATCATGCCGCGGCCGCCGAGGACGAAGGAGGGGCGGACGAGGACCGGATAGCCGATGCGGTTGGCGACGACGAGGGCTTCCGCTTCGTTGGTGGCGGTGCCTGCCTCGGCCTGTTTGAGGTTGAGCTTGTCGAGCAGCGCGGAGAAGAACTTGCGGTCTTCCGCTTGTTCGATGGATTTCGGCGAGGTGCCGATGATCGGGACGCCGTGGCGTTCGAGATCGGCGGCGAGGTTGAGCGGGGTTTGACCGCCGAACTGGACGATGACGCCGTATGGTTGTTCCTGATCGCAGATGTTGAGGACGTCCTCTAACGTGAGTGGCTCGAAGAAGAGTTTGTCGGACGTGTCGTAGTCGGTGGAGACGGTCTCGGGGTTCGAGTTGACCATGATGGTCTCGTAGCCGAGTTCCTTGAGCGCGAAGGCGGCGTGGACGCAGCAATAGTCGAACTCGATGCCCTGGCCGATGCGGTTAGGGCCGCCGCCGAGGATGATGATCTTCTTTTTGTCCGACTGGCGGGCTTCGTTTTCGTCGCCGTAGGTCGAGTAGAAATAGGGCGTGTAGGCTTCGAATTCCGCGGCGCAGGTATCGACGAGGCGATAGGTCGGGATGATGCCACGGGCTTTGCGCTCGGCGCGGATGGTATCTTCGGTGGGGACATCGACGACGGCACCTTCCGGTTCGGCGCGCGGTGGGGCACCGGCGGGTTGGTCCTTTTCGCCGTGGATCGAAGCGTCGTGGATGGACGGTGCGGCGGCGCGGGCCTTGGCGATCTGGCGATCAGAAAAGCCCATTTTTTTCGCGCGCTTCAAGTCCATGGTCGCGAGTTCCATGCCTTCGTTAGCGATCTGTTGGAGGTGGCCGAGGAACCATGGGTCGATGGCGGTGGCGTCGTGGATTTCATCTAACGTCCAGCCATTCACAAACGCGGTTTGCAGCCAGAAAATGCGCTCGGCATTCGGGATCTGGAGCTTGCGGGCGATCTCGTCGCGAGTCGGCGAGTGCGGGTCCTTGTTGTCGAAGCCGAAACCCCAGCGGCCAGTCTCTAACGAGCGCAGGCATTTCTGCATGGACTCTTTGAACGTGCGGCCGATGGACATCGCCTCGCCGACGGACTTCATGGAAGTCGTGAGAACCGGATTCGCGGTGGGAAATTTCTCAAAGGTGAAGCGCGGGATTTTCGTGACCACGTAGTCGATGGTCGGCTCGAACGAGGCGGGCGTGACGCGGGTGATGTCGTTCGGCAGCTCGTCGAGCGTGTAGCCGACGGCGAGCTTGGCGGCGAT
>JANMJJ010000008.1:0-27717 GCA_031371325.1 Akkermansiaceae bacterium | reverse complement strand
CATCGGCGGCGTGATCCCGCTGATCGGCCCGGTGAACTCGACGTGCTGGAACGTGTCCACACCACGCCCGCCGCTGAACTCGTGTCCTGCGGCGTAAAGATCGACCGTGTTGATCTTCCCAAACATGACCGTGACCGAATCGCCTAACTTCTGCGAGGCGTAGAGCGAAAGGTCCGCCAGCGTCTCGTTCGCGCCGGGGAAGAAGAGTGCAATGTTATTCGGCACAAAGGAGCCACCCGCTGACGAGGGCGCGTGGCCGTAATTCAACTCGCCGTGCGCACTGACACCGAAGCCTTGCCACAAGCCCAATTTGCCGCCGTCGAGCCGGAGAAAAAGATCGGCCTTCCCGCCATACTCCCAATCGTTTGCGCCCTCACCGGCCGCAAGTCCTTGGTAAAATTGCGCCAGCGAGCCGGTAAGATTCACTCCGTGCTCGCGCAACGTCGAGCCTGCACCGAACCAATCATCGGTGAGCGTCTCGGGGGGCGGCGCGGGCGTGGGTGAAGCGGGCGGTGTGGTGTCACCGGCGTGCGCCGCTGTCGCGGTAAGGGCGAGTGCTGCGAGGAAGGGAATTCGTGAGCGGATCGAGGTCATGGGTGGGTTCAGGTTGTTGGATTTTACTTCACTGTGTTTTTGAAAATCCTACACGATACAGCCGACGCCGAGGGTGTCGGTGCCGCAGACGACCTTGAGCAGGCCGCGGGCGGTGTGGCGCAGGGGTTCTGGGTGAAGTGGACGAGGTCAAAGAACATTGAACATCGAAGGGGAGAAAATGGGAATCAGTGTTTGCTGGGGAGCCGGAGGACTTTCATGCCGGGAATGGTTTCGAAGTGTGGGTCGCGATGCACGAGGATGAGGCCCGCCGCGTCGGCGACTCCGGCGATGAGGGCATCGGCCAAGGGCAAACGGCCTGGTGCGGCATTTCGTAAACGGATTGCTGCAAGGCTGGATTCCGCGTCCACGGGCAGGAGGGTGGTGAGGCTGATGGTGTATTGCAGGAAGGCGTTTTCCCGCACTTCCACCTCGGACACTAGCTCGCGGAGCCTTGTGTCGAGCTCGACCCAGGAAGGAGCCGCTAGGGCCACGATGGTTGGCCCTTGGGCAAGCAAGCTTTCCACATCGTCCGCACCGGGTTCATCCAGGTAATGGGCCAGAATGGCGGAGGTATCGAGTAAATGCGTCATTTGAGGTGGGTGGAGCGGATGGATTCGTCAGCAGTTCGCTCGGCGAGTAAGGCTGCGCTTGGGTCTTGTCCCGGTTTGAGGAATCGCTTTCCGGCTCCGCGCAGGCTGGCGGCGATCACGGACGGCTCTGGCAGGACAATGCAGCGGATTTCATCGGGCTTGGAAGATAGCTGCCAGTCGATCCTGGACCCGCTCTTGAGGCCGATGCGATTGGCGATCGCTGCCGGGATGGTGATTTGATTTTTTCCTGTGACCGTCGTAATCATTGGGGAAATATATTCCATGCAGATTCGCCAATCAAGGGAAACGTTGGCTCCATGGAAATTTTGCTTAGTTTGTCGGAGGTTTGCCAAGCGGCACCGCACGAGTGGTCGGAGTCGTAGTGGAACTCGTCCATGATGACGTCGTCCATGGGGGCATGCGCGCCGTCGCGGAGGGCGACATGGTAAATAAACGCCAACTCGGGGCGCGTGACCGTTTCGAGCATCTCACGTTGTAGAAACGGGACGCTGTGCTCATCTTCTTTGTTTTCTTCGAATTACCTTTGGGAAATTTCTTGGAATGATTTCGGAGGATTCGTCCGTTGGCATGAATCCAGTTGATGAAGGCTCGGAATACCCGGCTGCGGCTTTAGCTTCGAGGAAATGGTCGATCGCTTGGAACATGCGCCCGTCAACAGAAGCCGCCACTAACTGGAACCACCTTAATCCTGGGATTTTGGGCGCGTTCACCAAGAACGTGGTATTCTTTCATTCTAAGGCCCGCAACTCCTTGATAATGAAAGTACACCCGAAGGGACTCGAACCCCTAACCTTCTGATTCGTAGTCAGACGCTCTATCCAATTGAGCTACGGGTGCCTTGCGACAGGCGCGGGGCGGAAAGAAGCCGATTATTCCGTCACCTGTCAAGAAATTCAGCGGAAAAATCCCGGCTCCCCTTGTCCCGCTGATGAGCGCGGACTCCGCAACCCGATGCGCGACGAGGCGGAGAAAAGCGGCCTGCCCGGCGTGCAATGCATCACCGTCGGGCCAGCGCTGCCCTAAGACCCCTGCTTGGGCAGCGGCTCGTCGCCTAACAATTTGTCCAGATCGGCCACGCGCTCCCACGGGCAGCGCTTGCGTTGGTATTTTTTCCAGACCACGTCGCGCAGCTCGCGCCAAACCGCTTCCGACGGAGGCTTGAGGTCCGTCCACGTCGGGTTGCGCTTCTCGGTGGTGGTCATGTTCGTCCACCGCGTGCCCAGATAATTCGCCCGATAGAAGACCTTGCCTTCATCGGTGTTTTCAAACCATTCGTGACTTTCCATGGCCGGAGCGTGCCTCGCCGGGGAAACGGAGACAAGAGGCGAATCCGCCCCCGGATTGACAACGCGATACCCAGACAGCATCGTCCGCCGATGATCTCCGAGAAGCCTGCGGCGCGACTGCCCGTTTTCACCCTTTCCTGCTGGGCCTTGGGATTGATGGCATTCACGCAGTTGCTGGTGGCGGGGATGGCGCTGGCCACCCGCTTCGACGAGTCGCGTGAGGTGCGCACGGTGACTCAGGAAGTCACGAAATTGGTGGTGGTGCGGGTTCCCGCCGCCGGGGCTGAGCCGGACCAGGCGGCGGCGGCCGTCGTTTCCCGGCCACCGCTGCCGCAGCCGGTGGCTGCGCAGCCGCTGCCCGCACCCACGCCGGTTGCCGTTCCGAAGGTGGAAGATCCGCAGTCGGAGCGGATGGTCAAGGAAGCCCGCCAAGCCCGCGTCGCCGGTGACATGGGACTCGCCATCGTGAAACTCCAGGAAGCGCTTTCCCAATCCCCGGACGACCCGAGCGTGCATTACGAACTTGGCCTCGTCCACGAACAGATGGGCGTATTCGACACCGCCGCCGCCCATTACGAAAAAGTCTTCCAAATGGGAGTCTCCGGAGCCGGGGCACTCTATGAACTCGCCGCCGACAAACTCCGCGACGGCTTCGAGCGGCCCGACGCCATGCTCGGCAAGCTGGCGCTCGGCCGGGTCCGCATTTTCAAGAACCCGAACGACGACGTCGGCCAGCAGGTGATCCTGACCATCCCCGTGCAACGGGCACCTGGCGAGGAAATCGACGTCGCCGAACTCGCGGTGGTGGTGAGCTTTTTCAACCGAATTTCCAAAGGGGAAATCGTCGCACGCGACGACGAAACCAAGGTCACCGAAAAGTGGGTCTCGATGCCCTTCGATTGGGCTGGCGGAGAGGAAAGCCTGCGCATGACTTATGTGATTCCGGCCCAAGACACCCAAACCGAGCACCTGTTCGGCGAACGCACTTACTACGGCCAAGTCGTTTCCCTGATTTACAAGGGCGAGGTCCTCGACGTCCAAGCTTGGCCACGCGACCTCGCGGCGAAAATCCAGCGGCAGCCGGCGGCAAATCCCGGCGGCACACTGCTTCCGGAATTCCAGGATTCCGATCCGAGCCTCCAGTTGCTACCGCCCCTGCCGTCCAAGTGATTTCTCCCAGCCTCATGAATTCCGCTCCCGCTGACCGCCTGTTAGGTGAATACCGACTCAAGGAACTGCTCGCTGAAAACACCCTTTCCAGGACCTGGCTCGCGGAACAGGTCTCCGTGGCACGCCTCGTCCTCGTCGATGAACTGCGGGCGGACCAAGCGGCCAAGCGGGAAACTTTCCTCGCGGATGTCCGCGCCAAGGCCGCCGTCGATCATCCGCTGATCGCCTCGGTGTATGAGGCCGTGGCCGAGGCCGAGCTCTGTTTTTACGCCCACGAACTCCTCCCCGGGGTCACCCTCGCCGAGCGGCGACGGGCGGGCGAACCCTTTCCCCCCGGACGCCTCGCCCATCTGTTGCGGCGGGTGGCCGAAGCCCATTTCCAACACGAAATTCTCGGCCAGTCCACCTCACCGATGGACCTCGACGCCGTCTATCTGAACGAGCACGGCGTCATCCGCTTGAAAAATCTCGCCATCGCCGGCCCCCGCACCCCGGACCAATCCGTGCGCGACATCGTGCATTTCGGCAAGATCCTCGTCCCGCTCGTCGCGGACGGCCAACCCGGAGCCACCCGCATGCAGACCTTGCTCGGCTGGATGCGCGGCGAGGGCCTCGAAGCCCCGATCACCTGGGGCCAAACCCGCGATTTTTGCATGCAGATCGAGCACCAGCTCGCCGATCCGCTGTCCATCCTCACCCCCACCAAACACGGTTCCCGTGGGGGGAAAAAGCAGCCGGTCGCGCTCATCGCCCTCACCACCGGGGCCGTACTGCTAGGGATCATGATCGCCGCCGTCAAAATGCGACCGCCGGTTCCACCCGCGCCGCCCCGCGCCGCCTTGCCGGAGGCGGTCACCATCGCCGCCGGCAAGCATCCCACGCCCGATGGGATTGATGAAACCCTGCCCGCCTTCCGGATCTCCGCGCACGAGATCACCATCGGCCAATACGCCGATTTTCTCGACGCCCTGAGCGTATTGACCAAGGACAAAAACGAACACATCTACGATTCCGCCAACCAGCCGCCCGCCAAAGTTTCCCACGAACCGACCGATTGGCCCGCCCTCCTCGCCGCCGCCAAAGCCAACGGCACCTGGCAAAACCAACCCGTCACCCTCGACTCCCCGGTCGTCGGCGTCGATTGGTGGGACGCCACCGCTTACGCCGAGAGGAAAAAAGCCCGCCTGCCGACCCAGGAAGAATGGTTCGCCGCGCTCAGCGTGGACGTACAAGTGCCCGCCGCCCTCCAGCCCGGCTCGTTTGCCCCCGTCACCTCCCAAGCCACCGACCGCACCCCCGCCGGCCTCATCGGCATGGCCGGCTCCGTTTGCGAATGGACCGCCAAACCCGCGCCCAATCCCGCCAACCCGCTCGGCGAAAAGCTCTGGGTCATCATCGGCGGCTCCTATCTGAAACCTGGCAGCAACGCCCTCGCCCGCGAGTGGACCGCCGACCGCGCCCTCCGCCGCCCTGACCTCGGGTTCCGCGTGGCCTTCGATGCGCCGTGAACCGGAGTCCTGGACGCTCTGCGAGATTTGCTCCGTGCAGGCCACAGCCCCCCGGAATCCAGTCTTGCCGCGCCGGTGAAAGTTCGGTAGCGGCTTACGGGTATTGCATCACCAACCTCAATCCATCATGAAAACCATCGCCTGCCTGCTCGGAATCGCCTTTTTGCCAGTTGTCGCCATTGCCAAGGAAAAGAAGGAGGCGGCGGCGACGTTGCCGGTGGCTTCCCTTTCGGATGTGAAATGGGGTGAATTGGTCAGCGGGGCTGCCTTCAAAAGCGAAGACCTCGTCGGCAAGGTGGTGGTGGTGGAAGAGTGGGGCGTGAACTGCGGGCCATGCCTCGCGAGTTTGCCAAACCTGGCGAAGATGGCGAAGTCCGGTGAGAAAAGAGGGTTGGTGGTCGTCGGGCTGGAGTGCCAACAGAGCGCGAAGGAAGACATCCTCAAGATCTTGAAGACCGCCCGCGTGGAATATCCGGTGATGGCGGGCGGCTCGGCCCCGGGTGGCACCGGCGGCATTCCCCACGTCTGTGTGTTCGATGTGACCGGCAAGCTCGTTTTCAACGGCAACCCGCATGACGAGGATTTCGAGCGCGCCGTGAAAAAGGCGCTGCGTGACATCAAGGACAAGGACAAGGCCTGACCGGCGGCACCGCCTCGCCGCTGCGGGCAAGGTAGTTGGAATCACCACGCCGGCTCCTGCTGCCGCGCGGCTTCGTAGAGGACGATGGCGATGGCGGTTGCCAAATTCAGACTGCGGGTGCTGCCGGGCACCATGGGAATGCGCAGCGCGTGGTCGCCGGCGGCGGCGACGAGGTCTTCGGGCAGCCCTTTGGTTTCGCGGCCGAAGACGAGGTAGTCGCCGGGCTGGAATTTCGCCTGCCACGGCGAGGAGCTGGCTTTGGTGCTGAGATACCAGAATCGTGCGCTGTCGCCGGCGGTGGCGCGGAGTTCGTCGAAGGATTTCCAGACCTGCAATTTCACGTCCTGCCAGTAGTCGAGGCCGGTGCGGCGGACGTATTTGTCCTCCAGGGAAAATCCGAGCGGCTCGACGAGGTGGAGCGTCGAGCCGGTCGCCAGCGCGAGCCGCCCAGCGGCCCCGGCGTTGTGCGGGATCTCGGGTTCGATGAGGACGATGTGGAACATGGTTTATGGATCGCGACGTCGCGCCAAGGTGATGGAGAGTCCGACGATGCCTACGAAAACGAGATAGCAGCCGAACAGTTCGAGGTAGCTTCTGCAAATTTTGGGAATCTCGGGCGAGAAGGCGGTGGCACCGAGCGAGGCCTTCCAGAACTTCGAGCTGCCGAAGAGTTTGTTGAAAACATAGAGGATCAGCAACGCCGAGCCGATCAGTCCGGAGCCCGCGTGATTGCCCAAGGTAGAGAGGAAATGCACCACGACGCGCCGGTGGCGGATGACGGTGACCAGCGCGGCTAACAGGATTAATCCAACCACCCAACCTTCCGGGAATTTTAGGTGGAGGAAGCCGGAAATGAAGTCCTCGATTTCCCCGACGAACGCCGCGATCAGGAGCAGGGCAAGCACTAGGCAGACCGGTCGGTTGTGTCCGGCGTGGGGGGATGCGCCGAGCATCACGGCGGCGGAAGCGGCGAGCAGGCACGCTTGCAGCAGCTCGACGGTGCCGCTCTTGATCGGCGCGGTTGGACGGTTGGGCAACCAGGCGGGGAGTAAAATGACGATGCAACCCACACAGATCAAGATCACCCGCACGAGGGTGCGCACCCATGATGGATTCCGTTGGAGATTGAGATTTGCGGCGGGCACTGGTGGGCGAGCTTAGGGAGTCCATTCTGCCATGCAAGGCTCGGGAGATCGCCATTGACGGCAGGCGCGGGAATGCAGTTCGTGGCTCCGGTAATTCACCATGCGAAACGACTCCCCAAGCGATACCTCCCTGCTCGTGGCGAGGAGCGTTCTGCTCGCCTCGAAGGACCCACACCTGCGCCAGCTCCTCGCCCCGCAGGAAGCCGAAATGCTCGCGCGGCTCCTCGGAAGGACCGGGCAGTCCCCGTGGTTTGATTTCGTCCTGACAAATAGCTGGGCGCGCCGCGCGCTTTTCCGCGTCGAACGGCTGATGGTGGCGGGTGTTGTCGCGCACTACCTGGCGCGGAAGCGCTGGATCGAGCGCAAGGTGCGCGAGGCATTGGCTGGCGGCGTCGAGCAAGTCGTCGTGCTGGGTGCGGGCTTCGATACCTTGGCGGCACGGCTCCACACGGAGTTTCCGCGAGTCCGGTTTCTGGAACTCGATCACCCGGCGACGCAGGCAGTGAAGCGGTGCGCGCTCGATCCCGCTCCGAACTTGCATTTCCAGCCGGTGGATTTGGCCACCGGGTCGCTTGCTGCGGCGATGAACGCTTGTCCCGGATTTTCCCGCGCCCGCGCCAGCATCATCGTCGCGGAAGGCCTCACGATGTATCTCAGCGCCGACCGGGTGGCGGCGATGCTGCAAAATTCCGCCGCTCTCGCCGGCCCCGCCGGGCAGGTGATCTTCACCTTCATGGAGCAGGCCACCGACGGCTCGATTTGCTTCCGTGGCGAAAACCCGCTCGTCAGGTGGTGGCTCAAGGCCCGCCGGGAACCCTTCCTGTGGGGTGTTTCCCGGGATGCCTTGCCCGCATGGCTTGAGGAAAATGGCCTGCGCTGCACGGTCGTCGCGGGTGACCGCGAGCTGCGTGCCGAAATCCTCACACCCCGCGAACTCGGTCACATCGCGCTCGCCCAGGGCGAATGCCTGTGTTGCTGTTCCCCACTCGTCCGATGACCGAAGGCATTCTCTGCAATGACATCCACTCGAAGCTGAACCCGACGCGGGTCGCGGAAGTCGTCTGCCCGGAATCCACCGCAGAGGTGGCCCGGCTCGTTCGCGAAACGGCGGCAACCGGCGGGGCCATCTCGATCTGCGGAGCTCGCCATGCGATGGGCGGTCAACAGTTTGGAGAAGGAACCGTGCTGATCGACTGCTCCCGGCTAGTTCACATCGGCGAGGTCGATCCCCACGGCGTCATCGAACTCGGAGCCGGCGTGAAATGGCGCGCCCTCGTGGAAACCCTTCATTCCCAACAGGCCGGAGCCGAAACCCTGTGGACGATCCGCCAGAAGCAAACCGGCGCGGATGATCTGACTTTGGGCGGCTCGCTCGCCGCCAACGTCCACGGCCGCGGCTTGCAAATGCGCCCGATCATCGACGACGTCGAGGCGTTCACCCTAGTCGATGCTCGCGGCGACATCCTCCGCTGTAGCCGCAGCGAGCAGGCCGAAATGTTCCATCTGGCGATCGGTGGCTACGGCTGTTTCGGCATCATCACTTCCGTTTGCCTGCGGCTCAGCCCTCTCCGACACCTCCGGCGGCTCGTGGAAATCACCACCGTGGACCGCCTGCTCCCTGAGCTGGACCGGCGGATCGCCGAAGGCTGCCCTTTTGGCGATTTCCAATTTTCCATCGATGAAAACTCGCCGGATTTCCTCCATCGGGGCGTTCTGTCCTGCTACCAGCCCGTGGCTGGCCGCCCGCCCGAAGCGAAAACCCCGGAACGGCTGGGGCAAGCCGAATGGCGGCGGTTGATCCACCTCGCCCACCATGACCGGGCGAAAGTCTTCGAGACCTACTCGCGCTTCTACCTCGGCACCCATGGCGGGATTTATGAGTCGGACACCCACCAGCTCAGCGTTTACATCGACGACTACCACAGCGATCTCGACCGCGATTCCTGCGCGGACGTGCCCGCCAGCGAAGTGATCGGCGAGCTTTACATCCCGCCCGAGCGGTTGGTGGAGTTCATGAAATCCGCCGCCGAACTCTTGCGGGAAAGCGGCGTGCCGGTCATTTACGGCACCGTCCGGCTGATCCGGCGCGATGCCGAAAGCTTCCTCGCCTGGGCGCGGGACGATTTCGCCTGCGTGATCTTCAATCTCCACACCGAGCACAACGAGGCCGGCATCGCCCGATCCGCCGCCGCCTTCCGCAGCTTGATTGATGCCGCGCTGGCTCTTGGCGGATCATTCTTCCTCACCTACCACCGCTGGGCCACCCGCGCCCAGATCGAGCGGGCCTACCCGCAGTTCGCCGAGTTCCTCCGGTTGAAGGAGATTCACGATCCCGGCCAGCTCTTTCAAAGCGAGTGGTGGCGACATCACCGGAACCTGTTCGCCGAAACATGATCATCCACGAACCGGCCACCTTGGTCACCGATTACCTGCTGGCCGTTCTCGGCGGCTACCTCGCCTGGCGGTTGCATCGCCGGATTCCACCGGAAAACCTGACTGCCCGCTGGTGGATCCGCGCCTTGCTAGCCATGTCGCTTTCGGCCTTTGTCGGTGGCAGCTACCACGGCTTCGCGCCGAATTTCGCTCCCGAGATGGCTGCGGTTTGGTGGCGATCCGTGCTGATTCTCGTGTGCGTCATCGGTTTCTGCATGGGTCTCAGCCTGATCCGCGAGATCGTGCCAGCGGGGCGGCAGCGTGGGTGGAACCGAATCGTTTTCGCCAAGTTCACGCTCTCGGTGGTGGCGGTCAGCGCTTACCCGAAGTTTCTCGTCGCGCTGCTCGACTACGGCCTAGTGATGATCGCGTGGGCGGTCGCGGCCTTGCTTTGCCGCCGGAAATGGAGCGGCTGGATGCTTGCCGCCGTAGGACTTTCCGCGATCGCCGGGTGGGTCCAGCAGAGTCGCCTGGGAATCTCGGCGCACTTCAATCACAACGATGTGTATCACCTGATCCAGGCCCTCGCGCTCATCGGATTTTACCGGGCCGGGCGTTTGCTTGGAGGGAAGACGAATGAGCCGTAAGTGGCCCTGAGGTAGGCGGCTTTTTCCCGAGTGAATGTTTAACTGCGCTTCAGCCACAAGTGCCGAATGGTGATAACTCCCGCTGGCGATCCATTCTCAACATAATTGAACGTGCGTTGGTGTTTGGAGATGGCGACTTGCTCGGCAACCAACGTCGCTTTCGTTCGTCCACATAGCTCCAGGCCGAATGAAGTCGCAATCGCAACTTTGCGTTTGGATGCCAATGCGTCGGATAGCTTGGGGACGAGGCAATAGTCTGCCCTCGCATAACCTACCATCATCGCGCTCTGCATCGTCCATGCATAGTCGCCGCGCAC
This sequence comes from Akkermansiaceae bacterium, assembly GCA_031371325.1. Lineage (GTDB taxonomy): Bacteria > Verrucomicrobiota > Verrucomicrobiia > Verrucomicrobiales > Akkermansiaceae > Luteolibacter. The sequence goes on along the minus strand of JANMJJ010000008.1, from coordinate 17,426 downwards.
GAACCGAATGAGACCTTCGTCACAATACGCCGAACCTGCGGGGTGAGCGCGGTCCACGGGTTTGCACTCGATGAAGAGGCCGTGTTGCGAGTTCATCACTCCGGCAGGTCGATCAACGAAATCCACGAACAGGTCCGGCATCTTGTCCGGGTGGAGGCGGTTGAAATTGCGCACCTTCGGCTCACGGTGGATCGAAGTGAAAATCTCGCGGTCAAATCCGTCCACGATGCCTTTGTTAAAGACTTCGTCGTAAAGCCGTTCGTAGAGTTCCAGCGTCACGGTATCCTCATCGGCTGCCTGTAAATCAAAGCCTTTCCGTCCGTGGCGGATCATCAGATCCCAAGCGGCGCAAATCGCGGCTTCGATGACGAGATGAACCTGCAAGGGCAATGGTGGATGCGGCAGTCGAACATCCTCGTTGTTGTCCTCGAATATTCCCAAGCTCATGCGTCAGGTCTCAAAAACGGTGAGATGTTCGCGGACGAGTTCCGCACCCAGCAATCGCGCCCGGCTTGGTGTCCAGTAGCGATACTGGTTGAGTAACGCCACGAGCAGCCCCCCTTCTACTTGCTGGATGATGCGCGTGCTGCCCGTATCTTCGGCGAGTTTGAGCAAAACGTCGTGGAACAAACCGTCTGGCGCGGCCATTCGCGTGCCGCGTTTCGAGATGAGCAGCAGGCCGAAGGGCGCAGAATCCCGCAGGAAAGCCGCGTCTGGCTTCCAGAGTTCGACTTGCACCTCATCGCCCGTGACTTTGAAAAACGGACGAAGGGTGGATTCTAGACGCAGTTTGAATGTTTTCCGTTCGTCGGGCGTAGGAGGCACGCTCGCGCGTTTCCCCAGTTCGTCGTTAGGCTCACGAATTTCCAAGGTGTCCGCAATCACCTCTAAGTCGCGCCGGTCCAAACCGTAAAGCTGGGCGAATAATGCATCTATCTCGTCGAAGGCATCACTGTCTTCGTTAAGAAGCTTTTCCGATAAACTACCAATCCGAGTTTTCGTTTCGTCGGGCAATGTCTCGACAGGAATGATCGGGAATCGGTCCAGATCGCCTTTTTGAAGTTTGGGGCGCTCGAAACCAATTTCGCCGCTGGTTAGTAGAGCGTAGTAGAGCCAAAGCGAAGAGTGAACGAAAAGATGAAGATACCGCGCTGCCAGTTCGCCTTCTGGAGTCGCTGGAGCCGAATAGCCGTAATAGCTTTCGTTGTAGGCGACATCTTTCAGGCTGAAGAGGGAACGCCCTTCGCTGCGGTCGGTAGGTGGAGAGGCTCTGACCAGCGTAAGTGGTGCACGGTAGATTCGGAGCGGGTCTCCTTTTTTACGAAGACGTGTCCGATGTAGCGTATCTCGTGAGAACTTCTTCAGTCGTGTAGTATCGACCAGAAAACGCGGTAGCGGTTTCGCCAGAGCTTCGGACTTTGGCGAATGCAAGTCAGGCAAAACATGAAGTGCTTCTGCGTCGTTTTGCTCTTGGCCTTCCGCCAGTTTGTAGCCTTGGCACGTCGCAAAATCCTTAACCCAATAGTCTTCTAGAGATACCCCACTTGATGCTCGGATTCGACCGATTATAGCCACATCGAGCGAAGTTCCAATTGATAGCGTTTTCCAAAGCCACGGCTGTTCCTCGCCTGCCCGAACTTCGACCGGTTGAACAGATCCCGCATCAATCCTCATGACACCGTGGCCGTTGAGATTCACGTCCGGATAAGGCGTGATGAATCGTAGCGAATGACCAGCTTCATCGTCGGGCTCTCGATTTCTCGCAAACAAGAGCAGAAATGGCTGGTCCACTTCTGGCCAAACCTTGGTCTTGCGTAGATTTGTGCCGTTGATGATTCCCGTGACTTCGACCAACCGCAGAAACGCTTCCCGGGCACGGCGCGGAATGTCTTCCTGTTTGAGCAGTATCCGGGCGGGCAGCGCCATCGCGATTCGTCCGTTGGGTTTGCACCATTCCGTGGCCTTCCATGCGAAAGGCAAATCCGGGCATGAATCCGGGTTCTCATAGGCTGCGGCGGTCTCTTTGTTTGAGCGGCGTTCAATAATGGCCTTGCTGAGTTGATTAAACTCCTCGGCCAATGAACGTTCCTTTTTGCTGAGGCTGGTCCATGGCGGGTTGCTGAGAATCAGGTCGAACTGTCCATCGAAGCGGTTGCCGACATGTTCACCGAGGCTGCCAGCAACCGCACCTTCCTGCGGGTCGATGCCATCGCGCCGGAAATTGAAGAGCACCTTGTCGCGGAGGTGATTGAATCGAAGGTCCTCCAATGGAACGGGCCGAGGATCGAGTTCTATCGCAGTGAGATAAAGACTGAGAGACGCAAGGCGAATAGCGGATTCGCTGATGTCGAATCCCGTGAGCTGGGTATCGAGAATTTTCCGAATAGCTCGTCGATTCGGCCGCTGCTTCATCGCTTTCCAGCGCTCTTGATAGAGACGCCTGAAGGCGAGAACGAGAAAGACGGATGCACCGCACGCAGGGTCCAGGACACGGGCTTCATCTGCGTTGGGCAGTTTGTCGAAGGCTTCGTCCACCAGCGTGCCTGCGATGTTACGCGGCGTGTAGTGAACGCTCGTTTCCTTGGCCGTCTTGTGCTCCCATTTCCACGCGAACCGCTCATAGACCTGACTCAGCAGCCCGACCGGGACGTGCGCGAAATCGTATGCCCCCCAATTCCGTTCCTCTGGGCGAAAGCGCAGTAGGGTTTGCCACCCGGAATCCCCCGAAGGTTCTTCTCCTTTGAGGATGGCAGTCAAGTGAGTGAAAACACGTCCGCCAGTGCGTCGGCCGATTTCCTCGAAGAAGCTGGTGCTGCCGTCGTCCGTGAGCGGAAGCAGGTCGCCGTTGAACGTCTTATCGAGCCAAGCGCAAGTGTGGGCAGCGTTCTCGGCAGTGGCAAAACACTCTGTGATGCTGGACGCGTTCCCAGTGATTTTCTGGCGGTCCGACTCACGGACGACCTTCCGGTCGCTCAGAAAGCGGAAAAACAAGGCACGCCCCATGAGTGACAGCACATCCGTGCGTTTGAGTTTGAGGGCGGCGAGCCGGTCCGCCACGCTCCACACGAGCTTGAACATGGCGGAGAAGACGTAATCCGCTTCTTTGGGTTCGCCTTTCCCGCCATACTGACCATGAGCCAGGCGCGAGAAAAAGGTGAGTGCCTCGGGAGTGCCGGGCGTGTAGAGTTCCCATTTTGGCGTTCTTTCATCCAACGACACCGGCACGACCGCCAGTTCACCGGGGCGGATGCGTGCCAGGTAGGCGCGGTCGCCGCGGCAAGCGAGCCTGCGCCGAAGGTCGCCGAGTTGATGCTGCTGCTCGGAAGGCGTTTGGGCCAGCCGGCTTTCATTGACGATGAAGAGAAGCGGCCGTCCCTGGCTTTCCACGACGCCGTCTGGTAACAGACCATCCGATTCGGCCTGACCGCCGCCAGCCCTGTGGAGCAAATCAAGGTAGTCGAGCAAGTCGGGTGATGGCGTCCCATCCAACTCAAGAAAACTACTGCTGGGCACGCCGTAGCTCTGAATAGCCTCCTTGAGGTTCAACATTCCGGTGCTGGGCATGGACGGGGATGCAGAGGTATTGGAATTTCACACCGCCGCTTGTCGCGGCGGAGTTGTACTCGCGGCAGCAGGCTGTCCGATGGACGCAAGAGGCGACTGAGTCGATTGGACGAAGATGCCTCTTTGTAGGGTTCCATGAGCTGACTGGGAGCGTAACGAGCAACGATCATTGGGGAAGTCCAAAGACTTTGAAAGTTCGCACCGGGGGGCGATGCGGACAGGAATGTCCGCACTCCTCATTTGGCATCCTCCAACCGCGGATTTAGCGCCCGATAGAGCTTGAGTTTGCCGTAGCTGATGCGGCCTTCGAGTTGTTCGAAAACCGGCTTCAACGCGAGTTCGTCGTAGCCCTCGAGCGCGTCGTGCATCAGCCGCCCTTCCTCGGCGGTGTAGAGCGCGCGCGGGTCGAGATGTGCGCCGTTCTCGATGGCTTGGGCGAGGTGGCTCTCGACGGTGGTTTCGGCGAGGTCGCGGGACTTGGCGATTTCGGCGACGGATTGGCCGGTTTTGAAGAGCTCCAACGTGATGGCCGCGGTGCCGCCGGTGACGGTCGAGGCGCGGGGTGGCGGAGCGGCAACCGCTTCGAGCGGGGTGAATTCTTGGCGGGGATTTTCCGCGAGCCAGTCGCGGATCGCGGCGAGGAAGGCCTGGCCGTAGTCCTCTAACTTTTTCTCGCCGACGCCGGGGACGCGCAGCAGCGCGGTGTCGTTGCCCGGATAGTCGCGGCTGAAATGGCGCAGCGTGACATCGGAGAAAACCACGTAGGGCGGGACGTTTTTCGCGTCGGCGAGTTCCTTGCGGAGAACCCGCAGGCGCTCGAACAGGCCGGGGTCGCAGGGGATGTCGCCGGTGCGGATGGTCTTCGTTTTCGGCAGGGCGAGCGCGCGGGTGAGCATGACGGTCTCGCGCTTCTTCAGGGTGTCGATCCCGCGCTGGCTGATGGCGACGGTTGGAAATTGATCCTTACTCGCGGCGAGCAGGCCGAGCCGCAGCAACTGCCGACCGAGGTCCACCCAATACGGCCGCGACTGGTCCTTGCCGATGCCGTGGGTGGTTAGAGCGTCGTGTTTCCAGCGCAGGATCTTCTCGGACTGGCCGCCGGTTAGAACTTCGGAAATGTGGTTCAGGCCGACGTTGAAATTCCCGGCCTGGCGGATGCGGACGACGCAACTGAGGAGCTTCTGGACATCGATGGTGGCGTCCCATTTCTCGCGGGGATGGAGGCAGTGGTCGCAGCCGCCGCAGTTTTCGAGCGACCAGGTTTCGCCGAAATAACCTAACAGGCTAACGCGGCGGCAGGTGTCGCTCTCGGCGAAATGCGTCATTTGGTCGAGCTGGTGATGGGCAACGTCGCGAGCTTGTTGATCGGGGATGTCTTCGAGAAACTTGAGGTACTTCATCACGTCGCCGCGGGAGAACAGCAGCAGGCAATCGGCGGGCAGGCCGTCGCGGCCGGCGCGGCCGGTTTCCTGATAGTAGCCCTCGATGTTTTTCGGCAGGTCGGCGTGGATGACGTAGCGGACGTTGGGTTTGTTGATGCCCATGCCGAAGGCGACGGTGGCGCAGACGATCTTCGCCTCGTCGCGGAGGAAGGCGTCCTGGTTTCTAACACGCTCCGCGGCGTCGAGTCCGGCATGATAGGCGACGGCGGAAAAGCCGTTGGTCCGCAGGGTGGCGGCGAGGGCCTCGGTGCTTTTGCGCGACTGGCAATAGACGATGCCGGAGTCGTCGGGGCGGGCGTTGGCGAAATTGCAGACCTGCGCCGCCGCGCCGGATTTGGCGACGACCTGGTATTTCAAATTCGGGCGGTTGAAGCTGGCGAGGAAGACCGAGGGCTCGCGGAGTTCGAGTTGTTTGAGGATGTCCTCACGCACCCGCTCGGTCGCCGTGGCCGTTAGAGCGAGGATCGGGATGTCCGGGATCAAGTGCCGCACCTCCTTGATGCGGCGGTATTCCGGGCGGAAATCGTGACCCCATTCGCTGATGCAGTGCGCCTCGTCCACCGCCAGCGCGGCGATTTTCCAACCCTCCAAGCGCGCCAGGAAATCCGGCAGCATCAAGCGTTCGGGCGCGACGTAGAGAAGCTGGTAGGCCCCGGCATTGAGCCCGTCGATGCGGCGGCGGGCTTCATTTCCATCGAGAGTCGAGTTGAGGAATGTGGCCGCCACGCCGCTGGCTTCGAGTTGGTCCACCTGGTCCTTCATCAGGGCGATGAGCGGCGAGACGACGACCGTGAGTCCCTCCCGGAGCAAGGCCGGAAGCTGGTAGCAGAGGCTTTTCCCCGCGCCCGTCGGCAGGATGGCAAGCGCGTCGCGGCCAGCCAGCGAGGCCTCCATGATTTCCCGCTGGAGCGGGCGGAATTCGTCATAGCCGAAGGTTTGCTTGAGACGGCTGGATAAGAGTTGCAGGCTCACGGGAACAGTTGAAGCGTGAGCGTTTGAACAGGTCAAGATGGAAGTTGTTGGGGCCTGGGGAAATGGTGGCTTGGGGATCCCGGCTCACAAGCATTGGCGTGAATGAGTGGTCTGCGGAGTCCTGGCAAGCGAGCACCAGCCTCACGGCCATCCCGGAGGAAGATCCGGAGCGAGACGCTCTTTGCGCGGGCGGCACAATCACCGACATTTCCCGGAATCCAAACGCTTTACACCACCGGGCCTTGGACCTTTGAATTCAGCCCGCGAGTCACTAAAAACCAACCAATTCATCCTGCCGTGCCCCTGACCATCAAACCGCAATCCGAATGCGCCTTCGACCAAATCTCGATGGGCGAAGTCATGCTCCGCCTCGATCCCGGAGAGGGCCGCATCCGCACCGCCCGCAGCTTCACCGCCTGGGAAGGCGGCGGCGAGTACAACACCTCGCGCGGCCTGCGCAAATGCTTCGGCTACAAGACCGCCGTGGTCACCGCCTTCGTCGATAACGAGGTCGGCCACCTGATCGAGGATTTCATCATGCAGGGCGGCGTCGCCACGGATTTCATCCAATGGCGCGAGGACGACGGCATCGGCCGCAATGTTAGAAATGGCCTCAATTTCACCGAGCGCGGCTTCGGCGTGCGCGGGGCGGTGGGAAATCCCGACCGCGGCAATACCGCCGCCTCGCAGCTCAAGCCGGGCGATGTCGATTGGGACCACATCTTCGGCAAACTCGGCGTGCGCTGGTTCCACACCGGTGGCATCTACGCCGCGCTGTCCGAATCCACCGCCGCTCTAACCGTGGAAGCGGTGAAGGCCGCCAACAAATACGGCACCATCGTTTCCTACGATCTCAACTACCGCCCGTCGCTCTGGAAAACCATCGGCGGCCTCGCGAAAGCCCAGGAGGTGAACCGCGAAATCGCGAAATACGTCGATGTCATGATTGGCAACGAGGAGGACTTCACCGCCTCGCTCGGCTTCGAAGTCGAGGGCGTGGACCACAACATTTCCGCCATCGAGCTGGATGCCTTCAAGACGATGATCGAGACCGCAGTTAAGACTTTCCCGAACTTCAAGGTCGCCGCCACCACCCTGCGCGGGGTCATTTCGGCGACCGTCAACGACTGGTCCGCGATCCTCTGGCACGCCGGGAAATTCCACGAAAGCCGCAAATACCCCGGCCTCGAAATCCTCGACCGCGTCGGCGGCGGTGACAGCTTCGCCTCGGGCCTGCAGTTCGGTTTCCTCGAGTTCAACGACGCCCAAAAAGCCGTCGAATACGGCGCAGCCCACGGTGCGCTGGCCTCCACCACCCCCGGTGACACCTCGATGGCCACCCGCAAGGAAGTCGAAAAACAAATCGGCGGCGGCGGGGCGCGCGTCGTGCGTTAGAATGGCGGGCATGGACGTCGCGTCCATGCGAAACGACGAGTGTCCCGTCCCCCTGAGTCCCGCAAATTTCCCGCTTTGCCATTTCGCGGAACGGCGATAGGGTCCGCCCTTCCCCGCGACTCCATGACCACTCCCGAACTCTACGCGCAACACGTTCTTCCCACCTACGGGCGGTTTCCGCTGGTCCCCGTGCGAGGTGCCGGCTGCCGGTTGTGGGACGACGCCGGGAAAAGCTATCTGGATTTCTGCATGGGCATCGCCGTGTGTTCGCTGGGCCATTGCCATCCGCTACTGGTCGAGGCGATCCGCCAGCAGGCAGGCGAGTTGATGCATGTTTCCAACCTCTATCAGAGCCCGCTCCAGGCGGAACTCGCGGAGGAAATCAATCTGCACCACGTGCGCCTGCCGGGAAAAATCTTCTTCTCCAACTCCGGAGCCGAGGCCAACGACGGCTTGATCAAATCCGCACGCCGCTTCGGCTTGAAACGCCCGCAGCCCGACGGCGTGCAGCGCTACGAGGTGGTCACGTTCTTGCAATCGTTCCACGGTCGCACGCTCGGCGCGATGTCCGCGACGGGTCAGGCGAAGATTCAGGAGGGCTTCGACCCCTTGCTGCCCGGCTTCCGCCACCTTCCGTTCAACGACATCGACGCGCTTGAAAACGCGGTGCGCCCGGAGACCGCAGCGATCCTGCTAGAGCCGATCCAGGGCGAGGGCGGAGTGAACGTCGCGACGCCGGAGTTCCTCCGCGCGGTGGCCGCGCTGTGCAAGAAGCACGACCTGCTGTTATTTTTCGACGAGGTCCAGGCAGGCTTCGGCCGTTGCGGCGATGCGATGTCTTGGCGCATGATCGCGCCGGAGATCCAGCCCGACGGGATTTCCTGGGCCAAGGGCATGGGCGGCGGCGTGCCGATCGGCGCGTTCTGGCTCAACGACCGCGCGGTGGCTGGCGACGGCACGCCGTTGTCATCCCTGATGGGTCCGGGTTCGCACGGCTCGACCTATGGTGGAAATCCGCTCGTGTGTGCGGCTTCGCTGGCCGTGTTGAAGGAAATCCGCGGGAAGGAACTCGCCGTGAACGCGATCCTGCAAGAGGTCCGCATCCGAGAAACCGTGCGCTCGTGGAATCTTCCCGTCGTCACCGAAGTCCGCGGCCAAGGCTTGCTTCTTGGCATCGCCCTCGACCCGGCGCTCATTCCCGTTCCGGAAGGCAAAACACCGGCGCTCGTCGTGGTGACCAAGCTGATGGAGCGCGGCCTGATCGTGCCGCCCGCCGGCCCTAACACCTTCCGCTTGCTGCCGCCGCTCAACGTCACCGACGCGGAGGTGGATGAGGCGCTGGTCACCATCCACTCCGTCCTTGCCGAATTCTAACACGCGAATGAAACATCTCCTCTCCATCGAACAACTCAGCGCCAAGGAAATCCAAGGCTTGCTCGACACCGCCGCGCATTTGAAATTGCAGCGTGGCCGCGACGGCAATCAGCTTGCCGGACAAACCTGGGCACTCATTTTCACCAAGTCGTCCACCCGCACGCGCGTGTCCTTCGAGGTCGGCATCCGCGAGCTCGGCGGGTTCCCGATGTTCCTCTCCGGAAACGACATCCAGCTCGGCCGCGGCGAGCCGATCAAGGACACGGCGCGCGTGTTAGGCCGCATGGTCCACGGCGCGATCATCCGCACCTTCGCCCAGCAGGACGTGGCGGACTTCGCAGAGTTTTCCGGGATTTCCACGATCAACGCGCTCACCGACGACGAACATCCCTGCCAGATCCTAGCAGACCTGTTGACGATCCAGGAAAAGCTCGGCACTTGGGAGGGCAAGAAGATCGCCTTCATCGGCGACGGGTTTTCCAACATGACGCGCTCCTGGATGTGGGCCGCGAAACGCCTCGGCTTCACGCTGGTGGTGGCATCGCCCCCATCCTGCCAGCCGTCCCACGGATTTCTAACAGCCCTCGGCGCGCCCAACGTCACCATCACCTCCGATCCCCAAGCCGCAGCGGAGGGAGCCCACGTCATCAACACCGACGTGTGGCTGTCCATGGGCCAGGAAGACCAGCAGGAGAAGGAAAAGGAGTTCGCCGGCTTCCAAGTGAATGCCAATCTGCTAGCGAGTGCGGCCCCGGGCCACATCGTCCTCCACTGCCTGCCCGCCTACCGCGGCAAGGAGATCAGCGCGGAAGTGCTGGAACTCCACGCGCACACGATTTTCCAACAGGCGGAAAACCGTCTCCACGCGCAGAAGGCGATCCTGGTGGCAATCGCGAGATAGCTGTCTCCCCGGAGTGGCGGAACGTGTCCGCCGATGCCCATGAGAAGCCAATGAGATGCGAATCGCCTCTTGCCATTGGCTGTTCATGGACATCGGCGATCATGCATCGCCGCTCCTTGCGGTCACCTCCGATTCCAGCGCGGCCTGGGATTGAATGGGGCTCTTCCTTTTAAAAAAAATGGGAAGACGGTATTTCAAAGCTGGCGCTGTCACTGGAAGAGAAACCCCGGGCTGGCATTGGCACGGGCCGTGCGGTAGGTTCCGCCCGTGATCGCACGGCAGAAGACGAAGTATCCGGTTTCCCCATCCTTGCGGCAGTATCTCTATCACTTCGACCGCCAGCGCGACATCCCGAAGGTCTATGACGAGCTTTGCCGTTTCACCGGCGCGATTCCGTATGAAGATCCGAATGGCCGCGAGACGCTGTGGTTGACCGTGATGTATCCACCGGAGGTGATCGCGGAACTGCGGCCCCGGCTGACCAGCATCTACAGCGAGCTGAAACTCGGCCGCGATGCAGAACAGCACGAACATCTCCTAGTCGATCGCATCGACTTCGGGGATTTCGGAAATTCAAAACCGTTCCGCATCCGCGTCACCAATCTATTCAATGACAATTCGGATTACTTCTATGTGAAACAAGCGGACGCCTCGCGCATCTATGGCCTCGAGCTAGAACACATCTTATCTCCCAACCGGATCAACTACCTCGTCAACGGCAACACGCTCATCGAGGAGCACATCGCGGGCGTGCCCGGCGATGTGTTTCTGCGGGATTACCTGCCCCAGCCCGGACTTAACAAAGTGCGGATCGCCAAGGAGTTCACCAAATTCACCGAGCGCAGTTTCATCCGCCTGCTAGGTGACATGCGGAGCGTGAACTATGTCGTCGATATCACGCCGGACTTCGAGGAAATCCAATACCGCGTTCGGGCGATCGACTTCGACCAGCAATCGTACGAGGGAAACGGCAACATCTACCTCGCATTCCGCTTTAACTCAAACCGCAAGGTCACTCGCCTCGCGTTCGAGGTGCTCAACCGCAAAAGCATCGACCAATACGTGGCGGAGGAACACGCGCAGATGGCCCGCCGCGCCAAGGTGGAAAGCCGCCGCCTGCGCGCGCTGCTCGGCGTGATGGGGCGCGAGGACATCGCCCCGCGCGAGCACGTCGTCACCCTAGCCCGCGAGCTCGACCGGATGCACGGCACCAGCGGTTTCGGCGACTGCCAGTCGATGGGCGAGCTCACCGCCATGCACATTTCCCTGATGCTCGACATCAAGCCGACGAACGTGATCTTGAATCGGCCAGCATGAGCATCGCCCGTTGGTGATTCACTCTTCTGGACTCGCCGGGCAAGCTCGCCCAAGCTCCGGCCATGCACCGCCTTTTCCTGCTCGACGGCATGGCCCTGATCTATCGGGCCCATTTCGCGTTCATCCAAGCTCCGATCCGCAACTCGAAGGGGGTCAACACTTCCGCGCTCTACGGCTTCATCAACACATTGCTGTTCATCCTGGAAAAGGAAAACCCCAGCCATATCGGCGTCGCCTTCGACACCTCCGCGCCCACCCCGCGGCATATCTTGTTTCCCGCCTACAAGGCCCAGCGCGACGAAATGCCGGAGGAACTGGCCGCCGCCATTCCGCATGTGAAAGCGCTGTGCCGCGCGTTCCATATCCCGGTGTTAGAGCTCAATGGCTTCGAGGCGGACGACATCATCGGCACGCTGGTGAAACGCGCGGAGCCGGAGGGTTTCGAGTCGTTCATGGTCACGCCGGACAAGGATTTCGCGCAGCTCATTTCGGAATCCACCTGCATGTGGAAGCCCGGCCGCAAAGGCTCCGACCATGAAATCATCGACCTCCCCACGATGCTCAAAAACTGGGAGATCGAGCGCCCGCAGCAAGTCATCGACATCCTCGGCCTGTGGGGCGACGCCGCCGACAACATTCCCGGCATCCCCGGCATCGGCGAGAAAACGGCGAAAAAACTCATCGCCGAGTTCGGCTCGATCGAGGGACTCATCGCCAATGCCGCCAAACTCAAAGGCAAGCAGAAGGAAAACGTCGAGACCTATGCCGACCAGGCGCTGCTCTCCAAGGAACTCGCGACGATCATTCTCGACGTGCCGGTCGATGTCACCTGGGACGATCTGGTCCTCTCCCAGCGCGACGACGAGGCCCTGAAAACCCTCTTCAACGAGTTCGAATTCCGAACCCTCACCAAGCGCCTTTTCCCGGACGTGGCGGCGGTTTCCAACCGCCAGCCCTCGGATGAAATCTCCGCACCCACGATCTTCGAAACCTTCAAAACCATCCGCGAGGTCGAGCACACCTATCACCTCGCCGACACTCCCGAGCTTCAAGCCCAACTCTTCGCCGAACTCTCCCATCAGCAATCCTTCTGCTTCGACATCGAAACCACCGGCCTCGACCGCTTTACCTCCAAGCTGCTAGGCGTCGCGTTTTCCTGGAAAGCGCATGAAGGCTGGTATCTTCCAGTCACCGATTTGAAATCTCAAATTTCAGATTTGAAATCCGCCCTCGCCTCCCCCGCAGAAAAAATCGGCCACAACCTCAAGTTCGATCTCTCCATCCTGCTCCACCACGGCATCGAGGTCGCCGGGCCGTTCTTCGATACCCTGTTAGCCGACACCCTGGTCGCGCCCGAGCGCCGCCACTCGATGGATTATCTTTCCGAAATCCTGCTGGGCTACACTCCGGTCAAACTCGCGGAGATTTCCCAACCCGCCGCCAAACCCGAGGCAGCGTCCCTCGACCTCTTCGCCCACGCCGAGAAAACCAAGGCCTCCAAGGATCTCGACATCACCGCCATCCCGCTAACCGTCCTCGCGGAATACGCCGCCGAGGATGCCGACGTCACCTTCCAACTCGCCCGGAAGATCCGCCCGCTGCTCAAGCAATCCGGCCAGGAACTGATCCTCCACGAGATCGAAGGCCCGCTTCTGCCAGTGCTCGTGGCCATGGAAATGGAGGGTATCGCCATCGATCCCGCCGCGCTAACCGTCATCGGCGACGAGCTGCAAATCCAGATCGAGGAACTCGCGAAATCCATCCATCAGCACGCCGACCGCTCGTTCAACATCGCCTCGCCCAAGCAGCTCGGGGAGATTCTCTTCGACCAGTTAGGTCTCGCCGACAAGGCCAAGAAAACCAAAACCGGCCAATACAAGACCGACGAGCAAACCCTCGCCACCCTCGAAGGCAAGCACCCGATCATCACCGACATCCTCGCTTGGCGGGAAGCCACCAAGCTCAAATCCACCTATCTCGACTCGCTGCCCACCCACATCGTCGCGGAGACCGGGCGCATCCACACCCATTTCCATCAGCTCGTCGCCGCCACCGGCCGGCTCGCTTCGTCGGACCCCAATCTCCAGAATATCCCGGTTAGATCAGAGGCCGGGCGCAAGATTCGCAAAGCCTTCGTCCCGCGTTCTTCCCATCAACCATCAACCATCAACTATCAACTCCTCTCGTGCGACTACTCGCAAATCGAACTCCGCGTGATGGCGGCGCTCTCGCAGGATGCCACCATGATCGAGGCGTTTCAAAACGGCGTGGACATCCACACCATCACCGCCGCCAAGGTGTTCGTCGTCGAGCCGGAAAACGTCACTTCCGACATGCGGCGCACCGCCAAGATGGTGAACTTCGGCATCATCTACGGCATCTCCGCCTTCGGCCTCAGCCAGCGCCTCGCCATCCCGCGCACCGAAGCGGCTAGCATCATCGACGCCTATTTCCGCGAATATCCCGCCATCCGCGAGTTCATGGACCGCACCGTCAACGAAGCCCGCGAGTCCGGTTATGTCGAAACCATCAGCGGCCGCCGCCGGTATTTCCCCGATCTCAAATCCGGCAACCAGAACCTCCGCGGCAACGCCGAACGCGCCGCCATCAACACCCCGATCCAAGGCACCGCCGCCGACATGATCAAGCTCGCGATGATCCGCGTCGATTCCTTGCTACGGGAGAAGCCATACCAAACGAAGATGCTGCTGCAAGTGCATGACGAACTCGTCTTCGACCTCGCGCTTGATGAGCAAGGGGAACTGGTCCCGAAAATCCTCGCTGCGATGAAGACCGCGCTGCCCCTGCCGCACGGCGTGCCGATCGAGGTCGAGCACGGCACCGGGGCAAACTGGCTGGCGGCGCATTGAGGAGAATGGGACGCCCTCGTCCCATCATTTTGAATCGACGGGGGCGTCCATTCTCCTTACTTCCTCCGCGATGATCCGCAGCCCATCCCTAACCACGGCTTCATCCATGGCATAGGAAACGCGGATGCATTCGTGGCGGTGAGACCAGTTAGGGTCGTCGTGGCCGAAGAAAAAGTGGTGGCCGGGGATGACGAGGACCTCGCGTTTTTTTAGACGTTCGTAGAGTTTCTGGGAAGTGATCGGCAGGCCGGGAAACCAGAACCAGAGGAACAACGCGCCCTCGCTGCGGTGCATGAACCACTCGATGTCGTCGCCGAACGCTTCCTCCGCAGCCTGGCGGGCGAGTGCGCATTTTTCCTGATAGAACGGCCGCACCAGCTCGCGGCTGAGGCGGAGGATTTCGCCAGATTTGATCAGCGGCAGGGTGATCTGCTGGCCGATGTTAGGATTCGACAGTCCGGCGATGGCGCTCATCGAGCCGAGCGCACGGATGATTTCCGGCGGGCCGATGACGATGCCGGTGCGCGTTCCGGGCAGGCCGAGTTTCGACAGGCTCAATGTAAGAATGACGTGATTCTCCCAGAACGGCGTGGCATCGGCGAAGATGATGCCGGGGAAGGGCGCACCGTAGGCGTTGTCGATGATCAGCGGGATGTTGTGCTGTTTCGCGATGGCGGAGAGGCGGGCGATTTCCTCGTCGGTTAGGACGTTGCCCGTGGGATTGGTCGGGCGCGAGGCGCAGATCGCGGCGATGTCCGGGGTGACCACGAGGTTGTCGAAATCGACGCGGTATTTGAATTCGTGCGGGCCGGTTTTTTCGATGAGCGGGGGGACGGCGCGGAAGAGATCGCCGCTGACGCCCTGGTTGGCGTAGCCGATGTATTCCGGGACGAGCGGCAGCAGGATCTTGCGGCGGCTGCCGTCGGGCATCGCTCCGGCGAGGAGGTTGAAGAGGAAATAGAAGGCGGTCTGGCCTCCGCTGGTGATGCCGACGTTTTGCGGGCCGAGATCCCAACCGAAGGTCTCGCGGAAAAGTGTGGCGATGGCTTCGAGGAAATGGGGGTTACCGCCGGGCGGGTCGTAGGTGGTTAGGGCGCGTTCGAGTCCGCCCATTTCCTCCATCAGTTCTTCGAGCCGCCGCCGCCACACGGCGTTCATCTCGGGGATGCGGGCCGGTTGGCCGCCGCCGAGCATTTTTAAATCCGGTCCGCCGCTGGCGAGGGCGTGGCCGAGGTCGTCCATGAGTTCGCCGATGCCGCTGCCGCTGCCGAGGTGCTGGCCAAATTGTGAGAATTGGTATGACATAACCGTGAGCGGCGTTCTAGGGTGCTGCCTCACTTCAAACAACTCCCAAACCACCATGTCCATCAAAGTCGGCGACCAAGCCCCGCAATTCACCCTCGTCACCCAAACCGCCAACGGCCCCGAGCTGGTCAAACTTGGCGATCTCATCGGAAAATCCAACATCGTCCTGCTGTTCGTGCCGATGGCCTTCACCGGCGGCTGCACGACCGAGCTGTGCAGCATTTCCAACGGAATCTCCGAATACGATTCGCTCGACGCGAAGGTGCTCGGCATTTCCGGCGACAATCCGTTCGCGCAGGAAGCGTGGGCGCAAAAGGAAGGCATCACGATCACCCTGCTCAGCGACTACGAGCACGCGGTGACCGAGGCTTACGGCGTGGCTTACGAGCAATTCCTGCCGACGAAGAATCTGATCATGGGCGGCGTGTCGAAACGCTCGGCCTTCGTGATCGATAAGGCGGGCGTGGTGCAATACGCCGAGGTTCTCGATGTCCCCAGCGACATGCCCGACTTCGCCGCGATCAAGGCGGTCTTGGGCAAACTCTGAGCTGCTAGTTTCTTAAAAAGCCGCAGGGAAGCTCCCGGCGGCTTTTTTCGTGATTTGCAAATTGCACGCCGGAAAATCTCAAATCTCCTCTTGAGGCTGAAGAGTCACTGTTTTTCAACGCTTCCTATTCACGCAGCCTGAGCTAATCTGGTTTCAATGAAACAGGTCAACGTCATCAATATCGACGATCCCGTCGGCAAAACCGTCGGTCGCCGCAGGCATCCGATCAACCCGCTCGCGACAGCCGATGGCCTTCAGGAATTCATCAATGAGCAATTCAAGGAAAGCGGGCACCGCCTCACACCCAGAGGGGTCTTTCGGTTTCATTCCCACGAGGAGGCAGACAAATGGATGAGGAATTCGATACGACCGAAGAAGGATTAACATCGCGTGCGCCACGGCAGAAGGATCTGGCCGCGCTCGCCAGGGAGCTGAACCGGTTGGGGGCCGACTACATCGAAGCTGGTTTATTGGAAGCGCTATTAATTGCAGGCTTGCCAACCAGACCAGACCAGACCAAGTTGGACCCATGCACAACATCCAGGAAGCAAAAACCCACCTGTCACGCCTCGTCGAAATGGCGGCCTCGGGCGAGGAAATCATTATCGCCAAGGCCGGCAAGCCAATGGCCAGGCTGGTTCCTTACGTCATCGAGCGACAACCCCGGAAAGGCGGCTTTTTCCGCGGAAATATCCAGGAATCCACGGACTGCTGGGAAACAGACGACGAACTCATCGCCGCGATGACCGGGGGGATGCTCGAACCCGAACCCGTCAAAGGCAGGCCGTGAGAATCCTTCTCGATTCCCACACGGCCCTTTGGTGGATGGACGACCCGGAGAAACTTCGTCCCGAGGCGAGAGAGGCGATCCGCAACCCGAGAAACACTGTTTTTCTCAGCGCCGTCTCCACCTGGGAACTGGGACTGAAGGTTTCAAAGGGAAAGCTCCTACTCCCGTCCGACTTCCCGCAAAGAATGGCGGAGGACGGGATCGACGAACTCCCCTTCACGAACGCCCATGCCCTCGCCGCCATCTCGCTGCCACCGCTTCATGGTGATCCGTTTGATCGCGCTTTGATCGCCCAATGCATGGAGGAGTCCCTCACCTTTGCCACGCGCGACCGGATTGCGGCGGAATATCACATCCCTGTGTTGGCCGTGTGAGGAGCTGTCTTTGAGCGATCATGCCGCCAGCCACCTCGAATCAATGTTCAAAATCTGTTCTCGGGATCGATTACCGGGACTGACCGTATCGTCTGACCCTATCGTTGTCATCCGGTGAGCGGATCGAAGCCATGGAGCTTCTGTGGGAATCATTTTCCAGGGAAGGAATCGACTACCCACCGCCAGATTAACACGGCAGGGTTCTGGCCGAACGTTCCGCAATCATCCAATCCGGCAAGGCGTTTGCGATCACGCCAGGAGTCCTTTCCATGACAGTTACACGGCAATGTCTGTTGTTTGGGATCCCGCTGTATTCCGTTCCGGGTCTTTCTCTAAAACGGCACCTCCCCCACCAGCTCTCGCGCCTCGTCAGCGATCCTCTCCGCCTCGTCCTTCAATTCCCCGATCTCCAGCTCCAGCTCCTCCCGCTGTGCGGAAACGATCCGCCCGATCACCGACTCGTCCTCCTCCGCCGCCCGGAACACCTCGTAATCCGCGCTCGCCCGCACCTCGTCCAGCGTCTCGATCATCTCCAGAATCCTCGCCTGAAGGTGCTCGTAGAGCGACCGCAGTTC
>JANMJJ010000211.1:0-1562 GCA_031371325.1 Akkermansiaceae bacterium | reverse complement strand
GACTCGATCACGCAAGCGGGCACTCCGGCGCGCAATCGCTTTATCAAGGTGGATGGCATGGAGTTTCTCGACGAGCCGGCTGCCAGTTTGCGCGATTCCCTTCCCAAACTCGTCACCCTCAATGAGGCGCAACTCAAGGCTTCTAAGAAAAGTAGCGTTCAAGGCTTTTTCAACGACTTCACCGTCAACTCCTCATCGTTGCAGGTGGATGTGGCAAACGGCGGCCTGAAGACCGATCTGAGTGTGTTGTTCGATGGGGCGTATGGTACGGCCCTGCCTGCCGGATACTCGGGGCGGTATCTTAACTCCAACACAACCATGCCGTTTCAAAACGCGACATCAGACAGCCAGTGGGAACTCTATGCGAATTACGCCAGGCTCTATCGCCGCACCACCGCCAATGACAACCCCAAGGACGGACTCCAAGCGACCCTGCCAGTCGTGACCACCCCGCCAAGCTATTTGAAGGGAATCAACGATGCCACATTGAACAAGACCCGTTACGAGCCGGACATGAGCCAAGTGAAAAAGCCCGTGCTGATGCCCACGGTGGCGCGGGTGGAGATGGTATTCAGTTTGGTGACGCGGCCATGCAACTTCACTCAGAATGGTGTCACATACAGACACTGGCTCCACCTGATGTATCTCCCGGTCATCACGTTGCACAATCCATACAACGTGCCGCTCCGCTGCACCAATCTCCAGGTCGAGTTTTCAAAAATTCCCATCGGCTTCCAATTCCTGATCAACGACCAGCCCACTCCAACCTCGGGACTCGTCGCTTTCAATAAAATGTATTGGCGGGACAGCGGTAGGGATAAAACCTTCAACATGACACTCTCGTCCAGTCTTGGTAGCGCGACGGAGGTGGTGATGCAACCGGGCGAAACGAAAATTTTCGGCACACCCTTTCCCAAAGACCTGAGGTTTCAGGATGACCTAAACTCTGGAAACAATAACAAGATGGACGACTGGGCTAGCAATCTGACGGGAGCTGCTAGAACGATTCCCGGCCTGATCACTGGCCCCAATGACGGTGTGGGCTTCAACCTCAACTATCTGGTCCCGGACCCGTATGCTCAACTTCGCTCAACCCAGCATAAAGCGCGATGGGACAACCCCGTTGTGGTGCTGCTGCCAACGGACAAAATCCAAGTCCGTTATGGGCCTCTCATCCCGGATAACGCTAACAATACTTTTGGCATCACCGTGCGCTTGAACGGTGCCGAAGCAGCGAAAACCCAGTTTTTCTATGCGGATGAGACGAAGTTGAAAGCCGTCATGGAAGAAGGCATTTCGCCACGCTTCCCGGAACCGCGGTCATTTCCCGCGCTCTTTCCAGCTCCGAGGGCCTCGCCTATCAATACGCTGAGTATCTTTGAGTCGAACGATACCAAGGTCAGCAAATACGAGCATGCCCGCCCGTTTGCCATCTTCAGCGTCGGTGCGAAGACCACCGTCGAGTCATTCACCAAGAGCCGCCCGGTGGCGGATACGGGAGCCGTCTTCCAGATGGCGACCTGTAATTTGATCAACTCCACATCGCAAGGCACCAATCCCCT
>JANMJJ010000198.1:0-72961 GCA_031371325.1 Akkermansiaceae bacterium | reverse complement strand
AATCGGTCCAGCGGCCACGGGTCGTTGACCGGCCCGAAGTCATCGAACGCCAGGATCGCTGGTCCTTTGGCTAACATGTCAACGATGATCGCCGCCTCGGGATCGCCGGGGTCGGTTAGCGACATGAGAATTTCCAACGCTTCGACTTCATCCCCTCCCCTCGCCAGTTGGATGGCGCGGACTTTCGCGATCACCGGCAGCCGCGGTTTCCAACCGCATTCAAGGTTGAAGCTGATCGTCGCGATGCCGGCCGGACTCAGATGCCGGTGGCAAAACACCAGTAACGCCGCTTTCACTGCATCGGGCACCCACGAGAAAAATCCATGGGCGATGATGAAATCAAACGGTCCCTCAGCCGGCTCGAAATCCCTCAGGTCGCCGGCGACGAAAACAACATTCTTGATCCCTGCCAGCGCCGCCCGCTCGCGGGCCTCGTCGATCGAACGCTCCGCCAGATCGATCCCCACGAAGCGGCTCTCCGGCCACCGTCGCGCCAGCGGCAGCAGGTTGTGCCCCGAGCAACAGCCGATCTCCAAAATCCGCGCCCGCCGTGGATGCGGCACCTCGAGCCCGCTCATTCTAGCAGCCACGGCGGACACCGCCGGGTCGGACAAAGGATGACTCATCGGCGGATAGACCTGCTTCTCGTATAGCTCGTGGATCACGTCGGGCATGGCTTCAGGAAATTCGTTTCACCGCCACGCGATCCCAATACATCCGGTCCCGCCAGTCTTGGAACGCCTCGCCATGGGACTCAAGCTGCCGCCGGGTCGCCACCGACTCGCCCGCGACTAGGACCTCGTTCATCCCCTCCGCCGTCGTTAGACTGCGCACCTTGGGAAAGGCCCCGCACAAGATTTTCCGCGTCAGCGACTGCATCGTCCGGTGTCCCGCACCGGTCACTAGGTTCACCGCGAGCAATCCGCCCGGAGCCACCGCACGCCGCAGATGTTCCAGCAACTCTGGATTCCATGCCTGCGGGCGGAACACGTCGGTCTTGCCGGCCAGATAGATGTCGTCGAAAACCACGTCGAAGGTCCGCCGGTTCCGCGCCAACCACGGATAGGCATCCGTCGTGTGGATCTCGATGTCGAGCGCATCCAGCTCCATGTGTTCGCGGGCGAGACCGACGATTTCCGGATCGATGTCGATGGCGGTAAGCCGGCAGTCCGGTAACAGATGCCGCAGCACCCGGAACGCCGTGCCACCCGCGAGGCCGAGCATCAGGATCGAGCGCGGCGGACCGTCCTTGTGGAGCAACGCCGCCGCCGCGATCAGATCCCACGCCAGCCCGGTTAGAAACCGCTTCTTGTGGAATGACGCATGGAGCGCCCCGGCCACCCGGAACTCGGTCGCCAGGTCCGATTTCCAGATCTCCAGCGATTGAAAACGAGTGTGGACGATTCCCGTGCGACGCATCGGCAGCGACTCTGGAGTTTTCCAACCCACCGAAGGAAGCACGAAATCCACCCGAACTCCCGTTAGGTCTTCGCCGGCCGCTTGCCGAGGCCCTGGTAGCACAGCGCGAAGATCACGAAACACACCGCGATCATTCCTGCGAGGATCGCCCAGAACTCCAGCCAGCCCCGGCCATCCGCCGTGACGCAATGATTTCTCAGCCACCCGCAAACCAACGCTCCGGCCAGCGGTCCGAGGCCGCCTGAAACCAAAGTCAGCAAACCCTGCGCTTGTCCGCGGAGGCCCGGGTCCACGCGGCGGTCGAGGAACACCTGGGCCGTGATGAAATAAAAGGTGTAACACATGCCATGCAGCACGATGCCGCCGATGTGCCAGCCGATCAATCCGCTGGCTCCGGCGTAGGCACTCATGCCGAAGCGCACGACTGATAGACCGAGCGCCCACAGCAGCACGAGTTTCACCCGGAACCGCATCATCACCGAACCCACGAGCAGCATCGCGGCGATTTCCGTCAGTTGGGCAAGGGTCATCGTCGCCGTGGAATGCTTGTCGCCCAAGGCCTTGAGCAACTCCGGCGCATACATGTAGAAGGCGGAGAGGGGAATCGAAAACAGGGCCGTGACCACGAAGAACACGCAATGGTCGCGTTGTTTCATCAACCTGAAAGCGTCCAGACCCAGCCGGCTTTGCCACGAGTTTCCCCTGCCCAACGGCGGCGTGCGGGGCAACAGGAAAGCGAACGCTCCCGCTAACAACCGCGTGGCGGCCGAGGCATAACCTGCGATCGGACTGGTGTCGGCGTGAAGCACGTAGCTGGTCGCCAGCCCGGCCGCCATCCAGCCAAGCGTGGCTCCCAGGCGCACCAACGGGAACATGCGTTCGCCATGAGACAGGTGGGTGAGAGCGATTGTCGATAGAAGCCCCCAGGAAGGGCTTGAAAAAAGCGAATATGCGCCAAGCAGCGCGACGAACCACCAGGGATTCCAACCGGCATGGAGGGAGGCGAAGGCCGCGAGAAGAGCGCCGGAACCGAGGAATGAGGTCCAGACAAGTAGCCGGTCCGCCGCGATCCGCTGGTCGGCTAGGGCACCGCCGACCAAGGGCGAAACCAGTGCGCAGAGCGGCGGCACCACGAACACCAGCGCAACCCACGCCCCCAAGCCTTGGGCCTTCAAAATATTCGTCAAGGCCGGCATCCAGAACCCCGGTGTCATCCCTTGCAGGAAAAAAACCACCCACAGCCAACCGAAAACCCCCTTCGGAGTTTTGAGGATACCGGACTGGCCTTGCACGCGAAGTCACTAGACCCGGCTCCCCGGAAAGGCCAGCCGGATATTCCCTTCCACCGGCCCTGAATCTGCCGGACCGGAAAATTTCGCTTGATCCGTGGATCATCCTCCGGTTTGTTCTAAGGAACACTGTTCATAAAATGATGCACATTGAACTTACCCATCGCCAACAAGAGATCCTGGATTACCTGCGGATGTCACAGCGCCAGACGGGCATCATGCCATCGACCCGTGAGATCCAGCATTTCTTCGGATTCGCCAGCCAGACCGCTGCCATGAGTCACTTGCGCGCGCTCGAGCGCAAGGGGGTCATCCAACGGTTGCCAGGAAAGGCACGAGCCGTCATTTTTCCGGACGAACTCGACCGCGGTGAAATCCTGGACATCCCGATCTTTGGAAATATCGCCGCCGGCATGGCGCAGGATGTCGAACCGGAGCGCCAAGGTTGCATTTCCATCGACATCACGGCCTTGGGAATCCCGCGCCACGCCCGGACCTTCGCCCTCAAGGTCCGTGGCGATTCGATGATCGATGCCCACATTTGCAGTGGCGACACCGTGATCCTCGAATTCCGCGAACCCCGGAAAGGCGACATCGTGGCCGCCCTGATCGATGGCGAAACGACGTTGAAGCGCTATCTAGTGGCCAAGGGACGACCATTCCTGCGGGCGGAGAACGCGGATTACCCGGATCTCATTCCAGCCCAAGAACTCATCATTCAAGGCGTTGTCATTGCATTGCTGCGACACGCGGTTTGATCCGGAGGATTTCGGATAGATTGTTAAGTTTTCTGAATGATTGACGAGTTCGCGTGATTTCCGTAGGTTCCGCCATTCGTCCGAATGGCAAAAGAACCCATCACCTTTTCGTGTCTGGTTTGCGGTAGCAAGCTGACGGTTCCGGGTAATCTTGCCGGCGTGATCGGCCCTTGCCCGACCTGCCAAACGATGATTCAGGCGCCTTTACCGGCAAACGATCCCGCAGCCGAAGTGCCAACCGCTGCTCCGGTTTTCCAAGCCTCTCCCGCAGTGCTCCGGCCGGAACCTCGTCAATTGCCGAGTCGTTCCAGTCACGGGGATGGTTTCGCCAAGCAAATGCCTGCGCCTAATTACAGCAGCCAAGCATTCAACGATGTCCAGCCCCCGCCCCGGTACGGCCACCACCGAAATCGTTTGATCCGTTTTCTGATACCGATGTTGTTCGTGATGGTTTCCGTGGCCATCGGTTTCGGCGTTGCGACCCTTCTCAAAAACCAATCGAAGGCGGCCCCCGGTAAAGTTCCCGTGAAAAGTCCCGGCACCCGGACGATCCTTCAGGATCCCATACCACCCACCACTCCTGAAGCGTCCAGCCAACAATCGATCCCGTCGCAACCCGTCGCCGGACCGGACCAATCGTCAATCATCGAACCGCCACCCACTCTCCCCGCCGGGCTGGAACCGAAGACGCCGGGCGAAGTCGCCAAGGAAGTGTTGGACAAATTTCTCGCCGCCAAGACCTTGGCCGAGCGACTGCCCTTGATGGAAACTAGGACGCCGGAGCCCGAACTCGCGAAATCCTGCCTCGCCGGGCCGCTCCCGGAAGCGAAAAACTTCCAGATCCGCACGGTGGAAAACAATGCCGTCGAACTAATCGTGGACCATTACTATGATTTGGATTTTGAGGCGGGCGACAACCGGATAACCCCCCATACGATTCTCGTCAGGATCCGAGGTTCGGCGGAGCCGAAAGTCGTGGCGGATCCCTTTCTCGATTCTTACGGCGGGCGGCTGGCAAACTATGCCAAATCGCCGTCCGACAAAGCGGGATTTTTCCAAGTGATCGTTTGGCCGCTGGCCACTTGTTACGACGAGCGGGTGCCGAATCGTGAAAAAAAGCTGACGCTCAAATTGCTGCCGCAGATCGATGCCAAGGAAATCGCCCTCGCCTATGTCGGACGCCAATCGAAAATCGCCCAAATGTTGGAAGACGGCACTTACAGCCTCGCTTATGGCAAAGCCAAGGCTTGCACGGTGATGCTCCGGTGGAACGCTGAAGACGATCCCGGCATGCCCTATCTTGAGGCGGTCGCTCTCAGGACTTTGGATTGGAATCCTTGATCCGTCCCGCATCGCTCAGTGCCCGCCATCCGCCGCGCAGCACGGAGACTTCAGCTCCAAGTTGCAGCCTGCGGATCCTCTCCGCGATCTGGCGGCTGAGTCCGCAGTTTTCATCGCCGCAATAAACGATCACCCGGGGAGTCTCCATGATCCGCACGGCAATGTTCGCCTCGAAGGCCTGCATGTCTTCTGCAGGATCGAGATTCCACAGCACGGAACCGGGAAGCCCCGTTTTCTCCCAGTCCTTTCTCAAACGGGCATCCACCCACAGGACTTTGGCGTCGGTTGGGATCTGTTGGAGACACACCTCGTCAGGTTTCAAGGTCGCAGGATCGCAGACAAACGTGCGCACCGGCGGGCCTTTGATCCAAAATGTGCCGGCGGCGGCGGCCAAGGAAATGATAGCGATCGCCGCCAGTTGGCCGGCGGCATTCATGGCTTTGTCGCCACGTCCACTGGCGACGGCTTGCGAACCACCGCGAAGGCCTGCTGGATCCGGTGTTTGGAAATCTCGCAGTCGGTTTCGATGCGGAAGACGCCGATCCCCGGCGCATTGATATCCAACGGAGTTACGATCAAGTCGTACTTCTTACCGTCCTCCACGGCCTTCACCTCGCACGCGAACGAAGGCGACGACGATTTCACTCCGGTCACATGGATCGACTGTCCTTCCGCCATCTGGATCTGAATCGTTTGTGGCTCGGGTTTGCCGCCGAGATTCCACTTCAAGGTCTTCGGCTCCAGTGCGACGAGCACGGGGATATGGACCCGCACCGTGAGAGTCATGGAAGGCTTGTCCGCCGGATCGTCGTCAATCCATAAGGCCACCATCTTATCGACCGTCCCGGAAAAATTCCCCATGTCAAAGGTGGTCCGCACGACTCCGGATTCGCCCGGGGCGTATTTGAGTTTGCCGCCCGAAACCTCGACTTTCAAACACGAGCAGCCGGGATCGGTTTTCGAAATGGTGACCGGTTTGTCGCCGGTGTTTTTGAAATTGAAATCGGCGGTCACCGTGGTCGCATCGGCCGCCGAGTTGACCTCCTTGAGCAGCTCGGTGAATTCCAAACCCGCCGCTTGGGCAAATGCCGCGAGCGTCAACCAGATGCCGATTGCACATTTCATGAGTGTATTATGAGTCCGGTTATTCCTTCGGTGCAAGAGCGACGGCAATAATCAACCGCCCGCCCCGCCACTCGGGGCCGAGGACCAACAGCGGCCTCTTGCCCTCGAGGTGGGCATCCATTTTCAAAACCTTCTTCCGGCTGAGCCAAAGTTCGAGATCCAGCCCCGTCGCTTGTGCCGTCGGCCGGCTGCGCGCCTCGAAGCGGACCAAGATCTCATCCGACGGCTTCAACGGTTGCGCCCAACTTTCATAACTCCGCAACAACGGTTGCACGTCCTGGCCGAGCGTCCGGTAATTCTTGAATCGAAGCCGCTCTTCCCCCCGCAAGCGCTTGGCGGTTTCCTGGCTGACTGCTGCGGCCTTGGCACCCGCCACCTTGGGATCGCCGTTGGTGGCGTAATAGACGGTCACCGCCACCCGGCCCATGTTCGCCTTGCCGGGATCGTCCTGGGCAAATGCGCCATTAGCGAGCACTGCCGCAGCCGCCAGCATTCCCATACCGATCCATTGCCGGCGGTTCCTCATGGTCCGACTTCCAGTTCCGGTTGCGCCTCGCTGTCCGCCGTGGAGTCGATTTCACGGTCCATCGGCACCTCAACGGTTTCGGAAAAATCCGTGGCATCCGGGATCGCCGTCACGCCATTCAAAACGATGACCGTGGCGGAGGCTTTGGTGCTGGCGAACCATTCCGCCTTCACGCCGCTTTCCGGCGTGTAAACGACCGGCTCCACGGGAATCGCCCTAGGGGCATTCACGACGTCATAGTCGGGAGCCGTCCGGGATTTTTTCCCGATCCAGAAAGCCATGACCATGCCGGCGCAGGCAACCATCGGCATCAACCGGGACTTCCATGAAAACGGATTCTTCACGGCGACATCGGCTTTCGGTTTCTGCTCGCGAATGGCTTGCAGCACTCGGCTGTTGAAAAAGTCCGGATACGGCGGCTCCACGGATGCCGGAATTGCTGCTGCCATCGTCACCCGCCAGCGGCGGATTTCCTCGCGCACGGCCATTTGTTCCGGCTGGCTGGTGGCCCACGCTTCGACCGCAGCGAGTTGTTCGCCAGTCAATTCATCGTCCAGCCACAGGGCCAGCGTTGCGTCATCGGGATTCGTATTCATCTTTTAGCAAGGCTTGGAGTTTCTGACGCGCGTAAAACAGTCGGCTCATCACCGTGCCCAAGGTAATCGACATCGCCTCGGCGATTTCCTTATACGACAATCCTTGGACATCTTTCAAGAGCACGACTTCCCGGTGCTCCGGCGAGAGCTTCCCAAGGGCGACTTGGATTTTCATCCGCAGCTCGCCGTGGGACATCAAATCCGCCGGCGATTCGCCGCCGGATGGAGTGGTGAAGGAAGCCGAATCGATCCGCTCGCGCTCGAAAATCTCGTCGTTGAGCTCGCCGGCGCTTTCGATTTTCCGCTTCCTCGACCAATCATAAACCGCGTTGTGGGCGATTCGATAAAGCCAAGTGGAAAACCGCGCCTTGGCCTCGAACTTCGGCAAGGCATGCCACGCCTTGATGAAAACCTCTTGCGAGATGTCCCAAGCGTCGGCTTCCTGATGAATCATGTTGCGGATCATGGCGAATATCCTTCCCCGGTGCCGGGTCACCAACGCGTCGTAGGCACTCATGTCCCCTTGCTGCGCGAGTGCAACCAGTCGGAAATCGTCGTCCGGATCATTCATGGTGGCATCCAGAGCGACGGAACCGACAGGCTCCTGCACGGTGTTGGACGGGTCGCCACTGGAATTATTCATCGTTAAAAAGTCCCCGTGCCGGGGAGCTGCCGGCACGACCGATAGCCTGCCCGCCACCTGCCAGCCGCGCAACCCGGAAATCTCCGGCGGGTTCATTTCGCCACCTGCATCGAGTCCTCATTCAAGTTGCGACTACGGTTACAACATCCATCTGGGAGAAAACTTCTTCGTGAACTTCGATCCCATCATCCTCGATGTCTGCAAGGTGACCATCGGCAAAAACTGCATGATCAGCCCGCAGGTTTCGATCTACACCGCCGGACATCCGCTGGACGCGGAAACGCGGGTATCGGGCTTGGAATTCGGAAGCCCCGTCACAATCGGTGGCAACGTGTGGATCAATCCGGGCGTGTGCATCGGCAATAACGTGGTGGTGGCGTCGGGCGCGGTGTTCACCCGGGAATTTCCCGACATCTCTACGGAAGCAAGATCAAGGAAGGGCGATACGTGATCGCCCATATCAATGGGAGGACGATTGGAAGCGGTTAGCCTCACCCCAGCGGCCCTTCATTGGCATCGGCGGACGCGTTCCGCCGCTCCTCTGATGGTTCAGCATCACGATCATGAAAATCACCAGTAGCACGCCGAGCACGGCGAGCGTGATCTTCACCCAGCTCAGCGGAAACTCGCCGGCCATTTTGCCGGAGTAGCCGTTGACGACGACTTGGAATGATTTCGGGCCGTAGGTGTAGGTGGTGAGCCAGACGGGCACGAGGATGTGCTTGAAGGTGCGGCCCTGATAGTCGGACTCGACCTGGAGGTTGCGCTGGGTGTCGCCGGGGACTTCGCGTGAGCAGAGTTGATAGATCGTGGCGTCCATCTGCTGCTTGCTGACTTGCGACGCTTGGCCGAGATCGACCTGATAGCACTCGACTGTCCAACCGCGGACGTAGGCGGGGTCGTAGGGCTTGAGGTCGCTGACGGTGGGGAAGGGCTCCACTTTGTGCAGCAGGGCAGTGTGGACGCCGACGGTGCCGGGGACGGCGTCGTCATCGAAAAAATGCGACAACTGGCCAGCGCTGTCTTCCCAGCGGGTTCGCTGGACCTGGCGGCTTTGCGTTTTGCCGTTGGCGTCCTGATAGGTTTCGGTGACGTAATAATGATAGCCGGACTCGGCGGTCCACTGGGCATCGACGTGGGCGTCGAAGGTCCAGTAGGGCAGATAGATGCCGTGCAGCGTGTCGGTTAGGGCGGCGCGTTTCAGTTTGGTCGGGGCGAACCAGCGGCTGCCATACCACGCGCGGAGTTGGTCGCGGACCTGCGGGGCGGCGATGACCGCAGGCAACAGGCTTTCCGGCGTGATGAGATCCTCCATGTCGGCCACCGGCACGATCGCCGGGGAACCGCAGAAGTCACAGCGTTGCGCGGCGCGGTCGGGGTCGAAGATGCTGATCGCCTGGCAGCTTTCGCATTTCACGGATTTCTTCTCGGCCTTGAGCCCGTGGCTGGCGGGACTGATAGAAGCGAGCGCCGCTTCCAGGTCGTGCTCGACGATCGCGGCTCCTAACGGGTTCTCGCCGTCGGCCCACGGCACGATCGTGCCGCAATACGGGCAAGCGAGCGCCTGCTTGGCGGCGTTCCACTCGGCATCGCCGCCGCATTGTGGGCAGGGATGTTTTTTCAGCGCGCTGACTTCGGCCATGGGGGCGTCGGTTACTCGGCGAGAAAGGCGTCGATGGCGGCCCGGGAAATTCGATAGGCAGAACCGATCTTCTTGCCCTTCAAATCACCGGCGTCGATCGAGGCGATCACGTCGGCCTCGGACACGCCGAGGATTTGCGCGGCTTGTTCCGGGCTGAGTAAATCGGGAATGCCTGTGGGAGCCGGAGCGCCGGGCAGCGGCGGCGGCTGGGCCTGCATGGACTTCATCATTTCCTGGGCCATGCCGAAGCCCATCGCCATTTGGCCGGCGGCGGCGGCGGGAGATCCGCCACCGTCGCCGCCTTTGGTCATGGACTCGGCCATTTGGAATTTCACGTAGTCGTTGAGATTGCCGATGGCACCCATGCTCGACCGCTTGTCGATGGCCGCTTCCACTTCGGGTGGCACGGAGACGTTTTCGACGAGGAAGCTGGTGATCTCGATGCCATACTTCGTGGTCACCTGCGGATTGATCAGTGGCAACAAGGCATCACCCAGTTCCGAGTAGCGCGAAGCCACGTCGAGCGCGGGCACGCCGCAGGATGCGAGTGCCTCGCTGAACACGCTAACAATCCGCGAGCGCATCGTGTCGGCGAATTCATCGAGCCGGAAATGTTGGTCGGTGCCGGCGACTTCCTTGAGGAAAACCGGCGCATTGACGATTTTGAAATCGAACGAGCCGAACGCCCGCAGGCGGACGACGCCGAAGTCCTTGTCGCGCATCATCACCGGGTTCGCGGTGCCCCACTTGTTGCCGGTGAAAAGGCGGGTGGTGACGTAATAAACGTCCGCCTTGAAGGGCGACTCGAAGCCATATTTCCAGCCCTTGAGCTTGTTGAGGACCGGAATGTTATCGGTTGTTAGCGAGTGTTTGCCGGGGCCGAAGCAATCGCCGAACTGGCCCAGATAGACGAACTGCGCGAGCTGGCTTTCGCGGACGATGAGTTGCGCGCCGTTCTTGATCGTCTTGTCCTCGTCGGGAAAGCGCCACGCCAGGGTGTCGCGCGAGTCGTCGTTGAATTCGATGATTTCCAGCAGTTCGCCTTTGATGAATCCGAGAATGTCCATGGTTTTGTGGTTGAGGGTTGTCTGAATTAGTCCGATTCGCGTGATGATGGAAGTAGAAATCCCGCCGCTTATTCCAAGCCGCGTTGGGCGACCTCGTCCTCGTCCCAGCCGAGGTAGTGACCGAGTTCGTGGAGGAAGGTGGTGCCCACTTCGTCGCGGTAGTCGTGTTCTTCCTCGCCGACCCATTGCCACAAGTTGGTTAGAAATAGCCGGATCCGCGGGATTTCGCCCGGTTCGGCATCCTCCATCGCGGACGGGCCTTCGAACAGCCCGAGTTCGTCGCCTTCCAGTTCCTCGTCGTAGGCTCCTTGACCGGGTTTTTCCTCGAGGGAAACCGCCACTTTTCCCGCTGCGTCTTGGATGTCCTGCGGCAGGACTTTCACCAGCGATTTCAGTTCCTCGTCCGCCCACAGGCTCAATGTTTCAAAATCCATGGCGATGAATTAACCGCCGCGACCGTCCGGCACAAGGATCTTGGAAAAAATCCGGGTCAGCCATAGACGCCGGAGGGCGCGATTGGGCCGCGTGGCGTCCCGTTGAGGCATGGCCAGGATGAATGAATCCCGCAGGCCGGAGGGGATTTTCACGAGCGCGCATTGTGGGCTTGCTCCATGCCCGGGTGACGATAGAGTCGCGCCCGAACGCCGGGATGGCGGAATTGGTAGACGCGCTAGATTTAGGTTCTAGTATCGAAAGGTGTGCAGGTTCGAGTCCTGTTCCCGGTATTTTTCGCACGATTTTGAAATGGATCATAAGTGACTGAGTCTAACGAAACTTGCAGGCGCATCTTTGAGGCGTCAGTTGGGCGCGGACAGCGATTTCAACCATCTTCAGCTCGCGTTGTTGAAACACGCGTTGAAGCATCAGTTTTCCGCCTGCACGGTCGTCAGCCACCAAACTTCCCACGCCATTTCCAATCAAACGGCCAAGAATGACCTTGCCGCTCTCGAATCGAAAGGTCTCCTACAACGGGGCAAGGTTGGAAATGCATTTGTGTACCGACCGGCCCCCGATCTGGCAGGCAAATTGGGCAGATGAGGCTCTAACCGATTGATTTCGCGCTCTCGCTTTCGCCGCGCAGCGGCAGGTGGGCAGAAATGTCCACTCCCCCTATGTTGCTCACCACTTTCAGTTACACCCTCCCAAACTGTCGCTGGACGCCGCAACCTACATCGCCGTTATTCGGAGCCATGGATACCTCCCAGCCTGCCGCGCCGCCCGCCGCCAAGACCAACCATTTCCGTTTCCACGAAAAGCACAATCACCTCGCGCCGGTGTTCGGCAGCGATTGGTTCGCGCTCAAGGCGGAGGCCTTTGCCCGGTTTTTCGGAACCCCCGCGTTTCTCGTCGGCCAGACCGCCATCGTCGCGGTGTGGATCGCGGTGAATTCGGCGGGCGTGGTCCATTTCGACATCTATCCGTTCATCCTGCTCAACTTGGCGTTCAGCTTGCAGGCCGCCTATGCCGCGCCGTTGATTCTGCTGGCCCAGACCCGTCAGGCGGATCGTGATAAGGCGCACGCCGATGCCGACGCGCAACATCGTGAAGACCTCGCCCACGCCAGCGCACAGCGGGAAAACCTGGCCGCCGAGCAAACCGCGAAACTGCTGACCTTGATGCGCCAGAACACCGAGTTGACTGAGATCACCAAGACCATGAGCGAGCGGATTGAAATGCTCACCGAAGAAGTCCACCGCCGATTGACCGCGAAAGATTGAGGCGAATCCCCGGCGCAGTTCCGCTGTCCGCGCACCGCTCGATGACGCGCACCATCGACACGGCGCGATCCTGGGAGTTCACGCTCGTATTCCGCCAGCTTGCAGGGCAATAAGGGCCTGTGCTTGAATTCTACATGAAAACCATGCCCCGTTGTCTTCTGCTCACACTCGCGGTTGCCTTCATCGCATGGGGAAAATCCGGCCACGCTGCGGAGGCCCCGGCCGCCCGGCCGCATGTCATTTTCATCCTCGCCGACGACATGGGTTTGGGAGATCTCGGTTGTTATGGCGGCCAACAGGCCCCCACGCCGCGGCTCGATCGTTTCGCCAGCGAGGGAATGCGATTCACGCAGTATTACAGCGCGTCGCCCGTTTGTTCTCCCTCGCGGGCCGGGTTGATGACCGGCATGTTTCCGGCACGCTGGCGCATCACCAACTACCTCCAAACGCGCGACGGCAACCGCTCCAGCGAACAGGCGGATTTTCTCGATCCGAAGGCTCCGTCCATCGCACGACAGCTCCAGGCTACGGGCTACGCGACAGGGCACTTCGGCAAGTGGCACCTGGGAGGCGGGCGCGACGTGGCGGATGCGCCGAAGATTTCCGCCTACGGTTTCGACGAATCCGCCAGCACTTGGGAAAGCCCGGAGCCGCATCCCGACATCGAGGGCGGAGCTGCGCCTGCCAAAGTGCAACGCCGGGAGCGCACGGCCTTCTTCGTGGACAAGACCCTCGATTTTCTCAAGCGCCACAAGGAGCAGCCGTGCTTCGTACAGGTCTGGCCGGATGATGTCCACACTCCGTGGGTGGCGGATGGCCAGACGCAGCGTGGCGACACCCCGGCGAATTTCCATCCGGTATTAGAGGAGGCCGACCGGCAACTCGGACGACTCTTCGATGGCGTGCGGGATCTCGGACTCGAGCAAAACACACTCATCGTCTTCGCCAGCGACAACGGACCCGCACCGACCTTCAATGGCGCACGCTCCGCCGGATTGCGCGGAGGCAAGTGGAGTCTCTACGAAGCTGGCATCCGGCTGCCATTCATCGTCCGCTGGCCGGGCCACATCCCCGCCGGAAAGGTGGATGAGTCCACCGTGCTTGCCGCCGTCGATTTGTTTCCCAGCCTGTGCGCCATCGCCGGCGGCGCGCTGCCAGATGGCGCGGCGCTCGATGGCGAGGATCTCAGCGCGGCGTGGTTCGGCCAGCGTGTCGTGAGAAAGTATCCGCTGTTCTGGGAATACGGCCGCAATGCCGCCTTCCAATATCCAGCGGGCCGTGATCGCAGCCCGAACCTCGCGATGCGCGAAGGACCGTGGAAACTGCTGCTCAACGCCGATGGCGGCGGCGTGGAACTCTACGACGTCGTCACTGACCGCGCCGAGGAACACGACCTTGCCGCCGGGAAACCGGACCTCGCTAAACGCCTCGCCGCTGCCGCCATCCGCTGGCGGCAGGCGCTGCCGACGGCGAAGTGAAGCGCCAAGCATCTCAGCGGGCGGGTTGCGCATTGGCACATTTCGTCACTGGGGAAATCGCGGAAGTCACTTCCGCAGTGGGCGTTTCAGGGTGCTTTTGGGTTCATCGGCTGGGTCGGTTGATGGGATGGAGACACAACCGGCAGAATCCACGTCATTTGAAGACGCTCGCCAACTCCTCTGTCTCCAACACCCGCCATTCCCCTTCTGCGAGGTCAGCCGGCATTTTCAAGCCACCGATGGAAATCCGCTGCAAGCCGAGCACGTGGTTGCCGGCGGCGGCGAACATCCGGCGGACCTGGTGGTAGCGGCCCTCGTGCAAGGTGACCCGCGCTTCCCTTTCGCCTAACACTTCGAGCTTCGCTGGAAGCAATGGCCGGGCCTCGCTGTTCAGAACCAACGTGCCCGAGGCGAACAACTCGCCCTCCTGGCCTTCCAGCGGGCGGTCGAGCTGGACTTGATAGATTTTCAGGCAATTGGATTTCGGATGGATGATCTTGTGGAGGAGCTTGCCGTCGTCAGTTAGAAGGAGCAGGCCGGTGGTGTCCTTGTCGAGCCGGCCGATGGGGTTCAGGCCCGGGTTGCGGTGGGCGAAGCGTTCCGGCAACAGGTCGTAAATCGTCGAGCCGGGGTCCTCGCTGCTGCATGTGTAGCCGTCCGGCTTGTTGAGCATGATGACCAGCGGCGCGGGTGGATCGAGCGCCTCGCCGCGGAAGCGGATTTGGTCGTGGGGCGGGACGTCGTTTTCGCCCAACACATTTCCGTCCGCATCGGTGACGGCACCGGAGCGGATCAGGCGCTGGACTTCCTTGCGGGAGCCGTAGCCGAGATTGGCGAGGAGTTTGACGAGTTTCATAAAGAAGTCTTCTGTCTGATTAGCGACTATCGGCGGAGAGGATCTTGTAAATCCGGTCCTCGGCGATCTTGCGCCAGGCCAGGCCGCTGGCTTGGAGAGCGGCTTCGTACGGGAGTTGGCGGTTGGCGACCAGCAGCAATTTTCCCCCGCGCTTGAGCGAGGCGGCGGCGATCTTGAGAAAGGCCCGGCCGAGATCGACGTCCGTCGCCTGGCCGGTGTGGAACGGCGGGTTCATGATGATCGCATCGTAAATTCCGGGCAAACCGGTGGTGACGTCGTGCCAGTGGAAACCGATTACCCGCGGGTAGGCCGCGAGATTCATGCGGGCGCAGGCCAAGGCCCGCGCATCCGCCTCGAACAAGTCCAACCGTTCGATGCTCGGGCAGCGCTGCAACACGGCTGCTGATAGAAACCCCCAACCCGCGCCAAGGTCCGCGACGTTGCCGTGCAAATGGGCGGGCAGATGGTCGGCGAGGAGCTGCGAACCGGGGTCGATGTGATCGCTGCTGAAAATCCCGGCTTGCACGGTGAAGCCGGAGATTTCCCGCAGTTCGCCGAGCGTCCGCCATTGGTGGAAAATCTCCTCGCTCCACGTGCTGTCTTCGGTCGCGTGGAAGGCCCGGCACTTGTGCTTTTGCAGCGAGACGATGTTGCCCGTCGCCTTGGCGAGTTCCTTTTCGAAGCGCCCGGCACCGGCGGTGTTAGGCATGGCGACGACCAATTTCCCGCCCGGTTCCAGCCGCTCCCGCGCCATCGCGAACCACGCGAGCGCTTCGTCCCGCGACTTGCCCGGCAAGACCAGCACCACCGGCCACTTGCCATCCGGCAGCTCCTCCGAGCGCGGAAAATCCGCCCGCTCCCATGCTGCGGCCAGTGGCTTGAGCGGCTGCCAACCGATCACCTCCGGCCAGCCCTTCAACGCGGGATGCGGCTCCGCGCCGATGAATAAGGCGCGCTTGGGCACGGCGATTCCTTCATCGGTCGCAAAGACGAGAAGTAATGTTTCAAGGGCGACGTTCATGCGCGAGTCTTGAGGTCGTTTTGGGCAAAGACAAACTCCGTGACGATTTTTCCACCGATCAGATGCTCCTGAATGATCCGCTCCAACACCGCCGGGGTGCATGAGTGATACCAAACGCCCTCCGGATAGACCACGGCGATCGGGCCATGTAGGCAAACCCGCAGGCAGTTCGCCTTGGTCCGGTAAACTTTCGGCTCCGTTCCCGTGGCGAGTCCGAGCTCTTTCAACCGCCGCTTCAGGAATTCCCACGACGCCAGCCCGGCCTCCTTGGTGCAGCACTTCGGCTCGGTTTGATCCGCGCAGAGGAAAATGTGGCGTTCGATTTTTTCAAGGCCGAGGGCGGCGGCGCAGGCGCGGAGGTCGTTCATGGGCGGGGTGAAATTAGCGGTGCTGCGGCGGCTTGTCGCGTGTGGATTCACTGGGATTCTTCGCCATCGACTCCCGGCCGCACCCGGTCCATCGTCCCGGCATGGCAGCCATCGGCGAACGTGCATCCCTTCAAATCCTCCACGAAAAAACCTTCGGGCTCTTTCTCGATGGCGGCGAACTCGGGGAAATCCTCCTGCCGCGCCGTGAAATGCCGGTCAAATGGGCGCTCGGGGAATTCGTGGATGTCTTCCTTTACCACGATTCCGAGGACCGCCCGGTCGCCACGCTCAAGACGCCCAAGGTCATGACCGGCCAATTCGCCCGGCTCAAATGCGTGGCCATCACCGGCGTCGGCGCATTCCTCGACTGGGGGCTGCCGAAAGATCTGCTGGTCCCCTTCCGCGAGCAAAAAGTCCGCATGGACGTCGGGAAAAACTACATCGTCCACGTCCACATCGACCCGCAAACCGGCCGCATCATCGCCTCCACCCGCATCGCCCGGCACATGGACCAAGGCCCGCACGACTTCCGCCCCGGCCAGGAAGTCGATCTCATCGTCTTCGGCAAAACCGCGCTCGGCTACAAGGCCATCGTCAACGGCAGTCACAGCGGCCTCATTTTCGCCAACGATGTTTTCCAACCCCTCCAGCCCGGCGAATCCCTCAAGGGCTACATCGCCGATGTTAGGCCGGACGGAAAAATCGACCTCAGCCTGCACGCCCCCGGCCGCGCCAAGGTCGATGACCTCGAAGGCCAGATCCTGGCCGAACTCGCTGCCCGCGGCGGCTTCTGGCCCCTCGGCGATCACAGCTCGGCGGCGGAAATCAATGAGGAACTCGGCGTCAGCAAGCGCACCTTCAAGCAAGCCACCGGTGCGCTCTTTAAAAAGGGCAAGATCACCATCGAGAAGAACGGGATCCGCCTGGTTGAGGCTCCACAATAGGGGGAAGGGACGAGACGTCCATGCCCCCTACTTCCGCTTCTTCACCGCCTTCTTCTGCTCGAAGCTCACCGTCTTCGGATCGAACACCTCCGGCTCATATCCCGGATGCGCCCATTCGATTTCCCCGTGCAGTGCCTGCATGTATTGGAAGGTCCCGCCAAAGTCTTCCGGCGGGCACGCACGCGCGCCTTCCATCACTTCCGGCCCGCCTTCACCGGCGGCCCATTTTTCAAAGACGATTTCGTGGATCCACTCGTCGGCGAAATCATAGCGATAGAGAATCCGGATCGGCAGCCGCCGTTTGCCGATGAAATTCTTCACCGTCAACACCGCCTCGTCCTGGAACTCGCCGGCCGTCTGATCCTCCAGCCCGATCGGCCCGATGACATCGACGAGGCGCTTGCCCTTGCCATGGCGGAACTCATGCGGGCTCTTGTTGTCCCAGCCCATCACCGCTTGCACGGCATCGCTGAACTGGATGAACGGGATGTCCGCCGAAATCGAGAAGCGCCGCCAGATCTGCGGTTGGATTCCGTAGAGAAACACCTTCACCACCACCCGGTTTTCGTCCTTTGCTTTCGCCATGCCCGGAGCTTGTGAACGCTGCGGAGAAAAAATCAAATCGGAATTCGTGCTCTTTCGGCGCGGATGCTTCATGGAACGGAACCCTCGGGATACCCGTGGAGCTGGCCGGTGGAGCGGTGCCAAGCTCATCGAGAGGGGGGGAGGTTCGGCGGAAACTGCGGTCCGCAGGTCAAAGCGGCCACCATCAGACCCGCCGCTGCCAAGGTGAGAAGCCCCCAATCGCCGAGCACAGCGAACAAGGAAAACGTGGGGTGGAGCGGGATCTTCAATTCCGTAAGCAGCGAGCCGCGGGTGAAGTGGCTGCCCTTCGCGTCGGTTAGGATCTGGGATTTGCCGCTATCCGGGTGGGCGGTGGACCCTGTCGAATCGATGGCCGCGCTGACTCCGGTGTTGGCGCAGCGCAGCATCGGCCGCCGCAACTCGATGGCGCGGAAGCGGGCGTAGGCGAAATGTTGGGCCGCCGCAGCAGACTCCTTGAACCAACCGTCGTTGGTCACGTTGATGATCACCTGCGGCCCGGGGCGGACGAATTTCCGGGTCAGCCGCGGCACCGAGTCCTCGAAACACACCGTCGGAATCGCGCCGATCATCGTCTCGCCGGCGAGGATCGGCAGCGGCTCGAGCGAGTCGCCCGGCGTGAAGGAACCGTGGTATTCCGCGCCCGACTGCTGCTCGTAGATTTGTTTCAACCACGGGATCGAGTCCACGAATGGGATCGTCTCGCCGAATATCACCAGGTGTCGTTTCCGATAGGTTTGCAGCTCATCGGACGGCGACATGACCGCGATGGAATTGTAAGCCTTGCCGTTTTCCTTCATCACCAGCCCCTCGCCTCTCTTCTCGGCTTCCAATTCATTGACGCCATAGATCAGGGAAAACGGCCCCGCCTCGCGGACCTGGGCGATGGTGTCCAGGTTGATTTGCCACGTCCCCCACCCGCCGTCGTCAGTGCGGAGAATCCGGCCCGTTAGAGCGCATTCCGGCCACATCACCCAGTCCGGCCACTGCGGGGAAATTTTCCCGTCGGGCGATTTCAAGGCGTCGAGAGCCTTCAACGTTTCAACCTCGTAAGCCTGGTGGGTTTCCAGATCCGTCCACAAGACCCGCGCCGCGTCCTGCGGGATATCAAGCTGCACCAACAACGTCTTCAGCCGCACGGACTCGCCCTTCGCCTCCATCGCGATCCGGA
Organism: Akkermansiaceae bacterium; assembly: GCA_031371325.1. Classification (GTDB taxonomy): domain Bacteria; phylum Verrucomicrobiota; class Verrucomicrobiia; order Verrucomicrobiales; family Akkermansiaceae; genus Luteolibacter. Next base: position 54,396 of record JANMJJ010000198.1, on the reverse strand, counting down.
ATTTCCCGTAGCCATAAAGTGACCCCACCAGCAGGGCGGCAATCCCCACCTCCCGGCGCTTCCGATTTTGCCCCGCTTGCACGAGCAGCGCTTGGAAAAACACCAGCACCAGCGAAAGCCCGGCCACGCCTAACAAATCCGCGCCCTGCGCCATCACCGGCGTTTCGCCCAACGCCGTGCCCATCACGTTCCAACTGATCCCGGTGATCACCCAGCCGCGCAGCAGCTCGCACCCCGCCCACACCGCCCCATGGCAGAACGCCACCCGCAGGCTTTCCCACGCGCCACCGTTTTTCCGCGGCTTGCCGATCGTCGCCGCGAACCAACCGAACAAGCCCCAGTAAACCGCCAGATAGAGCGGCAGCAGAATCGCCCCGAGCCATGAGACCGACGCGACCCAGTTGAACTGGATCAAACAGCTAACGGCTCCCGCCAGATAGGCGGTCCCGAATCCTTTCCAGCCCGCACGTTTGCCCTCCACCGCCCACAGCGCCCACAACAAGGGCATCAACGCCACCCACACCATCCCCGGGAAATCAAACGGCGGGAACAGCCCCGCCACTAACAAGCCGCTGGCCGCCGCCGCAGCGATCCGCATCCATCCCGAACCTTTCGTCATGCGCCGAGCATCGCCGGAGAGGCAGGCCCGGTCCACTGCGAAACTCGCCGCCAATCCTTTCAGGAACCCGCGACATAAGGAGTGGCGACCTTATCGTCGTCCCTTCCTCTTTCCCGTAACCGCAGAAGGGACAATCAGGCCCTGCTCAGGATGAAGTGGTTGCGCAGCGAGCAGCTTTTCTTGGGCGGGCGTGAAGGTTTGCCATAGGCAAAAGGCGAGAGGATGAGCAGGCGGTTTTCGGCGAATTCCTGCTCGCGGACCAGCTCCCCGTCCTCCAAAACGTGTTTGATGTGCTCGCTGCTGGTCCCCTTTGCCTTGCCGAAGGGATGCTGCAAACAGTCGTGTTTCCGGCTTGCTTCGGACGCGTGGCGGGCATTGGTTCGGGCGGCAATGGCGGAATCTCTGATGCGACCCGTAGCGAGTCCGGTCCGGCTCAATGGCTTGTCTCCCGTCGAGGTGGCAGGGCGCTTGCGGCATCTCGCCGGGCTGGTTTTTTTCGACACGGCAGGAAATTTTCCCTCGGGTGGTTCCCGGCCGCTCTCGGTCATCGCGGCCAACCCTTTGCGAGTGCTGCGGGGAAATGTACATATTTCAGCCAATCTGGAAATCCTCCGGGCCGCCCTCGCTGCCGGCCCGAAACGCACCGGCGACCACGGATTTCCGGTCGGCGGACTTTGCGGGTGGATCGACTACGAGGGCGGTTTCGTCTTCGGCGACTACCCGGAAATGCTCGTTTACAGCCACCATGATCAGACGTGGTGGGAAACAGGCCAACTTTCCGAACAACTCCACACCACCACCGGCACCGCGCAAATCGGCGGATTCTCTCCGCTCACAGCCCGCAGCCAATTCATCGCCGGCGTCGCCCGCATCAAGGACTGGATCGCCGCCGGGCATATCTATCAGGCGAATCTTTCCCAAGGATTCGTCGCCACCGTCACCGGCGACCTCTTCAGCCTTTACGAAACCCTGCGCGACGCTTCGCCCGCGCCGATGGCCGCCTACCTGAAACTCGACGGTCGCGAAATCCTCAGTTCCTCGCCGGAATCGTTCCTGAAAATTTCCGGCCGCGGCATCGAGACCCGGCCGATCAAAGGCACCCGCCCGCGTTTCCCCGATCCCGACGAAGACCGCCGCTCCGCCTACGAACTCCAGACATCCGCCAAGGAAATCGCCGAGCTCGTCATGATCACCGACCTCCTCCGCAACGACCTCGGCCAAGTCTGCGAATTCGGCAGCGTCGAGGTCACCGACATGCTGCGGTTAGAAACTCTCGCCCAGGTCCACCACCTCGTATCCACCGTCACCGGCATCCTCCGGCCCGAGGTCGATGCCATCGCCGCCCTCGCCGCCTGCTTTCCCGGCGGCAGCATCACCGGCGCGCCCAAGAAGCGTGCCATGGAAATCATCCGCGAACTCGAACAAGCCCCGCGTGGCATCTATTGCGGGGCCATCGGCTGGCTCGGCTACAATGGTGAAAGCTCCTTCAACATCGCCATCCGCACCCTCGTCCGCAGCGGCGACCAGCTCGTCTATCAAGTCGGTGCCGGCATCGTCGCTGACTCCGATCCCGAAAAGGAATACGAGGAAACTCTCCACAAAGCCGCTGGCATCCGCCTTGCCATCGAACGCTGGCAGAATCAAACTCTCTCAGCTCCATGAGATCGCTGCAAAGCGAATCCTTAGTGGCAGCGACTGTCGTTTCCCTTTAAAGAATCATGAAAATCCAACAAATCAGTCTCAAGAACTGGATGAACTTCAAGTCGCTGGATGCGGGTCCACTTGGAGACCGTGTTTTCTTGATTGGCCCGAACGCGAGCGGTAAATCCAATCTTCTCGATTCCTTGCGTTTTCTCAGGGACGTGGCCCTTCCCTCCGGGGTCAAGCCGTCCGGGGGCGGCCTGCAAAAGGCGGTCAATGATCGCGGCGGACTGTCCAAACTCCGCTGTCTCAATGCAAAGCATGACAACGAAGTGTTACTGGACGTCACAATTGAAGAATCTCCAGACAAAATCTGGAGATATTTGCTGGGCTTCAAAGGCGAAGGAAAAGCCAACAACCGAATTGTCATCACCAGCGAGATGGTCGAACTGAATCGCAAAGTGATTCATCAACGCCCTGACGCCGACGATCGGAAAGATCCCGAACGGCTGACCCAGACTTATTTGGAACAGATCAACGCGAACTTGGATTTTCGTGAACTGGCTCGGTTCTTTAGCGAAACCACTTATCTTCATCTGGTGCCTCAGTTGCTGAAGTTCGCCAATTTGATCGGTGGCAATATGGTCGAACAGGATCCCTTCGGGCAGGGATTTCTACAAAGAGTTGCGGCGACCGGAGAAAAGACCCGTGACGCCAGACTTCGGAGAATTCAAGCCGCATTGGATTGCGTGGTTCCGCAATTCAAGGAATTGCGGTTTCAGAAAGACCCGGTTAGCGGGCATCCCCATATTGAAGCCAATTTCGCGCACTGGCGGCCTAAGGGCGCTTGGCAGCGGGAAAGTCAGTTCTCGGATGGCACGCTACGACTGATCGGCTTGCTTTGGTCACTCATGGACGGAGGTTCGCTGCTGTTGCTTGAAGAGCCGGAGCTGTCCTTAAACGAAGAAATTGTTCGGCACTTGCCTCGCTTGATCCAAAAGGTACAAAAAAGGTCGAAGAGCACTCGGCAAGTGATTATCACCACCCATAGCGAGGCCCTTTTAGGCGATCCATCAATCGCGGCGGAGGAAGTGATTCGGCTTCAGCCCTCCACGGAAGGAACCGAAATCCGCAAACTGGAACCTCAGGAAGCAATCATGATCCGAAGTGGTCTTTCGGTCGGTCAGGTTTTGTTGCCGACCACTCACCCGAAGAATGTGGATCAACTGCAACTGAGCCTGTAATGACCTATTCCACGGTTTATCTCGTAGCTGAGGACATTCCCGGGCTCGCTGTAGGGCGCAAGTTGATCGCCGAGGCGAAGCCGCTCACTGTTTATCGCGAAGAAAACGCAAGGGGCCATGGTAGGCTCAAAAAGAATGTTGAGAGCTATCAAAACATGGGCCGGTGGGGAATGCCCGTGCTGATGCTTACAGATCTTGATGCCTGTGAGTGCCCTCCGGCTTTAAAAAGAACTTGGCTGATGGAGGACACTTCGACGGATTTTCTCTTTCGGATTTGCGTCCGCGAAGTGGAAGCGTGGTTATTTGGCCATCGCTCCGCAATCGCCGAACTGCTCCGCATACCCATGTCACAGATATCTAGCAGTCCGGAGCAGCTTGCCGACCCGAAAGCGGAATTGATCCGACTCGCCCAAGGATCCCCAGCCAAGATCAGGAAGGCAATGACACCCTCGGGCACCTCAAGCATCGGGCCGGGATACAATGAATTGTTGGAAGCTTTCATTCGTGAAAGCTGGATGCCGGAAGTCGCGGCCGAATCCTGTCCCAGCCTTGAGAAGACACGCCGAAGAATCGCCGAGTTGGCCGTTCGCGTTTCCCATGCATAGATTGGTAGATGCCCATGGCCGTTTGCGCCGGTGCTGCATCGGTGTTTTTCCTGTGGGCACTCAAGTCGCGGTGCTTTTCCTTTTGAGCGGATTGTGCCGACGGATGCCGTGGAAGCGCAGACTCAGGGTTCTCCCACTGTCGGATTCGCAACCACCTCCGCCGTGGCTTTTACCGTGCGCGTCAGCACGTCCTTCGCGCTGCTGCCAGGCTTGACCGGTGGATGCGCCATGCCGCAGTAGCGCAGCGGCTTGTAACCCAGCCCTAACATCGCCGCCAGCGGAGCCTTTTTCAGCCCGGGTTTCCAGTACTGCGGCCCACCACCCGTTTCATAGTAGAAGATCCAAGTCTTCTCCGGATTCGACCAACCGGCGCAAAGGACCACATGCCGTCGTGGAATGTTGAGCAAATCGCCGGGCCGCAGTTCCGCCGCGCTTGGCAATTCGTCGCAGATGGATGGCAATTTCGCGGTATCGTGGACCGACGGTAATTTCAAACAGCGGGAAACGAACCCCGAGCAATCCACCCCTGCGGCGTGGGCACTTACCTCCGCATTGTCCGCCCGGCGCTTCTCGGGTGACGAGACATCGCCCGCCGCAGATCCATTGGCCACCGCCGCATCAAACGTTTCCGGACCATCGAACCCACCCCATTTGTACGGAATCCCCTCGTTCACCACTCCCGGGATCCACCACCCTCTGCGGGGTTGCTGCGGATCAAGCCCGGCGTCCGGGGTGTTCACCAGGATGCCCGACCGGTCCTTGCCATGCAGGATGTTCCCCGCGAATGGCCGCCACGGATGCGTCGCCAGTTGATGGGCGATCGCCATCGATTCCGCAGGTGTCAGTTGCGACGGTGCGGCCGAATCCCCGGCGACCATCGGTTCCTCCTCCGCCACCGGCGTTTTCACCGCACATCCCACCGCCAGCAGACTGATTGATAGAACAAGGATTCTCACGGCCGGAGTTTGACGATCCCGCACGCCGCGAGTCAATCCGAGTTGATGCGTCGCCCCAGCCATTCGGATTGACCTGCGAAGGAAGGGCGACCAGAAACCTTCCATGATCAGCCGCCTGCGATTCGCGATTTCTGCCGTCTACGCGCTGGCGCTGATTCTCGCTTCCGCAGAAACGCCTGCCAAGCCCCGTGTCGCGCTCGTCGTCGGTAACGCGAAATACGACGCGGCCGTCGGCCCCCTCCGCAACTCCGTCAACGATGCCAAGGCGGTCTCGAAAACCCTGCGCGGCCTCGGCTTCACCGTGATCGAGGAACACAATGTCTCGCGCGATGAGCTGTTAAAGGCCGTCGCCAATTTCCGGGGACAAATCAAGGACTCGGAAGTCGCTTTGTTCTACTACGCCGGCCACGGCATCTCGGTGGCCGGTTCCAATTACCTCATCCCGATCAAATCCGGCTATCAACCGGAAGGATCCGATGACCTGACGCTCCGCATGCTCGCCGAAACCAAGCTCTTCAACGCCGACCAAGTCGTCGCCGAAATGAGCGCCGCCGGGGCCCGCTGCAATCTCGTCATCCTCGATGCCTGCCGCAACACCCCGCTGGCGCGCGACACCCGCACCCGCGATGCCACTACCTGCGGCGGCCTCGCGGAAATGAAACCACCCGCCGGATCGCTCATCGCCTTCGCCACCGACGCCGGGCACACCGCCCAGGACGGCGGCGGAGCCAACGGCCTCTACACCGGCGAGCTCCTCAAACACCTGCAAACCCCAGGCCTCACCATCGAGCAAGTTTTCAAACGCACCCGCGCCGGCGTCATGAAACAGTCCGCAGGCGCGCAGATCCCCGCCGAATACTCGCGCCTCGTCGGCGAAGACATCTATCTGGCAGGTCCCGCCGCCACACCTCCCGCCACACCCGCGTTGCCGAAAGCCGAGCTCGTCAAAATCCCCACTTCCAAGGAAATCAACCAGCTCGCCGCCGCCGGCAAGTCGGAGGAATGCATCAAGGCCCTCCGCCTCGCCACCGCCGCCAACGGCCCCGCCGCATTCGCCGCCGCGCCCATCGACTCGCTGCTGGAAATCGCCAAGGAAAACCTCAAGGAAGCGACCGGCCCATCACCCAAGGTCGAGGCCGCCATGAAAACCTGCCAGCTCGTGCTCGAAGCCATCCGCGACTGCCTGCCCCCGGGCCACCCGCGCCACGCCGAACTCACCGCCATGGCCCAAAACCGCCTCGGCGACGGACTCTTTCTATCAGGCAAAACCGACGCAGCCATCAAGTCCTACAACATCGCCATCGAGCTAGCCCCCGCCGATGCTTACCCATTCTACAACCGTGGCCGCGCCTACCTCGTCCTTGGGAAATCCGCCGCCGCAAAGGCCGACTTCACCACCGCCGCCGAGCCGAAATTCAAACAACCCGGAGCCCGCAAGCTCGCGCTGAAAGCCTTGACCGAATTCGAATGAAAGCATGGCCTTATCTCTTCGGCACTCCCGAGCCACACGAGATGAAGCGACTGTTTCCCCATCTTCGAACCACCCTCCGGTGGTTCGCCCTCCTCACTCCGCTGGCCATCGCCGTCGGTTCCGCCTCCGCCTTCTTCCTGTGGGCGCTCGATTTCGTCACCCGCGTCCGCTTCACCTATCCGGGCCTGCTGTTTCTTCTCCCCATCGCCGGTCTCTGCGTCGGCATGCTCTATCACCTCTACGGCAAATCTGCGGACGGCGGCAACAACCTGCTCATCGATGAAATCCACCAACCCGGCGCCGGCGTCCCCCGCCGCATGGCCCCGCTCATTCTGATAGGCACTCTCGTCACCCACCTCTTCGGCGGCTCGGCCGGCCGCGAAGGCACCGCCCTGCAAATGGGCGGCAGCATCGCCGCCACTTTCGCCCGCTTCCTCAAGCTCGATCCCCCCGTTGTTAGGATTTTGCTGATGGCCGGAGTGGCCGCCGGCTTCGGCTCCATTTTCGGCACCCCCGTCGCCGGCGCGGTGTTCGCGTTGGAAGTCCTCGTCGTCGGCAGGGTTCAATACGATGCGCTCATTCCCTGCTTCTTCGCCGCCGTCCTCGCCGACTGGACCTGCCGCACCTGGGGCATCGGCCACACCCACTATCAGGTCAACGTGCTTGCCACCGGCACCTTGCCCAATCCCTGGCTGATGGGGAAAGTCATGCTCGCCGCTGTCGCCTTCGGTCTAACGAGTTCGGTGTTCTCCAACTTTTCCCACCGCTTGGGCGCGGCTTTCAAGAGCTACATTCCCCGCGCCGAACTCCGCCCCGTCGTCGGTGGACTCATCGTCATCGGCCTGTTTTTCCTCGCCGACACCCCCGACTACCTCGGCCTCGGGGTCTTGGGAAATCGCCCCGACGCCATCACCTTGCCCGCCCTTTTCACCTCCACTGAAATCCCGGTCACGGCCTGGGCCTGGAAACTCCTCTTCACCGTCATCACCCTCAGCGCCGGCTTCAAAGGCGGCGAAGTCACCCCGCTGTTCTTCATCGGGGCCGCCCTCGGCAACACCCTCGCCCTCGCCCTCGGTGCCCCGGTCGATCTTTTCGCCGCGCTCGGCTTCGTCGCCATTTTCGCCGGTGCCACCAACACCCCGCTGGCCTCCACCTTCCTTGGCATGGAACTTTTCGGCGCGGGCAACGGCCTCTACATCGCCACCGCCTGCATCATCGCCTACCGTTGCAGCGGCTCCAAAGGCATCTACTCCGCCCAGCGCCTGCCCTAGCCGCATCACAACTGGCTTGCCTGCCCCTCACCGCCCGGTTATCTCCTCCCCGCCTTCCGGCATTGCCAGTCCCCGTAGTTCAACGGATAGAACGATGGTTTCCTAAACTGTAGATCCGTGTTCGATTCACGGCGGGGACACTCCTTAAATCCTTTGAATAAAGGGATTTGAGGGGCACGCAGGGGAACCAAAGTGCGCTGCGGGGAAGCTAAAGTCCGTATCGACACCCGCTCGAAACAAGCACCTCCGCCGAATGGACCGGTCGCCTGTTGGATCTTGGGATAAAAATCAGCATGGACGGCCGCGGGCGCTGGATGGACAACGTCTTCATCGAGCGTCGGTGGAGGAGCATCAAATACGAGGAAATCTATCTGTTTGAGCATTCCACCGTCACGGCTTTGCGGACGGGAGTGGGGAAATGGTTCGTTCGCTACAACGACTGGCGGCTGACCGGGGAACTTTGTCAGTTGTGTGGCACTCCTGTTAGTCCCGGCGGCCGAGGGCCATCATCAGGAAATACAGGAGCTGGGCGAGCGAGCCGATGGCGGCGGCGACGTAGGTCATGGCGGCCCAGAAGAGGGCATTCTTGGCGCGGTCGTGCTCGATGCTCGAGGCGATCCCGCTGCTCTCCATCCAGACCAGGGCGCGGCGGCTGGCGTCGAATTCGACGGGCAGCGTGACGAAGGAGAACAAGGTGGTGACGGCGAAAAGCCCGACCCAGACCCACAGCATGGTCAGGTTGTGCATGAAGCCGATGCCGAGGAAACCGAGGATCATCACGTAGTTGAGCATCTTGCTGGAGAACTCGACGGCAGGCACAAGTTTCGAGCGGAGGCCGAGCCAGACGTAAGCTTGCTGGTGCTGCACGGCGTGGCCGCACTCGTGCGCGGCCACGGCAGCGGCGGCGACCGAGTTCATCGCGTAAACGGACTCGCTGAGGTTCACGGTTTTTTTGAGCGGATCGTAGTGATCGGTTAGCTGGCCGGGCACGCTGATGACTTGCACGTCGTTGATGCCATTTTGGCGCAGCATCATTTCGGCGACCTGCGCTCCGGTCATCCGGATCGGGATTTGCGAGTATTCGGTGAAGCGGCGTTTGAGGGTGTTGCTGATGAGGAAGCTGGCCAGCATGGAGACGCCGATGATGACGATGTAGGTCATCGAAAAGCCGCCTGTGCCATAACCTGCACCGTGGCCGTAGCCGATCTGCGCGAGGGTGAGTGTTTCTGCAATCATGGCGGGATTCTACGGTTCATGGGTGTGGTCGCAACTGATTTCCTGAGGGAAAACGGGCGGAATTTTCCAAGCTGGACTACTTACAAAGATTTCACGCGGAGCGTCAGGGTGTGGGTGACGCCCGTCGCGGGATCGGTGGCGGTTAGGACGTGGGTGCCGGCGGTGAGGTGGATGATCGGCTCGGGGCTGGCGGGTTCGATGCGCAGGGTGTCCGACTGCCAACGGGCGGTGCCGGGGAGATTGGTGACGGGGCGGAGCTGGTCGGAGCCTGAGGGGATTTCTGGATCGAGGAGGAAGGTGGAATTGTCGGGCGGGCTGATGATGCGGAGGCCTTCCCGGGCGAGTGCCGTGGTGCTAAGGGCAAGATCATTGCGGCGGAGATTGTGGCGGCTGGCGAACCAGCCAGCGTAAGTGGGATCAAGGAGGGCTTTGCCGGTGGAGTCGTAGTCGGCGGGAGTGGCGGCGGGCGGGAGTTGGTCGGCGGGGGCGAGATCGCGGCGGGCACTCTTGTCGCCGGCGGGAATGATTTTTCCGTTTCGCGGGTCGATGGTGATTTCCGCCAGTCCGGCGGGGCGCGGGAACCAGGTGGGCGTGCCATTCTGATAGAGCCGGAGCATGGTGCGGTGGAAAACGGGGCCGGCCCCGGCGATCCCGGAGAGGCCTTTCATCGGCTGTTGCTCGAAATTTCCCGCCCACACGCCGACGGTGAATTCCGGGGTGAAGCCGAGGCACCAGTTGTCGTGGAAGTCGGAGGACGTGCCAGTTTTCACGGCGCAACGGAATGGCAGGTCGAGCGGGCCACCGGGTTGGAACGAGGGGGCGCGGGCGTCGGCGTCGGAGAGGATGTCGGCGATGAGGTAGGCACTGCGAACATCGAACATCGAACGGCCAACATTGAACTTTGAAGGGAAGAGAAGTGGCGGGAAGTAGCGGCCTTGGCGGGCGAGGGTGGCGTAGGCGTTGGTGAGTTCGAGCAAGCGGACGGGGGCGTTACCGAGTGTTAGGCCGAGGCCGTGGACGGAGGAATCGGTGCCTAGCGTGGTGATGCCGAGGTTTTCCAGCAGCTCGAACAAGGGTTGCGGCCCGCCGAGGAAATTGAGTTCGCGGAGGGCCGGAACATTGAGCGAGCAGGCGAGCGCGGTGCGGAGGGTGACGGGGCCGCGGTAGCTGTGGTCGTAATTTTCCGGCAGATCGAGGCCTTGCGGGGTGCGGAATGGGCTCGGTATATCGGCGAGGATGGAAGCCGGGACGCGGTGGTTCCGCTCCATGGCGAGGAGGTAGGTGAAGGGCTTGAGCGTGGAGCCGGGCGAGCGCGGGGTGAGTGCGCCGTTGAGTTGGCCGCCGCGCGGGTCGTTCCAATCGGCGGAGGAAACGAGGGCGAGGATTTCGCCGGTGGGGTTGTCGATGACGACAACGGCGGCGTGGCGAAGGTTGGCGTCCCTGAGCTTGGTGGTTTCCTCGCGGACGATGGCTTCGAGGTCGCGCTGGAGCGGAAGGTCGAGGGTGGTCTGGATTTGAAATTTGAAATTTGAAATTTGAGATTGCAGGGCAAGCCACGGGGCGGGCTGGGATTCGCTGAGCGGGCGGAGGGTGAGCGGCTCGGCGAGGGCGGCGGAAATGCGGGTCGGGTCGGGATTTCCAATGGCGGCGAGGCGATTGAGGACGGTGTTGCGGCGGACGGTGGCACGCTGGGGGTGGTTGATGGGGTTGAGGCGCGACGGGGCTTGCGGGAGGCCGGCGAGCAGGGCGCATTCCGCCAGCGAGAGGTCGGCGAGGGGTTTTTGGAACAAGAACCGCGCGGCCTCGGCGGTGCCGATGCGGAGATTTCCGTAGTCGAGACGGTTGAGATAGGCGGCGAGGATCTGGCGTTTCGTCCAAGTCATCTCAAGGCGGCGGGCGGCAAGCGCTTCGTAAAGTTTGGTGAACGGGCTGCGTTTCGCAGGTGGCGAGGAAATTTTAACAAGCTGCTGGGTGATGGTGGAGGCCCCGGAAACCACCCGGCGGTGGGCGAAAAAATCGCGGCCCGCCCGCAATGTGGCCAGTAGGTCGATCCCGCCGTGTTGATAGAAACGCTTGTCCTCGGCGGCGAGCGTGCAGGCGATGAGGTCGGCCGGAACCTCGCCGAGCCTAACGGGAGTCGCGCGGGATGCATCCGGCAGCGTGAGGTGCAGAATGGGCGTGCCATGGCGGTCCAACAGAACTGGCGAGGCCACCGGATTTTCCAACAAGCCTGCGGGCAGGGAAACCGCGAAGGGCAAGGCAAACCATCCCAGCAACGCCGCCAGCAAGCCTGCGCCGCCGATGCGAATGACCCCGCGCCGCCATTTCAGTTTCAAGTTCAAGCGCGGCAAGATGGCGGGAATGGCGCGAAAAATAAAACGCAAAATTTGCGGTTGGAAGTGAGGGCGATTTTCGCTCGTATTCCGGGCACATGAAAAAACAACTGTTTCTAATGGGCTGTGCGGCAGGACTTATGCTGATCCCAGCACGGGCGGAGGAAAAGGAACCCACGGCCTTGGGCAAGCAGATGGAAGCGATGAACGATGCGTTCAAAGCGTTCCGCAAGGAGGCCGATCCGGTGAAGGGTGCCGCCCAAGCCCGCGAGGCCCAGGCAGCGGCGCTCAAAGGGGCCGTGGAAGTTCCCCAAACGATCAAGGACATGCCGGAAGGTGCCGAGAAAGCGAAGGCATTTGCGGAGTATCACAAGATGATCGGCAAGCTCTACGTCACGCTTTGCGAGGTGGAAGAAGCGTTTCTCAATGGCAAAATCGACGAGGTCGCGAAGATTGTCGATTCGCTCAAGGAGATGAAAAAGGCGGGCCACAAGAAGTTCGTCAAGGAAGAGGACAAGTGACCAGCAACCGGGTGTGCCACGGTTGAAATCAAAAGGCCCGGATGCTGATGCGTCCGGGCCTTTTTCGTGGAAACTGAGATCACGCGATCACTCGACGACGACCCGAGTTCCGGGTTTCACCTTGGAATAGACGATCGGGATCGTGGCGCTCGGCCCGCGGATGCAAGCATGGGAAGCCGGGCGGCGGCTCTTGGGCAAGGGCCCGATGTGGTGGCCGACGCCGTCGTTGGTGAGGCGCATCCAGTAACGCATCGAGGCTCCTTCGAAGCGACCGCCTTCGGGGACGGCGTCTAGGGATAGGTCGGCGTTGCCGTTCACTTCTTCGCCGGCGGCGTCGTAGATGTGGCCGTATTTGTTGGATTTTTTATCCACGACTTTTTCGAGGATATAAAACGTGCCGGTCGGCGTGGGACGGGCGGGGACGCCGGAGGATACCGGGTAGTCCAACGCCACCTCGTCGCCATTCATGAGGAAGCCGCGTTGTTGCGCGAGGCTGATGCGGATCGAGGAGTTCTCGGGATTGGTGCGGGAGAAGACCTCTTCGTTTTTCCAGACCGAGAAAGTTTTCGGGTAGTTCGGCTCGGCCTTGAAATGATCGTAGGTGCCGGCGGGAAAAGGATTTACCGGCTTGCCGTCTTTGGTGGATTGGGCACCGGGTTTGTGGTTGGCGCAACTCGCCAGCAAGAGTGTGGCAATGGCTGCGGAAAACCGGGCAATAGTTCGAATCGAGGTCATGTGTGGGCTGGGACGCCCGGAGGTAATACGGATTTCCTGAAATTGCAACCCTCATGCAATGTTTCCGGCTGGCGGGATTCGTTGCCCCGTCAACCCAATGGCTGTCGATCAGCGTCGCCCGCGTGCCCCGGAAACCACGGCCCGACCGAGAAGCAAGAACCCCGGGCGGTGGTTGATGCCGGTGATTTCAGCGTCAACATGAGGAGATCATTGAGCGTGCCGAGTTCACAGTGCCAAACTTTGTGTGGCTTGAAAAGTTGACCTTCTTCACCCAAGGCAAAACCTTCGCGGTGCCCTTGGTTCGGCGGAATTGGCAGCCGCTGCCAATGAGGGCAAGAGGGGGCACGAGGATGAGCAGTTATGAGTTTTTCAGGGAGGGGTCAATCAACGGTGGGATTCAAGCAGACCGAAGACGCCGCAAGAAGGACCAATTGATAGAGCGGAATAGCCGGGAATTTTCCCCGCCGGATTGGCGCTTGCCCGCAAGTGACGCGGCGGGACATGGTTCTGGCAGGACATGAAGGAACTCATCGAAGAACTCGAACGCTGGGGAGCGGATGTGATCTTCGGTCGCGCCAAGGGGTTCCGGGCGGCGTTGATGCGGTTCGCGATGCGGGCGCTTTCCGGGATTTTCCGGATCATCGTGCAAATCCGCCTGCGCCGGTATCGCAAGGGTTGGCGGCCGCAGGCTTACCTCGGCACGCAGGTGGTGGCCATCGGCAACATCACGGTCGGCGGCACCGGCAAGACGCCGGTGGTGGAGTTGCTGGCGCGTTCGTTGCGCGACCGCGGGCGCAGCGTGGCGATCCTTTCCCGCGGCTACAAAAGCAAGAAGCTCGACCGCCCGCAAAAGTGGCAGGATAAGCAGGGGAATGCGATCCCCGGCGAACGGATGCCCAAGGTGGTTTCGACCGGCAGCGCGCTGTTGCTGGACTCGAAATTCGCCGGCGACGAGCCGTTCATGCTCGCGAAAAACCTCGATGGCGTGGCGGTGGTGGTGGACAAAAACCGCGTCAAAGGCGGGCTGTTCGCCGTCGGCCAACTCGGCGCGGACACGCTCGTGCTCGACGATGGGATGCAGTACCTCGACCTCGCGCACTCGATCGACATCGTGCTGATCGACTCCGGCTCGCCGTTCGGGACGGAGGCACTGTTGCCGCGCGGGACGCTGCGCGAGCCGCCGAAAAACCTGCGGCGGGCGAGTTACATCATGATCACCAAGTGCAATGGCAGTTCGAACGAAGCGCTCGTGGCCCGCATCCGGAAATACAACCGCACTGCGGAAATCATCGAGTGCGCGCACGGGCCGATCTATCTGGAGGACGTGTTCACGCGTGAGCGGCAGCCGCTGGAATTTTTAACGGACAAGTGGGTGGGGGCGATCAGCGCGATCGCGGTGCCCGAGGCGTTCGAGGGCTCGTTGGAAAAACTCGGCGCGCGGGTGGAAATCAAGCGGCGTTTTTCCGACCACTATCGGTTCTCGCGGCGGGAGGTGGAGCACTTCATGCAGCGCTGCGTCGAGCGCGACATGGAGCTGATCGTGACCACCGAGAAGGACGCAGTTAGATTTCCGCGGCCGCAGTCCATCGACGTGCCAGTGGTGTTCCTGCGGATCGAGGTAGAAATCCTCAAGGGCCAGGAAATCTGGGACGACCTGATCGCGCGGCTCTGCAATCCGCCGCCGGTGTTCCAATCGGTGCTGCGGAATAGGCATGTCTATCGACCGTGAGCGGCCATGGGGTGAGCCAAGGCCTCTATCTGCGCGATCCCGACCAGAACGGGGTCGAGTTGTATTGGGATCGCCCGCCGACGGAATGGCCGCGCACGGCGGACGGCACGCTGGCGATGTTCCCATCCAATGATTTTCTCGAATGACTCTGGACAGCTTGCGAGCCACCGCCTAACAATTATTGATGACTCACCCTAACCTGCGCCTTTCGGCCGGATTGCTCCTCGCCCTTGGCCTCACTTCGTGTGGCAGCGTCTCGTCCCTCCAAACTCCATCAGGCAGTCGGTCCACCCCGGTGGCTGGCAACTACGATCATTTGGTGGTGCGCCCGCTGCGCGACGCGTCGAACCCGGACTCGTTTGCAACCTGGACCCCCGAGGAGCAACGCGAATACCGGCAATCCGTGAAACAATGCGGGGAAAGCATCGCCAGCCAAGTCATCACCGAAGTCAGCGGCCATTCCAAATTCAAATCGGTAGGCTCCAAACCCGTCAAGGGCCGGACGCTGCTGGTCGATGGTGAAATCACCAACTTTAACAATGGCGTCGCCTCGCTGCGGCTGTTCGTTGGCATGGGTGCCGGCAGTTCCCATCTGGAAGGGACCGCGTTCGTGCGCGATGCGTCCACCGGCAAGGAAGTCGGGCGGATTGTGATCGATAAAGCCAGTTGGCCGCTCGGCGGAGTCATCGCCATGTCGCAGAACGCCGACAAGTTCGGCCAAGGTGCTGCGGAAAAAATCGCCGAAGAAGTGACGAAATTCGCGCCGTGACGAATGATCGTTGCAGCTGGCGCGCGAAGGCGGGGTTCGCAGCAGCGTATGGTCCAAAGGGTGCAGTCGGAGGGATCCTATCGTCGCCTCCGCTGCACCCTTCATGGTTAGGCGCTTCGTTCATGTGTGCGAAGCGTGAGCATACTCGGACGTCTTGGTGCGGCTGTATGCCAAAAGGACGTTCTCGACGGACAAATCCTCGTCGAGCGACTCCCAATGAACTCCGAGGCCACGCCCGATGAGCTGCCACTGCTCGCGCTCTGACTGCGACGCCGCGCTACGACGAGGGAAGGAACTGAGAGGCATGGCACGGCACGGCACGGCAACGCTGCGCTCGTCCGAAAAGCTCACGGACATGGAATCGGCGGTAAAGGTAACGTGATGGATGCGAAGGTCATTCATGGTTTAGGTCTCCGAAGGTTTTATACCACGCCCGAAGGAATTCGTCGCGGTGCTGTTCTGTGATGTGAAGAATATCGTTGGCTTCGTGGCGGCGAAAGCCCTCGACGAAAGCGAATTCGAGGGGGGCGAGCCAGAGCTTCGCGGCGCAGTCGTCGCGCTGAACATGGACGTGTGGAGGCTCGAACCTGTCGGCCATGTAGAAGAAGCGGAAACCGCGTTCGCGTAAAATCGTGGGCACGTCTTCATCATAGGGTTTTCGGCTGGGATTACAAGGCGCGCGGAGCAACGCCTAACTTCCTATTATACGACTGGCGGATTTTCCCAGTCGTATAGATGGAATTGCAGAAAATGCCATTCTGCGGGTGTTGGCGCGGGTTTGAGGGGTGAAATCGGCACGGGACAGTCGTATAGCAGGGATCGGGGGGATGGCAGGAATTTACATGGGGCGCTTGAAGAAGATTTCAGTCGTCTAGCAGGGAGCTGCCGGGGATGCCGGCGGGACGGGTGTCACTGGAAGTGGTGGGCACAATAGGGGGGAGTGGACATTTCTGTCCACTTGCCGCTGCGCGGAGAAAGCGGGCTTATCGGTGACTGTGACGCCGCATGTGCTGCGGCACACATGCATCGGGCGGCTGACCTTTGGCTTGCTTGGGGGAGGATTTTGTCCGCAGCGCACTTCCAAGAATCCAATGCGGTGTCGCCGCTGCCGCACTCCACGCGGTGGCTCACTCGGGCGCTTTGATTTCGTTAGAATCAGCGTCGGGCGGGAGGTCGGCTTCCGTTGCAGTTTCCGCCACTGCTTTTGCCTGCGGTTCTTCAGCCGGAGCCGGCGAGCGGCCGTTGTTCTCCAACAGAATGAACACTTCCTGCTGCACCGCCTCGATGTCGCTGAGCGCGATGTCGGGGTCCTTGACGATGAAGACCTCGCCGGTTTTGCGGTGTTCGTACACGCGGAGGATGCCGGTGGGGGTGCGCTGGCTGTCGGTTTCGCGCAGGAGTTTCTGGCGCTCGAGCATCACGGCGAGGATGAAGCGGGCGTTCTCGGTGTGGTCCTCGTCTTCCTCGACGAGGCGCTGGAGGATTTCCTCGGCGCTGAGTTTTTCGGCGGCGAGGGCGGCTTCGTTGTTAGGGGCAGCGGTGTAGGTGGTGCGCCAGGAGGAGAAGGGTGCCCCGCCGGTTTCCTGATGGGTCTTCCAGCCTTCGACGCAATAGTCGCGGCGGAGGTAGCCGCTGGATTCGGGATCGGGGAATAGCGCGGTGACGATGGTCTCGCCATCGACGAAGGGGCGCTGGGTGGCGGCGCATTCGCGGCCGCGGGAACGGACATGCCAGGGTTCAGCGAGGGCCATGGGAGAGCGGTGGGTTAGTCATTTCCGGGAAGCAGCTTGCGCAAAATCAGATAGATCGGTTGGCCGGTGATCCGGCGGCGGAAGAGATAGAGGCCGAGCAGGGTGAATGCAATGTTGGGCAGCCAGGCGGCGAGTGCGGGGCGGAGTGTGCCGGCTTCGCCGAGCGCCAGAGAGATGCTGATGCACAGCAACATCAGCGCGGACAGCACCACGGCCAGGAAGATGCCGCCGCCCGGGCCACGGCGGGAAAAGTGGATCGCCAGCGGCGTGGCTAACAGCACGGTGACCATGCAGGTGAAGGGCAGCGCCCAGCGGTAATGCCACTGCGTGAGATACGGCGCGGGATCGGCGAAGGGGCCGCGGCGGGTGTTGGCCTGGAGCCAGCCGGCGAGGTCCGGCACGCCGAGATTGGCGGCGCTTAGGCCGGGCTTGATGAGTTGCCACGGGGTTTCCGGCCAGGTGTCGATGACCAGCGGCTCGGTATGGGTTTCAAAAATCGGAGGCGAGTTGGGCGGGAAATTTCCGACGAGCGGCTGCTCGAAGGTCCAGCGGTGGCCGCTGCGGTCCCACGACGCGTGCTTGGCATACAGCCGGCTTTCCAAGGTCTTGTCCTCGCGAGTGGTGGTGACCTCGACGTCGATCAGCGGCTCGCCCTTGTGGTAGTCCTTGGGAAAGGCACCGATCTCCCACAAGCGGCGGTCGGCGGGATTCCGATAGAGCACGTTGGGAGCCTTGATCGGAAGCTTGCCGCCGGCTTCGTCCAAGATTTCATCGACGCGGCCCTCGGCATTGGGCGCCCAGTGGTAGTTCAAGCCGAGGCTCAGCAGGCTGAAAAACATCCCGGCGATGATCAGCGGCATGGTGATCCGGATCACGCTGCGGCCGCCTTGGATCATCGCGATGACTTCGCGGGTGCCCGAGAGTTTTCCCAACGAATACAGCAGGGCTAACAGCAAGCTGTAGGGCAGCAGCAGCAACAGCACGGCGGGCGAGCGGATGGCATAAAAGGTGGCGACGGTGTGCAGGATGTTTTTGGCATCCCGGAAATCCGAGATCCGGTTGCTCACGTCCATCAGCAGCCAGATCACCGCTAGGGCGGCCAGGCAGACGCAGAAAATCCCGGCGAACTGGCGGGCGATGTAGCGGTCCATGGTGCCGCCGAGAGTGTAGATGAAAGCGGCCAGCGCTGGCAAAAAGCACAGGGCCGCGAGGATCATCGGCCGCGCCTGGTGGGCTTGCACATCTGAATCCGGAAAGCCGATGAGCTGCTGTTTGACGGCCTCCGTTTCCGCGGGGATCAGCACGGCGCAAAGCGCGGCACCCAAAGCGGCGAGCACCAGGGGCAGGAGGAATCGCAGGAGGTGGGTGCGGGAAAAATTCATGCGGCGGCCGCGTGGCGCAGACACTGGCGGTGATGGGGGAAGGGTGTCGAGTTTGTTTCATTGGCAATCCCCTTGTCCTGCTTGGCGGAAACCGGCCTTGTGTGGCAAGGGGACTCCTCGCTGTGGCGGTGGGGGTTCTTTGAATGGAACCACTTTCGGCGGCTAGACGGACTTCCTGCATCTGCCCAGATTGATCCTTGCCAATCTGTTGGGGATTGCGCCTCACTCACCCGTCCACTAGGAAGGACTTCCTCGATCCTGCCTTCCTTATGAAACCAATCCCCCTCGTTTTACTGGCCGCGCTTTCCTGCCTTTCGTCGGCTTTTTCCCAAGACGAAAAAATTACGCCACGAGAAACGTCATCGCCCATCACCGCCCGCGTCCTCGGCAATCTCCCGGATGGCACTCCACCCCCTCCCGAGCCAGCGAAACCGGGATTCATCATTCCTAAGGACTCCCGCAAAAACAAATATTGCCTTTTAGTTTGGAAAAGCTAAGGATCATAAATGATCAAATCCGATGTTTTGGCCGACAAATTTGCAGCGATCCGGACGACTTTGACCGAGCGGGGTTTGAGGCTTTGGGCCTCCGCCGAGGCTCGCAGCTTGGGTCATGGCGGAATCAAAATGATGGCTCAGATCACCGGTCTTGGCCGGGAGACCGTCGCCCGGGGGATTAGGGAACTTGCCGAAGGTGATGACGCCAAACCATCACTGCCTCCTCATGCCAGCCGACGGCAAGGCGGCGGACGCAAGAAACTCACCACCAAGAACCCGACCCTGCTTGCTGATCTTGACAGCCTGGTCTCTCCGGCGACCCGCAGGCATCCCGAAAGCGCCTTGTTTTGGACAGCCAAAAGCACCGCCAAACTGGCCGCCGAACTTCAGGCCATGGGGCATCAGATCAGCGAGCGCTCGGTGGCCACTCTCCTCAAACAACTCGGCTACAGTTTGCAAGCCATGAGCAAAACCAAGGAGGAGGGAAACTCTGTCGAGCGCAACGCCCAGTTCGAACACATTGATTCCTGAAGCAGCAGGGTTTGACGGACCTCAACGACGCCGACGCGTTTTACGACGCGTTTTACGACGTGTTTTACGATGAGGATCTGCGCTTCGAGTTCATGGGCCTATTCAAGAAGTTCACCAAGAATTTGAACCTCGTCTTTCCCGCCAGGCAGGCGCTCGACTACATGGGGGACTTTCAATCCCTCGTCGCAATCAATGAAATGGCGGCGAAGCATTTCCGGGATGGCAGGTTGAGCATGAAAGGCATTCCGCCCAAGCTGCGCACCATCACCTCGACGTGGAGCTGAATGATGATCCTGAATTGCAGGCTTCGTTTGCAGAAGCGTTGAGAAGGATTTTCGAAGAGTTCGCCAACAACTGGAAGAGAATCTACGAGGAACTGAAAAAGCTCCGCCAGCGCATCGTGAACGCTTGCAAGGAACCGACCTACGGGCTGCACCGTAAAAAGCAGATGCCGATTTTCCGGATATTGAAACGCGAGATCTTTGGTGAGGGTTCCGTCATGGATCCGGATGCTCCATCCATGATGGGTGAGGAAACCAGGAAACGGCAAGTGGCGGTGTCGAGTTTTCCCGAAGGTTCCTGATCCCGGCAGCACAGCAGAAGACACGGCGCGAAGTTTCTAAAAACGCGATTCGCGTGACGCGCCTGTTGCCATTTTTCAGGAAAGCTGGTAGCCATCTTTCCAATGGGTCGAAGCATGCCGCAACTTGAATTCCGCTGGACCTCGTGGTTCAGCGTTTTGAAGGCTCCGGCGACCCCGCAAACCAAGCCCGTGCGGGATGATAGCGGTCTAACGGCGTGGTGCGCGGAGGCTTCGAAATCGCTTTCCCTCAACGAGCTCGCCCGCAAGGTGCGGGTGTCTTGGAACCCGCGGATGCAGACCACCGCCGGCCGCGCGTGGTGGCCGGATCGGTCGATCGAGCTCAATCCGAAGCTCAGGGACTGCGAGCCCGAGGAACTCTGGCGCACCCTCAAGCACGAGCTCGCGCATCTCGTCGCCTACGAACGTTGTGGCCGCCGCCGCATCGATCCTCATGGGGCCGAGTGGCAAACGGCATGCACCGACCTGGGAATCCCGGGTGAGCAACCGTATCACACGCTGCCGTTCAAGCGCCGCAAGTTGAAGCGCAACCACGCTTATGTCTGCTCGAATTGCTTCGCCGTGATCCACCGGGTGCGGCCGATCCAGCGGGCGGTCGCCTGTTACGAATGCTGCCGGAAATTCAACGCCGGCGTCTATCACGACCGTTACCGCCTGATCAAAAACAAGCCGTGATTTTTTAATCGCGGTCTGCGACGAACAGCGTGTGGGTGAAACGCTTGGCCTTGGGATAGGCTTTCGCCGAAATGCATTCGACGTGCTTGAACGCGCTCTCCAGCGAGCGAGCGAACGACTTGTCCGGATGCGCGGACCAGAAAATCACGCGGCCCTCCGGTTGCAGCGCGTTCTTGATCCGGTGGATTCCCGGCGGCGCGTAAAGTCGTTCGTTGCCTTTCTGGACGAACGGGTCCGGGCCGTTGTCCACGTCTAGCAGGATGGCGTCGTAGCGGTCGTTGCCACAACGGTCGATCAGTTCGTAAACGTCGCGGAGGTGGATTTCCACGCGCGGGTCGTCCAGCAGCTTGCCGTTCACCTCGGATAGGAACTCGCGGTTCCAGGCGACCACTTCGGGCAAAAGTTCCGCGACGTCCACGATGGCGGCGGGTCCGGTTAGAGCGAGCACCCGTTTGAGGGTGAAACCGAAGCCGAGTCCGCCGATGAGGATGCGCGGCTTCGGCGGCAAGTGGGCGCACGAGAGTTCCGCCATTTGTTCCTCGGACGACGAGGCGGTGGTGCTCATCAATTGCAGGCCGGCGACCTTGAGGAAATAGTGGCCGTCGTGCTCGTGCAGCGTGAGCCGGGCTCCGTCGGGGGTGGTGCAGGTCGCGAGGGTGCGGGTGATTTTCATGGGGCGGGAAGCGGGCTGAGTCTCCACAGGAATTTTCTCTGGAGCAAATCATTCGCGCTGCCATCGTCGCGAAAGTGAAAGGAACCCTCCGATGCCTGCTGGCCGCCGTATGCCTGAGCCTGCCGCTCCAAGCTGCGGTGACGCTCAACCAGCTCGAAAATTTCTCCGGCATCCATGAGTGGACCAGCGGCCACCCTCGCGGCTGTTAGCGAGCTGCGGATCCTTCATTCCGCTGCGGTCGATTTCCGCGGGGCCAAGGTCGCCAGCTCTTTCATGGTCGATAATGTCCGGGCGATCCCCGAGCCGTCGGCGGTCTTGCTCATTGGTCTGACTGGCGTCCTTTTGCTTTTTCGGAAACGATGAATTGAAATTTACTGCAAATGGGGCAGCTTCCCCGCTTCCATGTCCCGCCTTGTTGTTCACGTCATCGGAGCCACCGCTCAACTTCTGGGGTTCGCGGCAGCCGCCCAATTCGCGCCCGTCTGGCAACTCGGCATCGATGACGGGAATAGCACGCCGTTTTCCCAGGAAAGTTTTTTCTCCAACCTCGCTCCGGGTTCGCCGGTGGCAAAGGACGACGACTACTACTTCGCCGGAACCTATCCGGCACCCGTCGGAGTGCTCGCCGCAAACGAGAACCTCGCGCTTGTCGAGCGGGCTGTCACCGAGGGCGACCCACGGGACCGCATCCATTTCCCGCTGACCGCCGCGCAGGCATTCGCGACCTCGCGGTTGCGGGTCACCGTCGATCTAATCGGTGGCGGGGCTTGGATCAACGGCTCGCTTCCCGGCTATTCCAAACACGATGTCGCGGTGACGTTCAACGGCCATCCGGTCGGCAGCCGCACCGCCATCACTGCCAACACCACGCTGGTCTTCACTGTTTCCGCCGCGTCGGTTTCCGCCGTCGCCGGCGCGAACACTTTGCAAATCGAACGCACGGGTGGCGCGACCGGCGGCTACATCAGCTTGGATTTCGTCGCGCTGGAGGCGGATTCCGACGCCCTGACAGATGCTGATGGCGATGGCATGGCGTTGTGGTTCGAGGAAATCTACGGACTCAGTGATGCCAATGCAGCGGACGCCTTGCTCGATCCCGACGCGGACGGTCGGAGCGACCTCGCCGAGTTTTTGGCAGGCACCAACCCCACCGATCCAGACAGCGACAATGACGGGCTAACGGATTTGCAGGAGGCGACTCTCGGCACGAACCCGTTGAACCAGGACACGGATGGGGACGGTCTGGCAGATGGCCGGGAAACCACCAGCAGTCCCTTGCTCGCCGATACCGATGGCGACACCTATCTGGATAACATCGAGCTCGAACAAGGCAGCAACCCCGCGAATCCGGCGTCTGTGCCCTTCAATTTTCCGGGCGCGATCGGCCTCCAGTTCATCTGCGAATCGCAAGCCGCCGCGCCCCTCGGCGCGGGAGAGCCGGCTGGCTATTTCCGCCTGCCGCGGTGGAATGCCTCGGATCCGTTGCCAGGGTGGGTGCCCGACGGCACGGTGCTAAACGCGTCCAAGGCCGCCCTGAAAAACCACCGCGGCCAAGCCACCACTGCGGCGGCAAGCTGGTCGTATCATTATTCCAGCGAGGGTCTTCACAAAGGGGTGGGGGACGCACGTCTGCTAGGCGGCATGATCTTAGCGCAGCGCACCCCTGCAACGAATACACCCGCCACGGTCAGTCTAACCGGGATTCCCTACGCCAGCTACGACCTGCTCGTGTATGTCGGGCAAATTTATCCCTACGCCCGCGGGGTGCTCCGCCGTGGCAGCGATCCGGCGACCGACCGCTATTTCGTGGCGTCCTCAAGCCCGCCTTTCCTCGGCTGGAAGGAAGTCACCGCGAGCACCCAGGCCGCGATTTTACCCGGAAACATCGTCCGCTACCGCCACCTAACCGGATCGGCCCAGTCCGTCACCCTCACCGCCATCGACAACGATGTCGTGGCGATTCATGGCATCCAGATCATCGACAGCGGCACGGATACCGACGGCGATGGCATGGCGGACGCGGTCGAAATCGAGAATCATTTCAATCCCGCCGTGGCCGACGCCACCGCCGATGCGGACGCCGACGGCATGAGCAACGCCGCAGAAATCGCCGCCGGCACCGATCCCCATCAGCCGGACAGCGACCATGACGGCATCGCCGACGGTGCGGAAGCCGCCCATGGCACCTCGCCGCTCGATCCCGACAGCGACGACGACGGCCTGACCGACGGCGACGAGATCAACGGGACGCCCTTCCCGTCGGCGCCCACTCTAGCTGATAGCGACAACGACGGCTTCACCGACGCGGTCGAGCGCACCTATGGCTCCAATCCGCTCTCCGCCGCGAGCACGCCGCCGCCGGTGCCGATCTGGACCGCCGCCACCCGCACCTGGCGCTGGCGGATCGACAATCTGCGCGTGCTCTGGAATCACGAGCAGTCAATGTTAGGAGCGATCAATTCCGACGAGACGATGCTGTGTGAAGCCGTGGCCGACATCAACCAGAGCGGTTGGAGCCGCCAGATCGGGATGGGCATCCGTTATGTCCATGGCAAGCTGGTGCATCGTTTCCGCGGCATCGAAGGGGTGTTCCATCGCAACGGACTCCCTAACGACGGTTTCTGGGACAGCGATTGGAATACCTCACCCACCGACCGCACCCGCGCCTTCGGCTTCAGCGGCTATGGCCCGGCGGATGATTCGCTGCCGCTGCGCATGGAATTCACCGCAGTCCAACCGAATCCGGCGGTGAATCTCTGGACGCTCAATTTCCTGATCGCCGATCTAACGAACCCTGCGGCCCCGGTCACTCTCGCTTCATACTCGGACAATTCCGCCGTTGCCACCGATCCCTCGTTGATCTCCGGGACCACGCTTTGGAAAAATCAGAGCGGAGTCGTTGGGCAAATGACTTTTTGGAAAGAAGTCGGCGTCCTTGCCCTCATCACGCCGAACCCGCTCGCCCCTATGGACACGGACTGCGACGGCATGACCGATGCGTGGGAAACCGCGAATTCGTTCAATCCCGCCAGCGCCACCGATGCCCTGTTGGACGCCGACTCGGACGGGCTGTCCAACCTCAAGGAATTTCTAGCAGGGACCAACCCGCGCGTTGCCGACAGCGACGGCGATGGCGCTTCCGACGGCGTCGAGCTTCTACGTGGCTTCAACCCTCTATCCGCCGCGAACTTTCCTGGGTGGTTCAACTTCACCGGCAAGATCGACGACCTCGATGGCGACGGCCTGTCCGACTCATGGGTCCTGTGGAGCGGCGGAAAACACCGGCTGCCCGCTGCCGACGACGATGGCGACGGCGTGAGCAACCTCAATGAAAGCAAGGCCGGCACCAACCCCGACGACGCCAACTCGCACCTCGATCTCACAGCCTGGCGCTCTGCTAACAACTTCGTCCTGTCGTGGACCAACCTCCCGGACAAGGCCCAGCACGTCGAAACCAGCGGCGGGCTCAACGGCTGGCAAACCGCGACGGGTCTTCCTGCGTCAGCCATCGTCGGCGGGCGCAGGCAGCTCACGATCCCTGCGGTGTTTCCCCCGGCCAGCGGGAAATTTTTCTATCGCACGGGGATTCAGCCGTTCGATACCGATGGCGACGGAGTCGAGGACTGGGCCGAAAACCAGGTGCTCGGTTCTTCACCTACTAGCACCGGCTCGCTCGGGCAGTCGCTGGTGAAAGCCAACGGCCAAACCCTCGCCGGGGATGCGGTGGCGCTGTTGGACCGACTCCAAGGATCGTCTCCCACCGGCGGCACGAGTGGCAGCACCGCAGCGGGCAAGCCATCGCCAGTGAATGCGTCGCGCTTTCTGATGCAGGCTTCATTCGGTCCCACCTTGGCGGCCATCCAGGAAGTTAGAGGCCTCGGCTATTCCGCGTGGATCGACGCCCAGATCACCCTTCCTCCATCGCTGCTCCAGCCCTACATCCGTGAAATCAAAGCCGATGGCGCGGGGCCGCGTGCCGACCTAACTTACAATTTCAGCGACCAGGACAAGTTCGTCTATGGCAACAACGTCACCACGCCATTCGCCCGCAACGCCATCGCCGGGGAGGACCAACTCCGCCAGCGTGTCGCCTTCGCGCTCTCGCAGATCCTCGTCGTTTCCCGCCGCGATGCGAACCTCGAGGAGAAGCCCGAGGCAATGACGAGCTATTACGACGTCCTCGTCCGCCACGCGCTCGGCAACTTCGGCGATCTGCTCCGCGAGGTCACCTTCCATCCGTCGCTCGGCTGGTATCTCAGCCACGCGGGAAATCAAAAGGCCGACCCGTCGATCCCCCGCTATCCGGATGAGAATTACGCGCGGGAAATCATGCAGCTTTTCACCATCGGCCTGTGGGAACTCAATCCCGATGGCAGCCGCAAGCTCAGTTCTAACGGCGAGCCGATCCCCACCTACGACAACGGCGACATCACCGAACTCGCCCGCGTTTTCACCGGCCTCTACTTCGCCTCGCCCTACGGCTGGGGCGGCGGCGGTTGGGCGGACGAGCACTTCACGTTGCCGATGGTGATGTATCCGGACCGTCACGATTTCGAGGTGAAACATCTGCCGCACGGCGTGGTCATCCCGGCCCGCGATGCCTCGGAAACCAACGGCATCCAAGACGTGCGCGACGCCGTCGAGGCGCTCTTCGAGCACTCCAACACGCCGCCGTTCGTCTGCCGCCAGCTTATCCAGTTCCTCGTCACCGATAATCCCTCGCCCGCCTACATCCACCGCGTGCAGGATGTTTTCGTGAACGACGGCACCGGCGTCCGCGGGAATCTAGCAGCCGTGGTCAAAACGATCCTGCTCGATCCCGAGGCACGCAACCCGTCGCTCTCGCCCTCGTTCGGCAAGGTCCGCGAGCCGGTGATCCGCACGATGCACCTCGGCCGCCTGTTCCATCTCGCCGAGGCGCACCCGAAGTTCGTCTGGTGGAATTGGACCGAGAATTTTTACGGCTACAGCATCCAGGAGCCGATGAACTCGCCGAGCGTTTTTAACTTCTACACGCCGGTCTATCAGGCACCGGGCGAAATCCGCAACGGCGGCTTGGTCAGCCCGGGCTTCCAAATCATCAACACTTACTCCGCAGTGTCGTTTCCAAATCTGCTGTGGGACTATCTGCATGACGGCTTCAAATCCGGTTGGACCTGGGAATTGCCAATGGACTACAGCGATACGCTCTTACTGGCAGAAAGTCCTGCCGCGTTGGTCGATCACATCGATCTGCTCGTCTGCGCCGGCAACCTGACCGCCCGCACCCGCAGCATCATGCTCGGCGCTCTCGCCGATCCGGCCCTCAGTCAGCACGACCGCGTCGCCCTCGCCATTTGGACCGCGATGACCAGCCCGGAAGGCGTCGTGCAGAAATAATCCCCAGCTCTAACATCCATGCGCTCCCGCCGCCAATTCCTCGGAGAAACCAGTTGTGCCGCCATCGGCTCGACTTCGATCCTCTCGACCTTGCTCAACCTGACGATGGCCAACCACGCTGCGGCCCAAGGTGGAATGGCGGGCCAGCGCAAGGCACTCGTTTGCCTGTTTCTATCCGGCGGCTGCGACACCTTCAACGTCCTCATTCCCCGCGACCAGCCGGGCGGCTACGATGAATACGCGGCCTCGCGTTCGGCACTGGCAATCCCGCGCAGCCAGTTGCTGCCGCTCAATTTTACCGACAACCTCGGCCGCAGCTTCGGCCTGCATCCCGCCTGCACCCGGCTCGCGGAAATGTTCAACGGCATGGGCGGCGACGCCACCAAGAAGCGTGTTTCCTTGCTTGCAAACATCGGCACGCTGATCGAGCCGATCGCCAACAAGCAGGCGTATCTCAACGGCAATGTCGCGATTCCCAAGGCCTTGTTTTCCCACCGCGACCAGATCGAGCAATGGCAGACCTCGGTGCCGCAGGGGATGTCGGTTCTATCAGGATGGGGCGGCCGCGCGGCGGACGTCATCCACTCCGCGCTCAACACCGAACAAACCGGCGGCTACTACATGCCGATGAATTTCTCGCTCGCGGGAAATGCCGCGTTCCAGATCGGCCAGAGCGAGGGGCAGTTCGTCATCACCAGTGGCGGCGCGCTTTCGTTCACCGGCAGCGGCGGGAATTCTGCGGTCAGCCAAGCCAAGAACCAAGTGCTGCGCTCGACGGTCGCCAGCCCGCTCGAGGACCACTATCAGAATCTTTTCCAGCGCACCCACGGCCGGATCACCTCCAACAGCATCGAGCGCGGAACGGAGTTTCAAACGAGTTTCGACAACCCCGGATCGGTCAACGGCCTGAACCTCAACACGGTCCTGGCAGCCGCCGGGTTTCCTAACCACTGGCTGTCCGACCAGTTCAAGGCAGCCATCAAGACCATCGCCATCCGCGAGGCGCTCAAGCTGCGGCGGCAGACGATCTTCATCGAGTTCGGCGGCTGGGATCACCACACCGAGCTGCTCACCAACCAGCGCAACATGCTTCTCACGCTCGACGCGGTGCTCTACGCATTCCAAAAATCCCTCGAAACGCTCGGTCTCGCGCAAGACGTGGTGACCTTCACCTGCTCGGATTTCGGTCGCACCTTGCGTTCCAACGGCCAAGGCACCGACCACGCGTGGGGCGGCAATCAACTGGTCATGGGAACTCCCGTCGCCGGCGGCCAGATCCGCGGGGCCTTTCCCTCGCTCGTCATCGACGGTGCCAACGACATCGGCCGCGGCGGCCGGATTCTCCCGCAACTCTCCGCCGACGAGTATTTTTGCGAGCTGCTCCGCTGGTTCGGCGTGACCTCGGGCGACATGGACATGGTTCTACCCAACATCCGCAGCTTCTACGATCCGGCCAGCACCGCGAATCCGGTCGGGTTCATTGCTTGAATTGCCATGCGCCGCTTGTTTCCCATCTTCGGGTTGATTCTGGTTTTCGCGATGGTCGCGATACTGGCCTGGGTTTCGAATCAACTCGATGTCGTCAAGAAGCGGCTGCCTGCGAAACCGGTGCAAAGCCAAATTCAGCCGGTGCCTCCATCGGCACCCACCGCCAGCGAGTCGTTGCTAACAGGCTACGGCGATCCCGCGACCCCGCCGCTCGAAGACCTGCGGAAGATCCAGCGCGTCGCGGTCGGTTACTTTTCGCTGGTCAAGGACGCCCGGCATTTTCCCATCGGCGGCAACGAGGATTTCTCAGCGGCGCTGCGCGGTGAGAATCCGAATCGTGAGATTTTCATCCGCGCGGGCCAGCCGGTATTCTCCCGCGAGGGCCTGCTGATCGACCGTTGGGGTAGCCCGTTGATCGTCCATCCCGAGGCGTGGCGGGAGCTTGAACTGCGCTCCGCAGGCCCCGATCGCATCCCATACAACGGCGACGACCTGCTCCTGTCGCCCACAGGCACCTCCTCGCCGGCGAAGTAAGTCATTCAGCTTGAAACAAATCCGCAAGCGCATGATGAGGCTTGCGCGGGTGCGCCCGGCGGGCCAAACTTTCCCACTAATTATGAGCGAACGACGCGTCGTCATCACCGGCATTGGATGTATCACCCCACTTGGCAATGACTTGGACAGCACTTGGGCGGGGCTCAAGGCGGGCCGCAGTGGCATCAAAACCATCACCAACATCGATCCCTCACCGTTCGACTGCAGAATCGCGGGCGAGGTGAAAGATTTCAATGCCGACGGCTATTTCGGCATGCCGAAGGACGCCCGGCGTTCAGACCGCTACGTCCAGTTCGCCGTGGCCGCGTCGAAGATGGCGATGGAGGACTCGGGCGTGGATGTTTCCAAGATGGATGCCCGGCGGTTCGGCGTGATGGTCGGCAGCGGCATCGGCGGACTGGCCACCCTCGAGCGCGAACACACGACCTACATGACCAAAGGCACCAAGCGGGTGTCGCCGTTCACGATCCCGATGATGATTTCCAACATCGCCAGTGGGATCATCTCGATGGAGTTCGGCCTGCTAGGTCCTAACATGGTCATTGTCACCGCCTGCGCGACGTCGAACCACAACATCGGCGAAGCCTGGCGGATCATCAAATTCGGCGATGCCGACGCCATCCTCTGCGGCGGCGCGGAAGCGGCGGTGCTGCCGATGGGCCTCTCCGGTTTCGCCAACATGAAGGCGCTGAGCACCCGCAACGACGAACCCGAGCGTGCCTCGCGTCCGTTCGACAAGGGCCGCGATGGTTTCGTCATGGGTGAAGGTGCCGGCGTGATCGTCATTGAGGAACTTGAACACGCCCTCAAGCGCGGCGCGAAAATCTACGCCGAGCTCATCGGCTACGGCGTCAGCGCCGACGCCTATCACATCAGCGCACCTTCGCCTGATGGAGCCGGGCCGGCTTACGCGATCCAAATGGCCCTCCGTCACGGGAAGAAGAATCCGGAAGACGTGGATTATCTCAACGCCCACGCCACCTCGACCGGCCTCGGCGACATCGCTGAAACCAAGGCCATCAAGCGTGCCTTCGGGGACTATGCCAACAACGGCCTGATGGTGAGTTCCACCAAATCGATGACCGGCCACATGCTCGGCGCAGCCGGTGGCGTGGAGCTCATCGCGAGTATCATGGCGATCAAGGACGGCGTCATTCCACCGACGATCAACGTGGACGACCAGGACCCCGAGTGCGATCTGGACGTGGTCCCTAACACCGCCCGCGAGGTGCCGGTCAAGGTCGCGCTGAGCAACAGCTTCGGCTTCGGCGGTCACAACGCGTCGGTACTCGTTAGCAAGTTCGAGTGAGTTCGCCCATGGAAAATCCGGTGCATCGGCGGGCTGGCGAAATCGCGTTCGGCGATACGGATGCCAGCGGCTGGATGCACTTTCCGAATGTTTTCAAATACGTCGAAGAGGCGGAGCACGCGTTCCTGCGGTCGCGCGGCATCCTAGTATTCGACCGGGCTGAAGGCGGTTGGCCGCGGGTGAAAGTGTCCTGCGACTACAAGCGCCCGTTCCGATGCGGCGAACGTTTCGAGGTGCTGTTAGCCATTTTCCGGATCGGCGCGTCGTCGGTGACGTGGAACTTCGAAGTGATCAATGCGGCTGGAGAAATTGCCGCTTGCGGTAGCATGACAAGCGTCCGCGTGGACCATGAGGGCAAGCCAGTGCTCATCATTGACGAAGAGCGCGGGAAATTGCACCGCGAGATTCATCTCGCCTGAATCATGGAAACCTCCCCCGAAATCTCCGGCCGGATCATCCTCGTCCCGACGCCCATCGGAAATCTATCCGACATCACGCTCCGCGCCCTCGAAATTCTGCGTGCAGCCGATCGCATCGCGTGCGAGGACACCCGCCATTCCGGCCAGTTGTTAGCCCATCACGGCATTTCCGGCAAACCGCTCGTTTCGCTCCACGAGCACAACGAAGCCCGCCGCACGCCGGATCTCATCGCCGCCGCGAGGGCGGGGGAGACCATCGCCGTCATCAGCGACGCGGGGATGCCCGGCATCTCGGATCCCGGCTACCGGCTGGTGCAAGCCTGCATCGAATCCGGCACGCCGCTCGAAGTGCTGCCCGGCCCGTCGGCCGTCATCACCGCGCTGATCGGCTCGGGTTTTCCGTGTCACGCCTTCCGCTTCGGAGGCTTCCTCTCGGTGAAATCCGGCAAGCGCCGCAGCGCTCTAACCGCCGCACTGGAGTCTGATGAAACCGGGATCTTTTTCGAGTCGCCGCACCGGATCATTTCCACGCTGGAGATTCTAGCAGAGATCAATCCCGCCGCCCGCACCTGCGTCGCGCGCGAGTTGACGAAGAAGTTCGAGACCTACCACCGCGGCACGGCGGCGGAGGTGCTGGCGAATTTCCAGAGTCACGCGCCGAAGGGGGAGATCGTGCTGCTGGTGCATTCTGAAACGTAGTCGAAGACTTCAGTCCGAATCAATTAAGATCGGACTGAAGTCCTCGACTACGTTTTCACGCCAGCGTGACCCCCACCGGGCAATGATCCGAGCCGGTGACGTGCGGCAGGATTTCCGCGTCCTTCACGCGGCTCATGAAAGGCGTGGAAACGCCGAAGTAGTCGATCCTCCAGCCGACGTTGCGCTGCCTAGCTCCGCCGCGGAACGACCACCACGAGTAGGCATCGCGTTTGTCCGGATAGAAGTGGCGGAAGGTGTCGGTGAAGCCGGCGTTGAGCAGCTCGCCGAAGCTGGCGCGTTCCTCGTCGGAGAAGCCGGCGGAGAAGCGGTTTTCCTTCGGCCTGGCGATGTCGATTTCCTGATGGGCGACGTTGAGATCGCCACAGAAGATGACGGGTTTGGTGGTCGCGAGGTTGGCGACGTGGCGGCGGAATGCATCATCCCATGTCAGCCGATAGGGCAGGCGGCGGAGGCCGTCCTGCGCGTTGGGCGTGTAAACATTCACCAGGAAAAAATCCGGATACTCGAGTGTTAGGACGCGGCCTTCCTTGTCGTGCTCGTCCATGCCCAGGCCCATCCGGATGTCGAGCGGTTGCTCGCGGGTGAACACGGCGACGCCTGAGTAGCCGGGCTTTTGCGCCGAGTCCCAGTAACCGTGAAAGCCATCCAACTCGGGTGGCAGCGTCACTTGCTCGGGACGGGCCTTGGTTTCCTGAAGGCAGAGGATGTCAGGCTTTTCCGCCGTCACAAAATCACCGAGGCCTTTGCCAATCGTGGCGCGGATGCCGTTCACGTTCCAGGAAATGAGTTTCATCGCCGGGGATTTTTCACATCACACCAGCAACATGCAATCGCCATAGCTGAAAAACCGATAACGCTCCTCGACGGCTTTGCGGTAAGCCTCCATCACCAGTTCCTGCCCGGCGAAGGCGCTCACCAGCATGATCAGCGTGCTTTGCGGCAGGTGAAAATTCGTCAGCAACGCGCCGACCACGCCGAACTGATAGGGCGGGTGGAGGAAGATGTCCGTCTCGCCTCGGCATTCGCGGATCGGCTTGCCGATGGACTCCAGCACCCGCGTCACCGTCGTGCCCACGGCGACGACGCGTCCTGCTGCGTTCACCCGTTTTGCGGTCGCGGCGCTGACGACGTAGCGCTCGGAATGCATGATGTGATCGGCCACGACTTCCACGCTGACCGGGCGGAACGTGCCGACGCCGACGTGCAGTGTTAGAAATGCGTGCGGGATTTTATCCAACAGCTCCGGCGTGAAATGCAGCCCGGCGGTGGGCGCGGCGATGGCACCTTCCTCGCGGGCGAAGACGGTCTGGTAGCGCTCGCGGTCAGCGAGTTCGTCATCGCGGCCCATGTAGTGAGGCAGGGCGAGGTGGCCGTGCTTTTCCAGATCCACCGGCGCATCCCAGCGGATCAAACGGTCGCCATTTTCGAAGACTTCGGTCACGATTCCCGGGGTGCCGCCGACGCTAACACTTCGGCCCAACTTCATCCGCTTGCCCGGTCGAACGAGGCAGCGCCATTCGAGCGGGGAGAGGCGGTCGAGGCACAGCAGTTCGGTTTTGCCATCGTCGGAAAACACCCGGGCGGGAATGACCTTGGTGTCGTTGAGGACTAGCAAATCATCCGCCCGTAGGTATTCGGGGAAGTCGCGGAACATCCGGTGTTCGATCACGCCGCTGTCCTTGTGGACGACCAACATCCGCGAGGCGGAACGCTCGGCGAGCGGCCGCGCGGCGATCAGTTCCTCAGGCAAGTGGTAATCGAAATCCTGGGTGAGCAGCGGCATCGCCTATCCCTAGCCAGCACGCGGTTTCGCCGCAAGGCAACAAGGAGGGGCGATCTCCGAATCGCCCAAGACCATGAAGTGCCAATGGATTGGCAAGAATCCGGGTGAGCGGGGCTTCGATGTGTGCGGTGAAACGTTGTCCCAGCCCTTCGGCTTGTTCTTCATAATAATACGCTGCGGCTTTGAACTCGGCCTTCGCCTCACCTTCCCATCCTTTCCCCTTACTCCGGTGCAGGGAACGGCTGTGATCCTAGTGAATCAAGCCTCCATGAATCGGTAGGAGCGCTTGAGATCGGCGGCTGAGAGCGGCCCCCACACCCGGACGAGGATTCGCTTGGCCGGGCCATCGCCGCGCTCGGTGGCCATGAGGATGCGGGCCGGGCCTTTTTCGAGATCCCACAGATCGGTTTCACCCGCAGGCTTCCATCCTTGTTGGATGAGGAGATTGAGAAAATGGTCGCGCTCCTTGGCGTCAGGCGAATCGATGGTGAACTCCTCACCTGGTCCGGGATCTCCAGATTTGGCCGTCGATTTCGAACCGAAAAAAATTGTCCGGTTTCTCGCCCAGGCACGCAGCCGGGGTTGGAAAAATTCGACGGCTTTGAGCGCGAGCCGCGATTTCAGCGAGTCGAACGATTTCTCCAAGCCTCGCAGCGGCAGCATCCGGTTGGTGATCGCCTGATAGCCGGCGTCGCCCATCGGGCCGTGATAGATGATGGAATCCCGCATCACGCGCACCGGGCCGCCGCCATAGACGAAGCCTCGCCATTTGGCGTCGCCGCGTTTCGAGAAGCGGGCCGGATGCTTCGCTAACAGCAAATGCTCGGCGCGGCCGTAGCCGAGTTGTTGGCGGAGAAAGGCCCCGATCGACGGCCGCCGCCAATGCCAGACGAAGGCACCCGGCACGAAGCCGAGGCGGAACCCGGCGTCCCGCAGGCGCCAACAAAAATCCACGTCGTCGCCTGCGGTGTGGAATTGCGGATCGAAGCCGCCGATCGCGTCGAACGCGGCTTTCGTCACCACCAGGTTGCAACCCGGCAAGTGCTCGGCTTCCTCGTCGTCCAGCATCACATGGCTGGGTGCTCCCGGTGCGGCGCAGACTACGGCTTCTTCCCAGCTTCGCGATTTCGGCGGCAAATTCGGACCGCCCGCCGCAGCATATTTGCCTTTGAGAAACGTCGGCCGCATCCGGGCGATCCATTCGATGTCCGGTTCGCAATCGTCATCGGTGAACGCTAACACCTCGCCGCATGCCGCAGCGGCACCGGCGTTTCTAGCAGCGCTCAAGCCGCCGGGTTCGAGCCGGATCAGCTGGACCCATGGGAAATTTTGCTCCACGAAATCGCCGGTGCCGTCGGTCGAACCGTCGTCCACCACGATCGTCTCGAAGCCGCTGCCGGTCATCCGGCGGATCGCGTTGAGGCAATTGCCAATGCGGCCATTGCCGTTGCGCGTGCAGACGATGACGCTGAAGCGGAGAGGGTTGATAGTTGAGAGTTGAGGGTTGAGAGCGAAGAAGGCGGGTTTGGGTTTTCCTGCGCGATCCAGCAGCCCGAAATCCCAGTCGAGGACTTCCGCGCCAGCGTTCCACCAGCGGTCGCTCCACGCGTAAACGGTCATGCCCGCGGTTTCCAGATCGAGCGCGGCTTGGGTCGCCCAACCGAGGACTTCCGCCTGCCGCTCAAGCCCGTTGCGCCGCGAATCCAGGCCGAACTCGGCGATCACCAGCGGCCGGTCGCCCGCGACGTGATGCAGCCGTTTGACATAGCTGCGGAAAGCCCGCTCGTCTTCCAGATAGACATTGAAGGCCGTGAAATCGGCGTTTTCCGGCTCTAGGTATTCGGTGCTCGGGTAGTTCGCGTAGGCAAACAGCAGTTGAGGCGCGAGTTCCCTGCCGATGTCGATGAGTCCCTCAATCGCCCGCCGTACCTTGAGCGGACCCATCCAGCGCGCCAGATCGGCGGGGACCTCGTTGCCCACGTAAATCCCGGCCAGCGCCGGATGATTGCCGATTTCCTTCAGCGAATTCGCCAGTGAAATCACCGCCGCCGTGTAAATCCCGGGTTCCCTGAAAAAATCCGCGCTGTGCCCCCATTTCAACCCGCCGAAGACTTTCAGCCCGTGTTCCGCCGCAGCATTCAGCAGCCGCAGGTCCGGCAGTTCATACAGCCGGACCGCATTGAATCCCGCCGCGACCATCCGCGAAAAATCCGGCGCGAACGCCCCCGGCCAGCCACCGGGAAACGGCCCGTAGGTGACCGCGTTCATCCGCACGCGTTGGCTTCCGGCGCGGAAAAATTTTCCGTCCGTTTGCCATCGCCCATCGAGATCCTCACCGGCCACGGCGCGATCCTAGCGGCCGCCCGCGCGATTCCCAAACTCAAATCTGGCCGGAAAATTTGGATTTGCCGTCAGCCGCAGGGAGGGGCGCGTGGTGAACAAACGGATAGATCTTGAAGCGAAGCGCGGAATCTGACGAATCTCGCCAAGTGACCGCGACCGATCCATCTTTCAACCGGAATTTCGAGAGGCGGTCCTTGACGGGGGGGCAATTCTCGCAGGATAAGATCGAATGAAGACCTTTTCCCAACGTGAACGCCTTATGCTTGCCGGCCTCTTTCTCTCCAAGTTTGATCGGGAGGGATTGAAGTGTTTGGGATTCTCCAATTTTTCGGAGGCCTATAATGCGATGGGATACGCTCTCGGCGGCAAGCCAACTTCGATCAAGAATTACATGCAGGAGTTCGATCCGCTCTTTCCGAAAACTACAACAAGGCAGAAGGTTCCGCCTCGGTGGAAAACAGTGAACGCCGCCAGCGTTTCCGTCGGTCGATACCCTTTGGCTGGGTATCCAGAAATGGGCTCCTAATCATGAAGGTGGCGGATGGAAAGCTTGTTCTTCCCGTCCTGTAGATTTCATTTCCCCTTGTTTCAAGCGGCTCAAACCCGTAAATGTTCCTCCTTATGAAAAATCCCCCACTTGGCTTGAAGAGCGTCAGGGCGATCGCGTTGGCGGTGACTGACGAGGCGCGCGCGAACGAGTTCTACGGCAAAACCCTCGGACTTCCACCGGCCATCGAGGATGGCGTCAACTATGGTTTCCAGTTGGACCAGACCCTCTTGCTGCTCAAGCCCATGGCCGACTGGTACGGCAGGCCGTCCGACGAGTTGAACGCGCGGATCACGCTGGAAGTGGAAGACGCCCGCGAAACCGAACAGGCGCTGAGTGCTGCGGGCGTCACGATTTCCGATCCGATTGCCGATTACGGCGGTCACCCGGTCGGAGCCTTCCTCGACAGTGAAGGGAACAAGATATGGTTCTGCTCGAAGCAGTGAAATACGGTCCTGCGTCACTTCTCCGGAGCCATCGGTATGCCGGTCGAATCCGTGGTAGCCGCCGTTAGGCAATGGTTCCCGCAGTCGGCGTAACTGGTGAGGCAACCACCGGGGGTGAACCGCAGTTCGCGCTCGGTGCCGGCAACCAAGTAGATTCCTTGGTAGCGCGGGTAATCGGAATAGTCGAAGGCACCGGCTCTGACTTTCCAATTGATCCGCGAGATCTCGCCGGGGTTTTGGACGAATACGGCGGCGGTCTCCGCCCACGGCTCCCGCCGGGCGATTTCCGCTTGCGATCGTTTCAAAATCTCACGTTGCGAGACGGAGGAGGAGGAGCTGCCACAGCCCGCCAGCACGAGAGGGAGGAGATATAGGAGCGCACGCATGGTGTTGGATTTTTGAGGTTGGATGCTGTCTGACGAATGCCGTGAGGGCATTTTCCGCAGCATCAACGTCTAATGCGGGACGGCGCGTGCCGCAAAAGGAAATTGGGGAAGCTGGAAACAAATTGCCGCCCTAACGAAAACCGGCCAGCGCCACCTCGCCCCTTGCGTTCTCCGAGGGAAAGTTCGATCCTCACGGCTCATGCGATCGTATCGCGCCCCGAAACAGCATGCACGATGCACTCATCCGCCGCCGCCGACTCCTGGGTTTGGTGACTCTCGTCGCCACCGGATTGTTCCTCACTGCCTGCGAGAAGCGCTGCCAGCTCCCTGCGGCGGCAGCATTTGGTTGTTGTCCGCGTCCTTGATCCCGCTGTTACTGGTCAGCGTCCTCATCATCCAGCAGCAGCAGGTCATCCACGGCGGAAATCAAGTTTTGGCGCAGCTTGAATCG
Source organism: Akkermansiaceae bacterium (assembly GCA_031371325.1). Lineage (GTDB taxonomy): Bacteria > Verrucomicrobiota > Verrucomicrobiia > Verrucomicrobiales > Akkermansiaceae > Luteolibacter. Next base: position 17,330 of record JANMJJ010000198.1, on the reverse strand, counting down.
GTGGCGACAAGCGCCGACGGGAAGAACTCAACGAAGAACCCGCACCCGCCACCATCATCCCGAAAGCAAATTCCGGGCATCTATCCATTTAGAATGACTGCCAATCCGGTTTGCCATCGTAAACCCAGCGATAGTATTCCGAGCGTTTCAAATCGCCTGCTGCGGGCTCGTCGAGAATGACTTTGACCACGGGATGCATTTGCAGGATGGAGGCCGGATTGAGCGAGGTGATCGGTCCTTCCACTGCCTCGGCAACGGCACGGGCTTTGTTAGGGCCGAAGGCGAGCAACAGGTTCTGCCGGGCTTCCATGATCGTACCGATGCCCATGGTGATGACATGATGTGGCACACTTTCCTCGCTGCCGAAGAAGCGCGCGTTGTCCTTGCACGTTTGCCGGGTGAGCGTCTTGATGCGGGTGCGCGAGGCGAGGGATGACGAGGGCTCGTTGAACCCGATGTGCCCGTCGGTCCCGATCCCGAGGACTTGCAGGTCGATCCCGCCAGCCGCGAGAATTTGTTCCTCATACTCCCGGCAAAACCTTGGGACATCCCGCGCGTTGCCATCCGGGATGTGGACGTTTTCCTTCGCGATGTTGATGTGCTTGAAAAGATTTTCCCACATGAAGCTATGATAGGACTGGGGATGGTCGCGGGGCAGGCCGATGTATTCGTCGAGGTTGAAAGTGGTGACGCGGCTCCAGTCGAGGTTCATCGCGATCAGCGTGCGGTAGAGCGACAGCGGCGTGCTGCCGGTGGCGAGGCCGAGCACTGCGGCGGGCTTGTCACGGAGCAGGCGGGCGATGATTCTAGCCGCGACTTCGGTCGCGGCTTGCTGGGTTGGCTGGATGATGATTTCCATTAGATATGTCCAAGGCGTTGGCTGAGTTTCTGGCGGACATCGGCATTGAATCGCCCGATGAGATCGCAGATATACGAAACGATGTCTTTCGACTCGTCCGCCACCAACGGCGTGAGATCGAGGCCGAAGATGAGCTGGGTGGCCGCGTCGGTCGCGTGCGAGTTGAAGAACGTCGCGTTCGCGGCGCGGCGGCCGAGGGTGGCGAGGTCGTAGCGTTTGCCGCCGGCGATTTGTGAATCAAATACACCGTTTAGGGCGGCTGCCAGATTGTCGCGTCCGCTGACGTCCATAAGGACTTTATCTTCGTCTGGCAGCCAGTCGAGGTTGCGCCAGACCTCGCAGCCGATGACCTGCTTGGGCCGTTGGTCACGCGGCAGCTCGCGCACGGCCAACAGGGCTGCGACAGTCACGCCGATATGGGTGTCGTGTTTGTCCGCCGGGTTATGCGTATAGATAACTTCGGGTCGGGTTGCCGCAAGGATGGTTATCAGGTCGTCTTTCAACTCCTGCCCGGTCGGGCTTTTGATGGCGCTGCTCGGGTGGTCGAGTTGGATCATCGCGGCATATCCGCCGACGGTGGCGGCGGTGTTTTGCTCCTGGCGGCGGATTGCCATCATTTGTGCATCGGAAAAAGCCGCGTAGGGACCGGTGCGGGAACTGCCCGCGCCGTTGGTGCAAGTCACGCCGCCGAACCATTGGTCGTCGCGGGCGAAGCAGTTCAGGATGCCGTGGAAGGCCATGAACTCGAGGTCGTCCTGGTGCGCCCCGATTCCGAGGTGGGTGACGCGTTGCAGGGCTGCGGACTCCGGAGTGCCGTCGGGAACGAAAATTTCTGCGGTGGAGTGGTAAAGTTTCATGAATGTGGCGGGAAGATCAATGGCTCTAACGATGAGTCAGCGTGCGGATTCAATCGAGTGAGTTGATGAAAAGTTTGAATCGGCCCGGATGGTTCATATTACTCTTCATGGTTTAAAGTCGTGCCAGTGCGCCGGTGCGGATCGAGATTTCCTCGGCTTCACAAATCTCCAGTGCCGTCACGCCGTCGGCGGCGGTGATGAGATTCGGTGGCCGGTGGTTAGCCACACAGTTGACGATATAGTCGATTTCCATGGTATAGCCATCCGTGCTTTCCGTTTTTACGACGCGCGGGGATTGTCCTGCTTCGGTGACGATTAGAGCATCTGCGCCGCGTGCCGAATCGTAGTCCAGCGTGGCCCGCTCGCAATGCAGGGTGTAAGCCATGCTGAATCCAGCGGTCAGCAGCCAACTGCCCTCCGCGTGGACAGCCGGACCATCGGGATAATGGTATTGCGTGACGACGTGGTTGATCCCGCCATTCGCACCGGTGACGCCGGTGGAAAACACACTCGCGGGTCGGCCGAACAGATGGTTGATGAAATCCGTGTCGTGGATGTGCAGATCAAACAAGGCACCACCCAAGTCGCTGCCAGCGGAGTAGGTGCCCTGCGTGTTCCACGCGGGCATCGCGGACATCCGCCGGAAACTCGCTGCTAGAACTTTTCCGTAAGTTTGTTCTTCCACCACTTGCTTGAGTTCACTCCAGCCCGGCCAGAATCTCATGCACATCGCAGGCATCAGGAATCCGGGCGAATTGGCGGCGACCGCGAGGATTTCCCGCGCCGCCGCCGAGGTCCGGGCGAGAGGCTTTTCGCAAATGACGTGCTTGCCCGCGTTCAACGCCGCGATGGCTTGTGCCAAATGCAGCGGTGTCGGCGTGCAAAGGTCCACCAATTGTATTTCCGGCTCTGCCAGTAAATCCTCCAGCTTGGTGAAAACTTTAACCTCCGGCCCTAGATGAATGTCGGCAGCATCTTGGATATTGCCCGATACACCTGCTAGGATTCCGTTTACTGGCAGGCGAGTCGCGTCACACACTGCGATAACCCGCGCCATGGGATTATCAAGATAGGCACGCAGATGGGTGACTCCCATGAAGCCGAGACCGACCACGGCCACGGTTACCGGTTTTGTTTTGATAGGTAAGTGCGAATTTGGCATTTGATTTGGGTTCAACGAAGGGATTTCAGAACCACTTCCCGCGCTTGGCCGACGTCCAGCACACGCTGGCTGCCCGCTTCACGTTCGATGACAAAATCACCGGCGAAGTTCGCTTCATGCAGCGCTGCGAAAAAGGCCTGCCAGTTTACTTCGCCATCACCGACGGCAACTTCCTCGCCCCATTCGCCCGCGATCTTGCTGCTGACCGCATCCTTGATATGCACCTGCCGGATCCACTGCTCTAGCAGGTGCAACGCTTGAATGGGATCGCCCTTGCCGTATAGCAACATGTTGGCCGGATCGAAGTTGACGAACAGATTCGGACATTGGAGCGTGCCGAGCAATACGGCCAGCTCGCCCGCTGTTTCCTGCCCGGTCTCAAGACCAACGGCGATTCCCGCAGTGTTGAAAATTTCCGCCACGGCTGCGAGGCGTTTCACCATTTTCACGAAGTCGGGATGCGCCGGATCATGTGGCACGAAGCCGGCGTGGAAGGTCACATGTTTGATGCCCAGTGCGGTGGCGATGGGGACGGTGGCGCGGATGTTTTCCAGGTTTTTCCGCCAGGTCCCGTCAGCAGCGATCCCACCGGTTAGTCGGATCGAATCCAGTGTCGAGTAGTCCTCGCCCACACAGCCGAACATGCCTGAAACCACGGTGATTCCGGCTTGCTTCAACACTTGTCCGGCATCGCCCCAGATGGCGGGGGACTCGCGCAGTGGGTCGAGCGCAAGCTGCACGCGGAGAATACCCGTCGCTAACAATTTCGCCGCCAGATCATGCGGATCCGAGGGCAGTAGCGACCAAGAGCAGACCGCCAGGCGTTCGGTATCAGGGGAGGGGATCATGGGTTCACTTTTTGAATTTTGGCAAACTCGCGGCAGCGACCGCCTGGCCGACGCGGCGGGTCTTCTCGTCGGGCACATGCATGGCTACGGCGCTGGCGATCTCGGGAAATTCCCGTTCCAGCACCTCGCGTGCTTTTGATAGAACGATGTCACCGCCTTGGCCGGTGGTGACACGGCCGAGAATGAGCAGGTGGGAGTAATCGTAGAACTCCGCGTAATGGGGAATCGTGTAGCCGAGATAGACTCCGATGGTTTCGTATATCTTCGCCGCGCGTTCGTCGCCCTTGGTCATGAGACCTTGGACCTCCTTGAGCCGTTCGGGCAGATCCATGGTTTTCGGCAATTTGATTTTCGCCGCAGGCAGGAGTTTGTTGACCGCTTGTTGGGAGAAATACAGTGCGCCCACCCCTTGATCGCCCGACCATTCATCGGCCGGGGCCTTGGGATTGTAATCGACGGGAGCGAATGCGAGTTCGTTGAGCCAGCCGAGGATACGGCCTTTTTGATCCATGAAACCCGCAGCCTCGCTCGATCCCATGGCGACGCCTAACATGCCTGTCTTGTTCAGGGATAGCGCACCTGCTAGGGCGGTCACGTCGCCATCGTTCATGATGACGATGGGCACGTTCCATTCCTTCTCGATCCGCTTGAAGACGGCCGCCGCTTGTGGGAACAGCTTTTTGGGGATCGCCCGCAGCAACGAGGCGACGCGGATTTCATTATCCACGATGATGCCTGCGGAGCTGCCGCCGATGGCATCCACGCGCGGCATGTGGGCGGCGGCGCGGTGGAGCGCGGCGGAAATATGATGATAGTGGTATTCGGGATTTGCCTGGTTTTTGGGGTCCCACGGGGTTTCCTCGGTGAACACCGCTTCACCGTCGATCACGGCGGAAACCTTGTAATCGCTCGCCCCGAGGTCGAAGCCGATCCGGCAGCCATTGAGATGTCCACCAGCCGCGACTTGCATGTCCTTGGGTGCGGGCACCTGGTCGGGTGAGGTTAGTATCACTTCAAACTTTTTGCCATAGGCGAGTTCCATCATCTGGCAGTCGAACTTGCGGGCACCGCGTGCCGAGTAACTTTTACGGATTGAGTCACCGATGGCTTTAGGTCCGCCAATATGCAGTTTCCAGCCACCGCGCGACCATAGTAGGAACTTCACGATGCGTTCGACATAGCGCAGTGTTTCTACATCGCCGCTTGGGTTCACTAGGGTTTCAAAGCGGGAGACGAGGCCGCATTCCCGTTCCAGACCGAGAGCCAGTGGCACGGCGGTGCCGGAGTCACGGGCGCTTTGAATGTAGTGGCGATTGTATAGCACCGCCGGGAGAAACCCGGGATCGAGCGGCGCGGCGATGGCGGGTTTGATCGAAAGAAATGACATCGTTAATGAAGTTAGGCCGATTTTTTGCCCTCGAAATACTCCTCGATTTCCTCGAGCGTTTTGCCCTTGGTTTCCGGCAGGAAAAACGCGGCGGTGATGAAATAGACCACCGTGCAGGCGGCCCAGAAGCCGAACATGGCCGAGTAGCCGTAGTTCCCCACGATGGGCAGGAAGAAGGCGGCGATGCCGGTGGAGACACCTTGGTTGATTAACAGAGCGACTCCCATGCCGACGGAGCGGATGCGGGTGGGCATCAATTCCGATAGCGCGAGCCAGACGCAGACGCCGGGTCCGACGGAGAAGAAGGTGATGAAGACCGCCAGGCAAACGGCGATTAAGATGCCCGTCTGCTTGGTGGGCACGGGGCCGGCTTTAGCACGGAGGATTTCCAATGGCTTGCCTGCGTTTTCCGTGTCAGCGGCAGGGAGTGAGACTTTGATGGTACTCACCTTGGGGTCGTTGCTGAGGCCGACGGCGATTCCTTGTTTTTTGCCGTAGGTGTATAGTATAGATAGTTGCACGGGTTGGCCGTCTTCCACGATCTTGCCTAGATCGGCGGTGCTCAGATCAATGGTCAGCTTGTCGGCGACGATCATGGATTTCACCTTTTCCGCGACATCGACGCGCTTGGACTCGAATGAATAGAAGATCACGGAACTGGCGAGGAGCGAGGCGATCATGCCAGCGGTTCCGAGCTTGAGGAGGAACTTGCGGCCCTTTCGATCCACCAACATCACCGCGACGACAGTCACCACACAGTTAAGGATTTTGATCCACAGTCCGCTCTGCGAGGCGGCTTCCGCCGCGAGTCCGGCTTGCTGGAGGATGGTCGTCATGAAGCCGAGGATCGAGTTGATGCCGGTGGCTTGGGTGCAGCCGAGAATGACGCAGGCGATGATGAAGGGGACGACGTATTTGCGCTGGGTGAAAATCTCGCCTAGCGAGGCGATGAATGTCACCTTCGGTTTGGCGTGCTCATGGGCGAGGGAGGAAGCCAATTCGGCGAGTTCGAAGTCCGTCTCCGCAACCGTGCGGGACCGCAGCATGGCCTCGCGGGCCTGTTGCTTGCGGCCCTTGCGGTAGAGCCAGCGCGGCGACTCGGAGATGAAGAAGCCACCGATCAGGAAAAGAATTCCCGGATAGATCACCGAGAGGAACATCCCGCGCCACGCATGATTGGCGGCGGCGACGATGGCATCCTCGTTGCCATTCGCGAGGGCGATGGCGGCCTCGGCGTTCTTCGTATAATGGTCACCAATGAAGGCGGCGACCACGATGCCGAAGGTGAGCATGAATTGGAAAATGGAAGTGCCCTTGCCGCGGGCATCGGCTTTCAAACACTCCGCCAGATAGAGCGGCACCACCACGGCGATGACGCCGCCGCTCATGCCTTGGAGGATCCGCCCGAGCAACAACGGCACATAGGTTTGGGAGGTGAAGATGATGGCGACGCTGGCGACAAACATCACCCCGCTGATCAACATCATGAGCTTGCGGCCGAGCAGATCCGCGAAAAATCCGGCGATGACCGAGGCAAACATCGAGCCGCCGAGAACTGCGGCCACGATGACCGACTTGTTTTCCTCGGTCATGGAAATCGTTTTGCCGAGATAGCCGAGCGCGGGGTCGATGATCCCGATGTCGATCCCGTAAAGAAGGCCGCCCAGGCCCGCGACGAGAAGCAGGAAGCGATTGTAACCCGACTTGTTGGTTTGTGGAGTGGTTGTCATAGGCTTAAATTTGTTTCAACGGTAGAGGACGACGAGGAACAGCACGGCTTCGTGCTTGCCGGGATTGCCGATGGTATGCGCCACATCGGCCCGGTAGGTGGCGGAGTCTCCCTTGCCTAGGGCCTCGTTGAAAGTTCCCGATTTCAGGTTCACGCCACCCTCTTTCACCGTTAGGAATTCACGGGTGCCGTCCACATGCGGTTGGCTGCTCAATGCCCCATTCACCGGCAGTCGCACTTCATAGAACTCGATGTCCTTCTCGAGATTCAGCGGTGAAAGGGTGCGGATCTGGCACTGCTTGTCCGAGCGGAAAACCTGCGCGCGGTCGTCGGCCCGGGTGACTTGGATCGATGATGCGGAATCCGCGCTTTCGATGAGATCCTGCAAGGACAAGCCGAACGCGCGTGCGATCCGATAGGTCACGCTGAGCGTCGGGTTGGCACGTTCGCGCTCGATTTCGCTGAGCATCGAGCGGCTCACTCCACTCACCGACGCAAGCTCTTCCAAGGACCAGCCACGATCGCCGCGCAGCTTCTTCACGCGGCGTCCGAGGTCCTCATTGATGGATTCGGCATCCGCCGCCGTGGAGGTTTTGCTGGCTTTCTTGGCGACACGCTTCGCTGGCACGCTGTGATCATTATGCTGGATGATTTTTCCTGTAAAGTGGAAATTTCAACTTGCCAGTTTAATGGATTCTCTTCCAGTATCCCGGAAGTCGGGAGACTCACCGGCTCATGGATCAATCGATGCCGGCCAAAGGTATTTTCACATGAAAGCACTTGTTAAAGCAAAATCAGAACCCGGGCTGTGGTTGCAGGACGTCCCGGAACCCGTCGCTGGCATCAATGATGTCCTCATTAAAGTCCACAAAACAGGCATCTGCGGCACGGATTTGCATATCTACAATTGGGATGCCTGGGCGCAAAAAACGATCCCGGTGCCGATGGTCGTCGGGCATGAATTCGTCGGCGAAGTGATGGAGGTCGGCTCCAATGTGAGCGATTTCCACACCGGTGAAATCGTCAGCGCCGAGGGCCACGTCGTGTGCGGGCGTTGTCGCAACTGCCTCGCCGGGCGGCGCCATCTCTGCAAGGCCACCGTGGGCATCGGCGTGAACCGCACGGGTGCGTTCGCCGAGTTCATCAGCGTGCCGATGACCAATGTGTGGCATCACACGCCGGGCGTGGATGAAGAGGTGGCTTCGATTTTCGATCCTTTTGGCAATGCGATGCACACGGCACTGTCATTTGATTTGCTAGGTGAGGACGTACTCATCACCGGCGCAGGGCCGATCGGTATCATGGCGGTGGCCATCGCCAAGCATGCGGGTGCCCGCCATGTGGTGATCACGGATGTGAATGACTACCGCTTGGATCTCGCGAAGAAGCTCGGTGCCGATGTCGCTCTCAATGTCACCAAGGGCAGTCTCGCCGGGGTGCAGAAACAGTTGCACATGACGGAGGGCTTCGATGTGGGACTGGAGATGAGTGGAAATCCTGCCGCATTCCGCGACATGATCGACTCCATGTGCCATGGCGGCAAGATCGCCATGCTCGGAATCCCCAGCGAGCCGATGCCGATCGACTGGAACAAGGTCATTTTCAACATGCTCACCATCAAGGGAATCTACGGGCGCGAGATGTATGAAACCTGGTATAAAATGAATGTCATGCTGGAAGGCGGATTGGACATCAAGCCGGTGATTACCCATCGCTTCGGCGCGGATGATTTCGAAAAAGGTTTCGAAGTCATGAACACCGGAATGAGTGGTAAAGTCGTACTCGACTGGACGGTATTCCATTGAACCCGAAGACAATCTAACGATGAACACTCCATTCACCCGTCACCTTCAGTCCCTCCTCGCAAGTATCCGTGAGGCAGGCACCTACAAGCATGAGCGTCTGCTCTCAACTCCCCAGGGCACCGTCGTGCGGACGAACGGTGGGGGGCCGGTCCTCAATATGTGTGCTAACAATTACCTCGGTCTCGCACAACACCCGAAGGTCCGGCAGGCCGCCCATGAGGCGCTTGAAAATTGGGGCTACGGCCTTGCCAGCGTGCGGTTCATCTGTGGCACCCAGGGCGTCCACAAGGAGCTGGAGGCAAGCCTGAGTGATTTCCTCGGGACCGAAGACTCCATTCTCTACGGCTCTTGTTTTGATGCGAACGGTGGGCTGTTCGAAACGCTGCTAGGGCCGGAAGATGCGATCATCAGCGATGAACTCAATCACGCCTCCATCATCGACGGCGTGCGCCTTTGCAAAGCCCGGCGATTCCGCTATACAAACCGCGACATGGCCGACCTTGAAGCCAAGTTGATCGAGGCTGATGCGAACGGCGCGCGTTTCAAAATGATCGCCACCGACGGCGTGTTTTCGATGGACGGCTTCATCGCGCCGTTGAAAGCGATTTGCGATCTTGCGGATAAGTATAATTCGCTGGTCATGGTGGACGACTCCCACGCAGTGGGTTTCATGGGTAATCAAGGACGCGGCACGCACGAGCATTGCGACGTGTTGGACCGCATCGACATCCTCACCGGCACCCTCGGCAAGGCACTCGGTGGCGCGAGCGGTGGCTACACCAGCGGTCGGCGGGAAATCATTGAAATGCTGCGGCAGCGGTCGCGGCCATATCTCTTCAGCAACACCCTCGCCCCGGTGATCGCAGGAGCATCACTGGAAGCCCTGCGGCTACTGAAAGAATCGACCAGCCTGCGCGACACCTTGGAGCAAAACACCCGCTATTTCCGCCAAGCGATGACGGAGGCCGGCTTCAACATCGCGCCCGGCGAGCACCCGATCGTGCCAGTCATGTTAGGTGAGGCGGCGCTTGCCGCTAGGTTCGCCGATGCCATGCTGGAGCGTGGAGTCTATGTGATTGGTTTCAGCTACCCCGTGGTGCCGCAGGGAAAAGCCCGCATCCGCACCCAGATCAGCGCGGCTCACACGCGGGATGATTTGGATAGGGCCGTGAAGGCGTTTGTCGAGGTGAAGCAGCAGTTAGGACTCTAGAATCTCCACCTCGCTGCTCTGGCACTCGATCCGCCGCCGCGTGACGCGTGCTTCCTCGGCAAGGAAGGCAAGTCGGTGCCCGGCGAGTCCGTCGAGTCCGGGGGGGAGTGCGTTGGCACCCCGGAAGAGTCCGTCGAGCGCGTCAACCAGACCCCAATCACCGCCGCCGTGGCCGGCATATCCGGCGTCGTCCTGTTCGTGGATTTCCACCGGCTCGATGTTGCCTGCGGCGTGATTTCGAAGCCATAACTCCGGCGCACCGGCTTCGGAATAAGGATCGCCTCCTTTCAACGCCGCAAGCGTGCCATAGACCTCGATCCCGCGGCCGCAATCGAATGCGGTCATCGTGTGGGTGGCGGTGATGCCGTTGGTCAATTCACAGGCAAGCACCTGATGATCGACTACGTCATTGTCGCAATGATAGACACAACGTCCCCATGGCGAGGACTTGAGGAAAGCCAGAATCCCGGCGTCATCCGTTTGCTCGTATCCGTCCATCACCATGCTGAGCCAGCGACGTTTGCCGGTAAGGTAGTGGTGGGCATCGTAGAGGCAATCCTTCGCGACGGGGCAGCCGTCGGTGCAGCGGCCAGGTGCTCCCTGGGGTGCGTTTTCCGAGCGAAACCACGAGCGATCGCCATGGCTGGAAACCGCTGCCACTGGTGCTCCGCCGAGCCAGCAGAGGATGTCGGCATCGTGCGAGCACTTCGCCACGATCATCGGTGAAGAGTTGCTGGATTTCGCCCAATGTCCTCGCACATAGGAGTGGGCTTGGTGGAATGGCTCCACTCCCTCATGGCTGCGAATGGATATCACTCGACCGAGTTTCCCGCTGTCGATGATCCGCTTCACGGTCGAATAAAACGGTGTGTAGCGCAGGACAAAGCCGAGCGCGACACGCCGTCCGAGGTCGCGAGCGCGGCGGTCGATTTCCTCACAGCGTGCGAGCGACTCGGCGGCGGGCTTTTCCAATAATAGATGGTATCCCAGTTCCAGCGCCCGCATCGCGTGGTCGAAATGTTGAGAATCCTGAGTCGCGATGATCAGCACCTCGGCGAGTTTTCCTGCGGAGAAAAATGAATCCGCCGAATCGAACTCGCGGATTTGTCCGGAGGAGCCGAGTGAGGAAACGGCCTCCCGGCGGGTCGCGACCAGATCGGCGGCGGCGGTCAACCGGTAACGATCACCGGACGAAGCAATGAGCCTCGAATACGTGCGCCCTCTGGAACCACAACCCAACACGGCAATCGACAACAGCTCTGACATGGCGATGGGCTAAAAGAAACTTGAACGCGTGTCGAGGATCATGTCGCGCCGCCGCATCCAGAACCTCCACAGCCCGTGCGTTAGGGCTGCCCATCTGCGTTCCTTCCTAGCGGCGATAATCTCCTCGCTGCCGATGCTGACGTCATTTGGATTCCGCCGTCGTGCGAATGAGATGTCAGAATGGCGGCAGGGAGCTTCGCGTGGCTCATGGGCATCGACGCTCATAGAGCGACGCTACAAGGCTTTTCTTTGGCGACGACGCGGGGCTTTGATTTGGCCTCACCCCACCCGCACTTGGCCGTTCATGAGCATCGGCAGCAGCCAGTCGCGGAGGGTGGTGAGTTCTTGATTTTGGGGGATTCTTCAGCCCCCAATGGGGCGAATGATGACAGCCTAGGGCAGCGCCCTAGGACTCACGCGAAAAATAATTTCTAGCCCTGAAGGGGCGGCACAAGGGCGGGCACAAGCTTTGGGTCGCCCCTTCAGGGCTTGGGAATTTGGGTGGGCGGGTTCCCAGGGCGTTGCCCTGGGCTGTCATCGTTCACCCCGTTGGGGTTTTGGAACATTCAACCCACCCGCACCTGGCCGTTCATGAGCATGGGAAGCAGCCAGTCGCGGAGGGTGGTGAGTTGGCGTGGAGTGCGTGCAGCCTGCTGCCGCTTTCCCGGAGCCAGCCTGCTGGCCCGGATTCGCAGCAGGCTGCAAATCTGAAAGCGGCAGCAGGCTGCCGCAGTCCAAGGTTCAGGGGCACGGTGGGTAGCGGCATTCATTCGGTGACCCGCACTTGGCCGTTCATGAGCATGGGGAGGAGCCAGTCGCGGAGGGTGGTGAGTTCTTGGTTTTGGGCGCGGTGGCGTTCGATGAGGTTGAAGAAGGAGGCGGTGGTTTGGTGGAATTGTTGGAGGAGTTCCGCGTCCGGGAGGGCGATGGTTTGGGCAGCGACGACTTCGGGGTTCACGGCTGGGTAGGCAGCGCCGCTGGCGACGGTGGTGAGGCGGTTGATGTTGGTTTCCGAGATGAGGCTGAGGTAGTCGAATTCCCGACAGATAGCGGTTTTTGGTCTTAGGACGGCAAAGCCGGTGCCGATGCCCGCATGTTTTCACGGAGGTCATCCAATCGAAATTTGAGATCATAGTCTGTGGCGTCAACCACCGGGTAGGCCAGCGCTTGCTCGAGGATGGAAATTGCACGGGGAAAATTCGGTGTTCCGTGCGTGGGGCATCCCATGGCCCTCGCCAATTCTGCATATCCACGAGACCGATCGGGATATTCGCTGATGACGGATTGAAGGATTGCCTCTCCTTCTTTGAAACGGCCAGCATGAAACAGTAAAGCTCCGAGTTCACAACGAAAGTAGAGGATTGTGTCCAAGTCCTCATCCACGAACTGGGCCAGCACTTCATGGATGACCTGGATGCCCATCTCGGCACACTTTGACTCACGGGTCGCCGCGTTTCTAGCATCCGTGGTGAAATCCTGAATCCAGTTTCCAAAAAACTGCGAGACCTGAAACACCGGATCGGCGGCAGCGAAGGTGGTCATGTGTGGTTCGATCCTTGGGCGGACGTATTCCCAGACCCGCAACCAGATCTCGACTGCTTCAACTTCCTTGCGCGATTCTGATAGTTCATAACCTTCGGTTACCCAGTCGTCCAGCATTTCCATGGACGGCCGCCCGGGGCAATACCGCTTCCACAATTCGCACGCCGACAGACAGATAAAATCCTCCTCGTCGACACCTAACTGCGCAGACCGACCGTCAATCCAAATATTACCGATGCTCCATGCCGAGCTGCGTCCACTCGTCAAGTTGCCAAAGCTGGCATGGCTGCCGTCAATCCCGAGTTTTTTCAAGCGCGACACAATCTCGTCGGTTTCCAACAGGGCCACTTTGGCCGAGGACCACTTGTTTTTGAGTGCCGCGATATCGCGTTTTGAGAGTTTGGCCAAGATGTTGGGAGGAGGGTTCGCCACTATTTTCGCAATCGAGTAGGGATGAACACTCAAGCCTGCCCTTTCATTTATTGCGGGATGCGCCGCATTTCCAGGTGTGACAATGGCCGCTTTGGTTGCCATTGCTGTGGTATCTGCTTCTGAACAGCACTTCTTGTATTTTTTACCGCTGCCACAATGACACGGAGAGTTGCGACCTACGGATGGATGAGATTTCATGATTATGTTTTGTAGCGGCGGTCTGCGACCGTCGGGCGGATGAGATGTCAGAATGGAAGAGGGGGAGATTGACGATTGATGAATGTTGATTTTTGAATGGAAGATGGCTTCGCGCGGGACTTTGGCATCGACGCTCATAGAGCGACGCTACAAGGCTTTGCTTTGGCATTACCCCACCCGCACTTGGCCGTTCATGAGCATGGGCAGCCAATCGCGGAGGGCGGTGAGTTCTTGGTTTTGTTGGGCTCTTCGGAGCTTCTATGAACCCTCAAGTTGAAGGCGTTATTGGCACTGAGATCGGCACGCCTAACTGAATTGCTACAGGTGTGTAGATATCAATTTCTTGCCCGGGCAGCGTGAAGGATACGATAAGCGAGTAACGGGTTTTTTTGTTATATTTTCCCAAGTGATACCGCTCGCGCCACCACCCGACAGCAGGATGAACGGCGATCAGTCCGGATAAAGCCAGTTCGGCTGCGGTGCCAGACCATGTATCCGAGTGGATTGATCCGACATTTCGAGCTTCACCCAGTTGCCAATGGTCTGATGCCCCTTCGGTTTTTTGATAGTCCTCCTCGTCCCTTGCTTTGTGGTTCACATGTTTGATAAACTCCTCGTAGCTTTGGCCCGGGCCGTTTAGCTCGAAGCGAAGCCCGTGTGATGCATAGCGGTAGCGATCCTTCCAACCGATTTCACCCGGGCTTGGTTCTACAAAATAAGAAAGAGTGACGCGCATCCGCACGGGCAACTCTCCGAGATCACGCAGGACTTCCACCGGCCAGGGAAGCTCGTAAATATGCATGTCTTTGGAAACGTATCGGCCTTTCGCGTTTTTATCGAAGGGCTGAAGTGTCGACTGGGCAATCAAGGACAGTGAATTGGAAGCGCATGACAGCGTCCGCTCCAGATTTGGAACGCCATAGCCGCAAATCTTGGCGAGTTGATAGTAAGCGCCTTTTGACTCGTTTCGGAGATATTTGCGACGCTGCGTTTCCGTCCACTCCGCAGAATGCACCATCAATCCACGAACAGTCTCCGGCCAGGCATGGGGATACGTGGATTGAATCCGTGCAGCCATCCATGCGGCTTGTGCAGTTGCCGCGCTGGTGGCATCGAAGGCGGCGAACTGAGCAACCTGAGGATCGTGGTAAGTTGAAAGCAACTTCAAGTCATCGGTATCGAAAATGCTGTCGTTGGGGCCTCGCGCGACGTTGCCTCCCTCAAGTAGGATCTCCGGCTTGATCGGCCATTTACGCTTCGGCCACGAGGCAGAAGTTGAAGAATACGGCGAGAGATCGCCTGCCTCGGCAATCGCGACGTATGATGACAGTGTCAGGTCCGTGATTTGGATTTTCTTGGTGTAAGCTCCGACGGTCAGAGCGTTCCAAGCTTGGGCTGGGTCGTGAATCTCACAATCGAAGTTCGAATCCGGAAATCGCTTCCAATCATGGGGATCGCGGACATTTCCGCCGCTTACGATGATCAGCCGTTGACGGTCGTCACTGTAGCCGGAAGCCAATTCATCAAGCTGCCCTGACCATGATGAAGGGCGACCGCGATTGAGTCCGTCCTCACTTGTGATGGCCATGCAAATGATTCGCTTTTTGTGCGGCTGATGATACTCAGCTTCGCTGATTCCCCGAGAGGTGAAATGGCCCCATAGGCGACGGGGATTCTCTTCTGGTGGCGGCGGCAGAATTTTCGCGGATTCAAGGCTATGCCGGAGGATGATCGGCTGAGAACCATCCAAGTATTGAAGCAGATCGCCATAGGCTGCCATGCCAGCCATGAGCGTTCCGTGGCCGTGATCGTCTTGCGTCCCCCACGCAGGATCTGCCGCGTGGCAATCCTCATCGGAAAGAACTGCCTCCAGCAGTCGATGGCCGTTGTTGACTCCATGATCCAGCACAAGCACCACTGTCTGCTCAGGATTTCGCACTGTGGTGCGGCGAATCAGATGGTTTACCCGTTCAGCCTGATCGGTATTCTCTTGTTCGATGTAAAACGTGGCTCTCTTTCGAGAGCCTCTGAACTCCGCGAGCGACTCGGAATGTTCGATTAATGCCTCCAACTGAGTCCTTGATGCCAAAATTAGCAGGACGGTTCTCTCCGGGAACGTGAGTTGCCCTTGACCCAGCTCGATCGCCTGCGCCGCGCACAGTGCTTTAAAAATCTCGATCACACCAAGGTCTTCGCTGCTCAACCACACTTCCACCCATTCAGGTGTCTCGGAGGGAAGCCGGTCTGGCGAATCCTGCCAAAACGAGAATTCCAAGAGGGCGGCCCTGACGTCGCCGATGCTTTCGATCAAGGTTCCGTTCTTCGGCGTGATCGTGCCGTCCTTCTTCGGCCGATTGTCCGTGGTGGCGTATTCGATGACCTTCTTGAGAAAATAGGTGCTTTTGTCCGCAGGGATGAAAACCGTCGCGCGGGTAGTCTCCTCGCCGGCATTGCCTTCAATCCTGACGTTGAGGAGTTTGATCCCCGCCTGCCGGGACTCCAGGCTTTTCAGAACCAGATCGAATCCCGGTTCACTGGCGAATTCAAGATAGACCCCGCCCCGGCTTGAATACGCGACCGCTCGCCGCTCTTCGGCCTGGGCCCACGCGGTAACCAAGGCGAGTCTGATACACTCTGCGTGCACCGGACGGTCTTGAGGTCTGAGCCGGGGGCCATCTCCACCGCGGCGTGGACTGCTGTAGTCATCGCGGCGACCCGATGGTCCGGGCAGGAAAAGATGGGGGAAACGCTCGGTAGCCATGGGTCACTTGCGTGGGTGGGTCTGGCTTCGCTCCTGAAAGGTTCTTACCAGACTGGCGGTCTCCACCTTGGGTTGGTCGTTCAAGATCGAATCCTTGATCGCGTCTCGGCAGGCATGGTCGATCTCCGCCTGGCTGAGTCCCTTGCTCCCGGTGAGAATGGCTTTCCAAGCCAGACGGCCTTTGAAATTACCCAACACGTTTTCGATCAGCCGCTGCCGCGCTGCCTCGTCTGGTAGTTCATAGTGGAGCACGTCATCGAAACGTCGGAATAAGGCACGATCGAGGAGCCCGTGGTTGTTGGTGGCTCCAATGATCAGGCTTTCCGAGCTGTCCTGTTCGATAAATTGTAGCAGCGCATTGAGAACCCGGCGCATCTCCCCAACATCGTTTTCGAGGGACCGATCTCCGCCGATCGCATCAAACTCATCGAAAAGGTAAATTCCGCGCTCATCCCGGATCAGATCGAAAATCTGGCGCAGCTTGGCACTGGTCTCACCCATGAATTTCGTGACCAGCTTGTCCACTTGGATCGTGTGGAGAGGAAGGCGCAGTTCGTGGGAAAGAATTCTCGCCGTCATCGTCTTGCCGGTGCCGGGGGGACCGGCGAGCAGGATTTTCCGCCGATTCGACATCCCGTATTTCTTCAGTTTCGCCTGTTGGCGGAACTCATGAATCACCCGCTGGATGCGTTCCTTGAAAGCCTCTGGCACCACCATTGCAGCGAGCGGCAAGTCGCTATTCTGTGAAAGGACCAATCCGGCCAGTTCTTGAGGAAACTTAAGGAGCGAGTTGTTACCTCGCGTTCTTCTCGCCTTGTCGATGATCTCCCGAATGTCGTGGGCCAGCGCGCCATGTCCCTGATGAGCTTCGTGAGCCGCCACTTGCAGGGCAAGCGTGTAAAAGCGCTCGTCGTCCTCACTGAGGTGGGAGCGGATCAGGGATTTTAGCTGTTCAGCAGTGGCCATTGGCTTTTTGACAGCGTAAAGCGGTTGAGTTTCGGCGTCGAGGTTGAACCTGTAGCCTGATTTCTATTTGAGACACCTTTTGCGTTCACCCCACCCGCACCTGGCCGTTCATGAGCATGGGGAGCAGCCAGTCGCGGAGGGTGGTGAGTTCTTGGTTTTGGGGGATTCTTCAGCCCCAATGGGGCGAACGATGACAGCCTAGGGCAGCGCCCTAGGACTCACGCGAAAAATAATTTCTAGCCCTGAAGGGGCGGCACAAGGGCGGGCACAAGCTTTGGGTCGCCCCTTCAGGGCTTGGGAATTTGGGT
>JANMJJ010000190.1:0-14148 GCA_031371325.1 Akkermansiaceae bacterium | reverse complement strand
TTCCGCTACGGCAGCCCAAATTCGAGTCCCTCGCCACTCCATCCTTGATCCAATATCCATGATCTCCTATCAATCCGCCGCGCCCCGCACCATAGCTTAGTTTAGCCACCGAGTGGTCGGATTTTCGGGGCCGCCTCATATCGGCCCTTTCACGCAACCGTGAAAACGATGATTGAGCTTATGAATGGGAATTTCACCAAAACACCCAGTTTTAACAAACGGTGAAACCGCACGGACGTTTTTCACTCAAATAATAATCCTTTCGTTGTCAACGATTTACGATGAAGGCTGGCCCCTTGATCATTTAATCCCGCAACCACAAGGCGTGGCACCAAACTCAGCGCCGGAAGGAAAAAATCCCGGATCAACTCCTCCACGCTCCCTCAATCGCCTCCACCAGCAGATCCAGATTCAGCCATTGGAGCGCCGGATTCATCTGGATCTTTCTCGTTTCTTCACTTCGACGTTCAATGTTGGGAGGGCGATGTTCCCCTGCGGACAGGCCGTCACGGATTTTCTGGCTTGGCTGACGCGACACCGACTGGGCCGCAAGCGACTTCTCGACACGCTGCTAGCAGCGACCTTTCAAAACGCCGGGGTGAAACATCTCATCACGAACCAGCGTCAAGGTGCTGGGTTGCTTTGAAATCCCGACTTTCCGGGCCTTGAATTCCATTTGATCACCACCCACCGGCTCTCCACAATCGCTCCGATGTCCACAACTCCGTTCGCCCTGACCACCACTCTATCGCTCCTGATTCTCGCCGCCGCCGCGACCGCTGCGACCGACGATTCTCCCCAGGCACCGGCCTTCGGCACCTGGGGCTTCGATCTATCAGGCCGGAACCTAGCGGTGAAACCGGGCGATGACTTTTTCGCGTATGCGAACGGTGCCTATCTCGATCACACCACCATCCCGGCGGACCGGGTGCGGTTTGGCAACTTCGACGAACTCGCGATTCTATCCGAAGCCCGCGTCCACGGCATTTTGGAAGACTCCATCAAGCATCCGGACGAATCGAACGTGAAAATCGGTGTTTATTATGCCGCTTACATGAATGAGGAACTGGTGGAAAAAGCCGGCATCCAGCCGATCGCCGGAGATCTTGCCAAGATCGAGGCATGCGCCACCCGTAGTGAATTGATCGCCATCATGGCCCAGCCCGGTAGCCTTTTTGGCGGGCTGTTCGGCGCGGCCATCAGTATCGATGAAAAGAACCCCGCACGCTACGTGGTCTATGTCGGCTCGGGAGGACTCGGGCTTCCGGACAAAGACTATTATCTCAAGCCATCGTTCGCCTCCATCAAGACCAAGTATGAAGCCTACGTGACGACGCTTCTCACCCTCGTCAACTGGCCGCAACCCGCCAGCCAGGCCAAACAGATCGTCACTTTTGAAACACGCCTGGCCGAGGCCAGTTGGGAGCGATCCGAACTACGTGACCGCGTCAAGACCTACAACCTGATGTCCCCCGCCGAGCTGACCGCCAAAGCGCCGGGATTCGATTTCCCGAAATTGCTCGACGGTCGGGGCCTTGCCAAGGTCGATCGGCTGATCGTCTCGGATCAATCCTCGTTTCCGAAAAAGGCCGCCATATTCGCGGAAACACCGATGGAAACCCTGAAGGCGTGGGCGGCTTTCGGCCTCGCCAACGCGTCGTCGCCATTTCTAACCAAGGCCTTCGTGGACGCGAGTTTCGAGTTCAACTCCAAGACACTCGCCGGTCAGCCGGAGCCCTTGGCGCGTTGGAAGCGTGCGGTCATGTCCACCAACGAAGCCATCGGCGAGGCGGTCGGCCAAGTCTATGTCGCCCGCTATTTCCCGGCCGAGTCGCGACAGCAAATGCTGGATTTGGTCAATAACATCAAGACCGTGCTCGCGGCGCGCATCAACAAACTCGACTGGATGGGCGACGCCACGAAGAAGGCCGCCCAGGAAAAATTGGCGAAGCTAACCGTCAAGATCGGCTATCCCGACGAGTTCCGCGACTACTCGGCGCTGGTCGTCAAGCCGGACGATCTCTACGGCAACGTCACCCGCGCGATTCAGTTCGGCTGGCAACGCGAACTCGACCGGCTCGACAAGCCGGTGGACCGCAAGGAGTGGGGAATGCCACCGCAAAAGGTGAATGCCTATTACAACGCGACGCTGAGTGAAATCGTGTTTCCCGCCGCGATTTTGCAGCCGCCATTTTTCGACTCGAAGGCTGATCCCGCAGTAAACTATGGTGGCATCGGCGGCGTGATCGGCCACGAAATCAGCCACGGCTTCGACGACCAGGGCCGCAAGTCCAATGGCGATGGCGTGCTCCAGGATTGGTGGACCAGCGAGGATGCGGAGCATTTCAACCGGTGCGCCGAACGACTCGGAGTCCAATATGAAAGCATCGAGGTGCTGCCCGGCGAATTCATCAACGGCAAACTAACCATGGGTGAAAACATCGGCGACATGGGCGGACTCAATCTAGCACTCGATGCCTATCACGCCTCGCTCGATGGCAAGCCCGCGCCGCTGCTAGATGGCGTGACCGGCGAGCAGCGCGTGTTCCTCTCGTGGGCCCAAATCTGGCGTCAAAAAATCCGTGATGAGGCCCAGCGCAAGCAGATCCACACCGATCCGCACTCCCCCGCCCTCGCCCGCGTCAACGGTGTCGTGCGCAACATCGACGCTTGGTACGCCGCCTTCGATATCAAGCCCGGCGACAAGCTCTACGTGAAGCCCGAGGATCGGGTGAAGATTTGGTGACATCCTTGTCAGGCATCTCAAATTCCACTCGCGCCCGCAGGCGTCTGCGGGCCGTGTTCGCGGCGGATCAGGCCGAGGGTCATGATGATGAGCTGGCTGATCATGAAGGCGCTGAGCCAGAGGAAAGCCGCATCGGTGAAGCCATAAGAATGAAGACCGATGCCGAGCATGTTGGTGCCGAACCATGACCAACTGGTGACGATGTTGCCGAAGACGGCCATGACCATCATACCGCGTTCGCGAATCATGCCGCCCCAGCGGGCGTGGAGGATGATGGCGTTCCAAATGACGATGAGCAGCGCGCCGTTTTCCTTGGGATCCCAGCCCCAGAAGCGGCCCCACGACTGGTCGGCCCAGATGCCGCCGAGCACGGTGCCGACGAAGCTGGCGAGGGTGGCGAAACAGATCACGCCATAGACCATGCCGCGTAGCGAGGCAGCGGTGTTTTTCGGGATACTCCCGAAGGTGCGGCGGATCAGATAGACGATGGCGATGGTGCCGGCGAGGAAGGTGGACGCATAGCCGAGGGTGATCACGACGACATGGGTGGCTAGCCAGAAATTCGTGTCGAGCACGGCGCGCATCATTTCCAGGGTATCGCCTGATAGAGATAGGTGGTGGGCAATGAGCAAGGTGATGAAGCCAACTACCGAGGCGACCGCAGTGCCGATGGCGTTGCGGTGGAAGAGTTCGAGGACGGTGCTGAGAAGGATCGCACCCCAGCCGATGAAGATGGCGGAGGAATAGAGGTTGGTGACGGGCGGGCGGCCCTCCAACATCATACGGGTGACGAGGCCGAGGGTGTGCAGGGTGAGGCCGATGAGCAGGACGCGGAAGGCGGCTTGGCGGAAGGCGCTGCCTTGCCCGAGCCAGGAAATGATGGCGCAGAGAAACGCGACGACATAGAGAACCATGCAGAGGTAGAACGGCGCGATCGCGTTGAAGAGGGTTTCCGATGAGGCTTTTTTCAAATAATCCGAGCGATTTGCGGAGAGCCAGCTCCGATAGTCTTTGAGGGCCGAGTTGAATGCGATGCTGTCCTTGGCACGGTAGGCGTCTCCCAGGCGGGCGTAGGCGAGGGTGGAGGGGTGGAGTGCTTGCTTCTTTTCGATAGAGTCTATTAGCGACTCGGGAAGTTTCCTCCAACCGTCCGCACCAACGCCAGACGGCGCGGTGTAAACCTCCGTCATCGGCACCCAGTCGAGGACCGCCGTCATGGGCGCTGAGGCGTTGTCGATGGTGGACTGGTTGAATTCCTGGCCGCGGCTTTGCTTTTCCTCCTCGGCCAACGCGGTGGCGATGGTGCCGAGGAAAAGGGTTAACTCGGATTCGAGATGATCTTGTCCGGGCAAGGCGAGGGCGTGCTTGAGCTGGTTGTAAAGGGTGAGATTCCGGGTGAGAAGCATCAGTGCCTTTTCATAGGGGGACCAGGTTTTCGAATCGCTTGCGCCGATGCGTTTTGCCTCCGGTTGGAGGGCTGGGAATGAGGGCTGGAGCTGGGCGTAGGAATAGGATTTTTCCTCGCCACGGGTGAGCTTGGTTAGACCGAGCAGGTCGTCGTGATGGATGGGAAAAATTTTCCGAGTGTCGGCCAGCTCGGGCTTGAAACTGAGTTC
Source organism: Akkermansiaceae bacterium (assembly GCA_031371325.1). Classification (GTDB taxonomy): domain Bacteria; phylum Verrucomicrobiota; class Verrucomicrobiia; order Verrucomicrobiales; family Akkermansiaceae; genus Luteolibacter. The sequence continues at coordinate 9,786 of JANMJJ010000190.1, read as the reverse complement.
GGCGAGCCATGCGGCGGGGCTTGCGGGCGCGTCATCGCCGGGGACGCTTTGTTTCCCGTGGATGGAGAGCAGGGCGTTGCGGGCTAGCGAATCGAGTGGCTGGACGCGACCGTTAGAAACGACCGGCAGGGTGCTGAAGTTTTTGAAATCAAGACCCATGGATGACCGCGTGGACTTGAAGACGGCGCTGGCGATGAAGATGAGACAGAGCGAGGGGATGAGCCACGCGGTGATTTTCCGGAGGGGAATCATGGTGCGGAAGCGATTTTGTTGCGGCGGGAGATGGCCTTGATCAGGTGCTGGGAAAAGACCCAGAGCAGGCCGAGGCCGACCATCGCGCAGGAGATGTAGGGGAGGGTCCAGACGGGGTTGCGGACGACTTGGAGAATGGAGGTCGAGTCGTTGTTTTCAAAACCAGCCTGATAGAACGTGAGGCCGCCGTAGCGCAGCGGATGGTTCATGTAGATGAGATCCTCGCGGTTTTCGCCGGTGTCGGGGTTGAGGATCTTGATCTTGCTGGAGAAGTTTTTGGGGACGTCGGTGCCGAGGTAGCGGTCGTGGCTGAAGTCGAGGAGCTTGATGGAAAACGGATGATAGAGGCGGCGCTGGCGGATGGATATTTTCCAGGATCTTTCGGCTGCATCGAAGGATTGCTCGCCCTTGAACGCATTCGAGAGCAGCCAGCGGCCTTGGGGTTTTCCACCGTCGGGGATGACTTCGACGAAGGCGGTGGTGAGATCGCGGCGGTCGTCGGTGGCCTCGCAGGGCGTGCGGCGGACGGCGTAGTTTTTTCCGAATCCCTCGCTGGCGCGAGTCTTGTCGAAGTCCTTGGTGGCGTCGGATTCCGGGAGGATTTCGCTGTTCGCGTAGTAACTGTGGATTTTCACGGAGAAGCCGCCGAATGGGAATTCAGCTCCGTCTTTCAGGTGGCTCTGCGGGATGGCGGTGACGGTTTCTAGTCCATCACCGTCGGGGCGGATGACGACGAGCTCGACCTCGCGGGGGAAGGTGGAGTAGTTTAGGATTTCTCCTTCGTTGACGACCATCTGGGCTTCGCGTCCGAGCAGACCGGTGAAAATCTCCCCTAGCAGCATCAGCAGGATGCCGGAATGGATGACGATCATGCCGGCCTTGTTCCAGCTCAGCTTGAAGCGTGCGCCGTGGGCGGCGAGCAGGTTGATGATGAGGAGAATGCCTAGCAAAGTCCCGCCGGGGATGGGGATGAAGAACTTTTTCTCGCCGGGCATGACATCCCACCATGCGATCCAAGAGCGGAAGAATTTCGCCTGCACCTCATGGATGCCGAGCTCGACCTGGGTGATGGTGGCGACGAAAATCAGCACCATGGCGAAACCCAGTAGGGTGACAGTTAGGCGCAGGGAGCTGAGGAGCTTGAAACTTGGCACGGGATGTTACTCAGGGAAGGTGGCGGAGCGGACGAAGGTGGCGAATTTTTCGAGGTTGGCTTCGACGAGCACGGTGTCACCGGTGATTTTGAAGAACCATGTCATGCCGGGGCGCTTGAGAATAGCGGAGGCGAGCGAGGCTTTTTTGTCGTTCAGGATCGGCTCGCTGCTGGTCATGTGACTGGTGAAAATTTCTCCGGCAGGGCTCGCTTCCATTTTCCCGAGTGCCGGGTCATCTGCGGAAGTTAGAGGGGCGAGCTTGAGCTGAGAACGCCAGCGGTTGACGTTGTCGAGGGTGCTGCCGGAATCGCCGGGGATCGGGACCACGGAGACATCGGCGGTGGTGCCGTCCGGGCCAGCGATGCTGAAACTGGCGGCACGCATGGAGCTGCCTTCGCTGGGTGTCCAGCCAGCGGGCGGGGTGACGTTGATTTTTTTCACGCCACTTGGTGCGGGTGCGGGTGCGCTTTTTCGGCTGCCAGCGATGCGGACGCTGCGCAGGAATTCCGCGAACACTCCTTCGGATTTCTTGAGAACACCGACAGGGCCGGAGAATTTGAAATACCAGGTCTCGGTCTTGAGCGGAAGCACTCCAGCAAGGATTCCCTCGGCATCGGGCGCGGAGTTTGCGGAGGTGAGATTGAAGAGCAGCATTTCTTCTTGGGAATCAGCGATCTTGAGTGGCTGGCCGATCACGTCTTTATCAGCGAGCGGCTTGAGGCCGACTTGGCCACGCCAGCGGTTGATGTTTGCCGCGAGGCCTCCGCCATCGCCGCCAAGCTTCGAGACGGTGACTCGTCCGCCATTTGGGAGAGCATACGCAGCGGTGAGAAACTGACTGGCTTTTTCCGCTTTCCAATCTGTGGGAGCCAGCCAGCCCACGGAGCCGGAGCCGCCTGGGGGGGCGGCTTCATCCTTTGGAGCCGCGCCCATGGGATTGACGGCAGACGGCGCGGGATTTTCCGCTGTCGAATCGGTGGCGACGCGGTAGGTGCGGATTTCATCGTCCTTGCAGGAGCCGAGGAAACAGAGCGAGAGAGGTGCGAGGAGGAGGAATTTACGCATGGGATTGGGAAATGATTCGGTAACGAGCCAACGCCTTGGAGGGTTGCGGATGCCTGCTTGGAAGGAAAGGACATCTTGCCGATTTCAACTTCACACCGGCTTTCACGGAACTCACCGGGGACTCCCTAAGAACGACTCCCGATCTGAACAAGATACTTGGACACCCCGGTCTTTCCAATCAGGCATCACCCGCCGCTGCGAGACAAGCGGCGACGAGATTGGTGCCTAAAAAAAACCTTGGACGATGGCTTCGAGACAGGGCCAGACCGCGTCGATCAAGCCGCGATTCATTGCCTCCACCAGCAAACCTGCCGTCCCTTCACCTGAAGCCCATCGACACGGGCTGCGACGCGACGAGCCTTCCTCTCATCAAGAAGGACCGTAGAAACCCCGAGTTGCAATGCCGCCATAATGACGGCGGCTTCCCCCGCATCCAACCCTGCCAAGAGCACGCGATCCGGCTGGATTTGGCGAGGATGGATACGTGCCTGCTCAAGCGCCCGTGCATTTGATTCATGTTGATACACACTCTGAGAACCGCTCCTTCTCCCGAGGAATCGAGCAGCTTTCCGCATAGGTCTCCATGGTTTTCTTGGGCAACAGCAAGAAGTCTGTCGCCTACATGCCCAAGCATTCGCACTTCTTCGACCAGCTTCCGGACAAATACATTGATTCGGCGTTCCTCGACCGCCTCCATGCGTTCAATCCCATCTGGGAGGTAGCACCGGTTGAGACACCCTGGGGTGATTCCCCATTTCAATCCGCAACTCCGTGCTTGCCTCACCGGGCGGCGCGGCCTATCCCCCACCCACAAATCATGGCTAGCACACCCATCATCAACCTCCGCAAGGGACACGCCGTCCGCCACAACAACGAAGTCTGTCTCGTGATCGATCACGAACTCAAAACCCCGCCGCGGATGGCTTCTTATGTCCAAATGTCGATCCGCAGTGTCGCCACCAAAAAAGTTTTCAACCTGCGCATGACCTCGAACGACAGCGTCGAAGGCGTGGTCCTCGAGCGCACCCCGCACGAGTATTCCTACAAGGACAGCAGCGGCTATCATTTCCTCGACCCGAATACCTACGAGGACGCGGTCGTCTATGAAGACCTCATCGAAGGGGTGAAAAACTACCTCATCGAAGGCCAGATCTACAACCTGATGGTGGCCGACGGCATCGTCGTCGCGGTGGACCTCCCGCTGTCGATGGTCATGACCGTGGCCGAGTCCTCGGAAGGCGTCAAAGGCGACTCCGCCAACAATGTTTACAAGCCCGCCGTCATGGAAACCGGACTCATCGTGCAAGTGCCGCTGTTCATCAATGTCGGCGAACGGATCAACGTGAAGACCGAAGACAACTCCTACACCGGTCGGGCGAACTAACCCGCTCCACTTCATTTTTCACGCCAACGGGCGGTTCCTCCGGGGACCGCCCGTTTTTTATTAGCCTTGTCGCCAAGCCAGATCGAGCGCAAGTAGTTAAGAAACTTTGATTTTCTCTTGATCTTAATGAAAAAATTTGAAAAAGACTGATGCGTCATGAAACCAACTTTGTTGATCGCCACGCTGTCCATGGTTCTTGCGTCCCCAACCGCAATGGCCAAATCCGAGCTCGAAACGCTGCGATCGCTTTGCCAGGAGCAAAAGCGTCAGATCAACGAGTTGGAAGAAGCCAACGAAAGACTCCGCGCCGATCACCCCGAGGCGCATCCAACGCCCGCCAAGACCGAAACCGCTTCGTCCGCCACCGCCAAACCCGCCGCAATCGGAAAATCCAATTCGACGGTGGCGACAAGCCCTTCGACCTATACGGTCAAGGCAGGAGACAATTTTGAAAAGATCGCCCGCAAGGTGGGCACGAATCCCGGGAAGCTGGCCAAGTCCAATGGCATGAAGACCGGTTCCATCATCCATCCCGGCCAAAAGCTCAAGCTTCCAGGCACCGCCGCCGCATCGGCTGCGCCTGCGGTGGCAGCCGCAACCGCCTCTTCGCCGAAAGTTTCCGGTAAAACCCACAAGGTGGAGACCGGCGACACATTGTTCAGCATTTCAAAAAAACACGGGATGAGCACCGAAGCCCTTGTCGCCGCCAATCCCAAGGTGAAGGCATCCTCACTCCGACCCGGCCAAGTCGTCAGCCTCGGAGGCGACGCTCCTGCCACGACCATGATCAGCGCACCGGCTCGTTCCAAAACTCCGCCAGCCGTGGAAAAAGCTTCGGATGCCACGCCAGCTCCGGTCTCGAAATCACTGCCACCGGCCCGCGAAACCATCCCGGCTTCCAACGCCGCCCCCGCAGTCACCACCGCGACGCCTGAAACAAAATCCACGGCCGCAACCGCCAAGGCACCTGCGATGGAAAAGGATGCGCCCTCCCCCGCCCCCGAGAAGAAGATCCGGCCCATCACGATCGAAGGCGAGATGACCTACGGCGAGTTCGCGACCAAGCATGGCACCAACGCCGAACGCCTCAACGCCCTCAACGGACTCGATCTCACCACAGCTACCGTCCTCGCCAAAGGTTCGGAACTCTACGTTCCCGCCCAGCCATAAGCGAACCTGCCCTTTGGCCTGAGGATGAAGAAAACCCGCCCGGAGTCACGCTCCTGGCGGGTTTTGCATTCGGGTGATTCAATTCGAGGTAACCGGCACCCCATTGCGGTAAGTCACCGATTGCGCGCTGCCGTCTCCCACGCTGCCGCTGTGCCTGACAAAGCTTTGCGGCATGATCTGGCCTTCGGTTGGCGGCTGGCTGTGGTTGCTCGGGGCATTGGTGATCGTCACCGGAGTGCCCACGTTCACGGATTCGAACAAAACCGGCGCGAACTCCTTCGGCAGCCGAATGCAGCCATGGGACGCCGGTTGCCCCGGTTCCGGGATCAACCCGCCATGCATTCCCACGCCGTAGGACGTCAGCCGCATCCAATTGGGCATCGGTGCCGGGACGTAAACCATCCCCGGCGGCACCTTTTGGCCGGCCATGGCATCGCCATCCGTCACGTTGCCGAACTCGTCTTCGAACCAACCGTAGATGTTCGAGTGCTTGTCCTCGATTTTTTCCGTGATCTGATAGCTGCCCGGCACCGTATGGTGGCCTTCCTTGCCGGTAGCGACGTAGCTCCAGCCGATGTCACGGTCGCCGCGTTTGAATTCGGCGATCTGGTCGGTCAGGCTGATGCGGATGGAAACCTTGCCCTCGCCGCCGTCATCATACCATTTATACAAGACCCGATGATCCGCTTTCGGATGCCGCGACGAGCCATTGCCGGTTCCGCAGGAGGTGAACAACACGGCGATCGCCAGACTTGATAGACCGCCGGGGAAAATGAATGGAACACGCATGAAAATCACAATCTGCTGGTGTCGGGTGAGGTGCGCCGCGACTCATTTCGCGGCTTCGCCCAAGCCAATAAGCGGAGAACCTTGGCGGGTCAAGGGCTGGAACCTCGGATTCCGCCCTGGAATTGTCTTCCCCGGGCCTTGCACATCCTGCCATTTCCGCCTACCCAAAACCCCCATGATTCGATTTTCCCTGTTTGGAATCCCCGTTGAGGTCCAGCCGTTCTTCTGGATTGTTTCCGCGCTGATGGGTGGAGCGCTCAACGCCGATTCGGCGGCGGCCGTTTTCGCGATGACGTTGTTCGTCCTCGCCGCCTTCATTTCCATTCTCATCCATGAGTTGGGCCATGCCCTCACCGGACGCAGGCTCGGCGGCGGCTACGCCAAAATCCTCCTCACCTCCTTCGGCGGGCTCGCCTTCAACCAAGGAGGCCGATTCAACCGCCAACAACGGTTCTGGATGATCGCGGCCGGCCCGGGCGCCGGGTTCCTCTTCCTAATCGTGATCCTCGCCCTGCTGTCCCTGTTGTTCGGCGGCTCCGACGTGATGGCCCTCACCGCCAGGGTCTTGTTCAATCAACCAGTGGCATTCAAATCCACGGAACTTCTCACCTTCCTCCACGAGAAACCTTACATCCATCTCTTCCTCGATCATCTGCTCTGGATCAATTTCTGGTGGGGAGTCATCAACCTGCTGCCAGTCATGCCATTGGATGGCGGGCAAATCACCGATCTCTATGTCCGGCCCCAGCGCAGGGTTTTCCTCATCGGCATGGTCGCTGCGGCAGCCATGGCGGCGCTCGGGTTCCTCTGGCTCGGCTCCATCTACACCGCCGTCCTCTTCGGCTACCTCGCCTGGAAAAACTATCAGAATATGCAGGAAGTGCGCTGGCAGTGAGCCGCTCGGGAGGCGGCGCTTCACCAGAACAACATCCTCAACCCAGCGAGCGTCGCAAAAATCACGATCATCCACTCGAACGCCACCTGCGGCACATGCTGCAGCAGCCATTTCCCGCCGAAGATTCCCACCGCCACCGCCGGTAACAGCCGCAGGTTTTCCAGTAAACTATCCGCCGTGATCAATGCGAGCCGTGCGTTGAGCGGCACCTTGATCAAATTGATCAGCAGAAAAAACCGTGCGCCGATGCCGATGAGTTCCATCTTTGGGATCTTCCGCGCCATCAGATAGAGTTGGATCACCGGCCCCGCCGCGTTCGCCAGCATCGTCGCGAAACCGCCTAACACCCCGGCACCCAGGCCGAAGCCACCCGACTCCGCCAGCCGGTCGAAGGCCACCGGTTGCCACCGCCGCAACGCTTGCAGCGCCACCATCACCAGCACGCAGCCGCCGATCACTCGCCGCGCCGTCGTTTCGGAAATTTCACCCAGCACCCACCAGCCCAGTGCGATTCCCACCAGCGCCGGCCCTAGCAGCTTCCACACCGGCCGCCACGAGCCGTGCTTCATGAATGCCGGATAGACGATCAGATCCGCCGCGATCAGCAGCGGCAACATCACCCCCACCGACGCCTTCGAGCCGTAGATGTCCGCCAGGATGACCACCGCCACCATCGAGATCCCGCTGAACCCCGCCTTCGACAGACCGATGCACAACGCCGCTAACAGCGGCAAGCCACGAACCTCGAAATCAGACAACATGTCCCCGCGAAGCAGCGGGAAATCCCACCCACCGGCAAGAACAAAGCGCTACAGAACAAAGCGCCTCCCGTTTTCGAGCAGTTGGCCGCGGTGTTCGGTGGGCGTTGCGGTTTTGGGGCCATAACTCCAATTCCTGCTAAATCGAAAATCCGAGTGAGATTGCTGGAGACGCGTCAGATTCGGCTGCGTATTTCATCTGGAAATCCCCCCTCCACCCGGCTAGCATGTCGCCAACTTGAATGAAGAAGCCAACCTACCTCTCCCGGATCGCGACCGCCCGCTCGACGAAGTCATTGAGGACTTCGCAAGACGCGTATGCCCAGGTGGACCGTATGGCGACATCGACGAATGGTCCGTTTACGACGAAAGTTTCCGCCGCCTCGTCACTTGGGCCGGTGAAACCGGACGTTTCTTCGAAGGTCTCCGACCGCTGAAAGAAGGCGGGCGCGAACACGACCTGTCCCACGATCCCCTCACCGGGACGTGGCTGAAATTTACCAAACCCTCCGCCGCCGGATATGTCATTTCCTTTACTTCGGGCACACCGGCATTGGAGCCGGGGCTTCCCCTTGAATACCTTGAACGACTCGCGCTTCAAAACGAAATCTTTGAGGATCAAATGACCTTCGTCGGAATCGCCGGAGAGCGCTACCGTCCAACCATGGTCACCCGCCAACCGGATATCCCCGGCGACCACGCCCGTCCTTCCGAGATCATCCACCTGATGACGACCGAACTCGGGTTTTCCATCCTCCCGCCGTGCTTTTCCGTCGGTTATGCAAACTCTCTCGCATTCATCCGCGATGATGTCGCAGTCTTCGATCTTCGCCCAGCCAACGTTGTTCGGACGGCTGAAGGCATTATCGTTCCCATCGACTCCATTCCCGTTCGCCTTGATGAATGGGCGAGACGCATCCTCGGGACTTGAGAGAACCGAGCCGGATCCGCCCTACCTCAATTCCTCCTCACCCGAAAATACCGCTGCGGTTGGTTCTCGATGCTGTAAAAGCGGGTGACTACCGCACTCTGCCCGATGATGACCGGTTCGATGATGTCCCACTGGTTCAGATCCGTGGAGGACTCGATCCGGTAGCTCACACCGGTGGCGGCATTGAAGCGGAACTCGACCGCCGTGCGGATCGATGAAAGCGCGTCCGGCGTGCTGGTAGCCAGCGCGGGGTTGAAACCGGTGTTGACCTCGAAGGCATCATCCAAGCCATCGGCATCCTGTCCCATTCCCATGCCGGATTCTATCATCTGGTGGCCAGTCTGCCAGACGGAGCGTGACATTAGCCCGGATCATGGCTGACTCGTGCAAAACCGAAACTTCAGTCCTATGCCTTCTCCCCTCACCGCCGTCCGCGCTCTTTTCATTTCCCTGCCCTTGTGCCTGCTCTCCGCGCGGGCAGCGGAGGTAAATGCCACTTGGAACACCACCAGCGACGTGCCGGTGACCGCCGCTTCCTACACAGCCACGGGCAACACTGTGAATTTCAACCTGAACCACGCGCCCGCAACCGGCGCAAACCTGACGGTGGTGAACAACACCGGCCTTCCGTTCATCTAGGGAACCTTCGACAATCTCTCGCAGGGGCAAGCCGTTGATCTCATCCATGCGGGAATCACCTATAATTTCGTCGCAAATTACTACGGCGGAACAGGGAACGATCTGGTGCTGCAGTGGGCGGGAAATCTGCCTGTGGGCTGGGGTCTCAACAACTCCGGCCAACTCCGGCAACAACGGCCCGACCCAGAGCAATGTCCCTGTTGCGATCACCTCCTCCGGCGCGCTTGCCGGTAAGACCGTCATTTCCATCGCTGCGGGCGGCTCCCACAGCCTGGCGCTCTGCTCGGATGGCACGCTGGCCGCTTGGGGTAGCAACTCCTCCGGCCAACTCGGCAACATCGGCCCGACCCAGAGCAATGTCCCTGTCGCGATCAGCTCCTTCGGCGCGCTTGCCGGTAAGATAGTCATTTCCATCGCTGCGGGCTACTCCCACAGCCTGGCGCTCTGCTCGGATGGCACGGTGGCCACTTGGGGGGACAACTATTACGGCCAACTCGGCAACAACAGCACCACCAGCAGCAGCAACGTCCCTGTTGCGATCACCTCCTCCGGCGCGCTTGCCGGTAAGACCGTCATTTCCATCGCTGCGGGCGGCCTCCACAGCCTAGCCCAAGTTTCTTATGATGAAGCTGTAGGCCTTGAGTTTGCAGGGATTCGTTTCTAAAGGCACTACAAAGTCGTGGTCAGTCCATTTTCAATTCGGTTTCATTCTGGCCTCATTTCATGATGAATTTCCGGGCCGGGCAGGC
>JANMJJ010000151.1:0-28742 GCA_031371325.1 Akkermansiaceae bacterium | reverse complement strand
TGATGCCTGCCATGGGGGCGGGAATGTCGGGTGGAGGAGGGCGACTTGTCGAATGCCAATTCGTCCGCAGAGATTTCATCTTGAATTGCCTGAACCGGAACGACGGCACCCTTTCGCGAGCGACGGAAATCCATGGATGAGATTTATCCTAGGTCTTCTCCCAACTCCGCACGGGAAAGGCAGGCAAGGAATCTATTCCCTTTTCTGTAAAAACGGAATAGATTGCCCGCATGGCTGACACCTACACCATCAAATCCGCACAACAGAAATTTTCGGCTTTGGTGGCGGAGGCTGCGGACCATCCAGTAACCATCACGAAACAAGGCCGCGCCGTGGCGGTTCTCATTTCGATCGAGCGAATGGAAGCCATCGGCGAAACCATGGAACTGCTGGCCGATCCGCAGGCGATGTCTGCGATTCGAATGCACCGCGAAGGCGCGGCGGTTTATCATGATGTCTCGGCACTCGACGAACTATGATTGCCGTCAGAATTCAGGATGAAGTGATGGACTACCTTCGTCGTTTGGCACCGCAGCCCCGTCATGCGCTCCGCCTCGCGATCAAGGATCTAGCTCAGGAAAAAGGCGATATCAAGGCTCTCACGGATGAGCTGGAAGGCTTCTACCGCCTGCGGGTCGGTTCCCATCGCATTGTTTTCCAATACCAAGTCATCGCCGACCTGCGGATGATTACCTGCGTTTTCGCCGGTCCGCGCAAGTGGATCTACGAAGTCTTCCAAAGCAGGCTGCTGGAATGACAGCCCCGGAGTCCATCTCGGCCTCCCTTTTCCCGACTAACAAGCATTGCCGGGCTTTGCATGAGGGGGCGTCCGGAGGCCGGCCAACGCCGCCCTATCAAAACAAACAGCGGTCGGTCATGCGGTTGAGGGAGGCGCGGGCAAGGGGGAACGTTTCGGCGAGGAGGTGGAGGAGTTCGCGGGCGACGCCGGGGTGGTTGGCGGCGTTGCGGTAGGATTGGCGGGCGAAGTTTTCGTAAAAGGCGGGGCCGGGCAGGCCTGAATCGCATCTGTGGAAATCCCGGCTTCCTGTATAAGTATTTCGTGGCTAGTTGTTCGGCATGTTGGCCATTCGCCTGAGTCCCGAACTTGAAGAACGCCTGGGTCGCCTTGCGGAGAAGACTGGACGCACTAAGACATTTTATGCCCGCGAGGCCATTGAGCAGCACCTTGAGGATCTCGAGGACTACTACTTGGCTGCTGACGCGGCACGGAACCCTGGCCGCAGGTATTCTGCCGAGGAAGCGAAAGGTGAGCTGGGAGTATAGGATTTCCACGCCTGCTCTCAAGCATCTACGACTGAGCAGCGGCCGGGTACCGAATCACAGCCAACGCCGCCCCATCAAAACAAACACCGGTCAGTCATGCGGTTGAGGGAGGCGCGGGCGAGAGGGAACGTTTCGGCGAGGAGGTAGAGGAGTTCGCGGGTGTCGCCGGCGACGCCGGGGCGGTTGGCGGCGTTGCGGTAGGATTGGCGGGCGAAGGATTCGTAAAAGGCGGGGCCGGGTGCGCCGCTGCGTTCGGCACGCTGGTGGAGGAACCCGGCGAAGATGCCGGTGAGGACGAGAAATTGGTCGCCCGCGGCCACTTCGAGCTGGAACCGGAGCATGCCGTGCGCGGCTTGGATGACGGAGACGAAATCGACGGCGTGGGTGACCCAGCCGGGCATGGAGCCGGGACGCGACGACTGGTGGCGCGAGTCGAGTTTTTCGACAAGCACCCCGGCGACATAGTCGGCCAGGCCGGGGTGGTCGATGCCGCCATCGATAAACGCGTGGCGGACGAGGACATAGAAATAGAGCGATGGGGAAACGGGCAGGGCGACCGGGCTTTCCAATAGCACGCGGTGGATTTCCTTCAGATCGAGCAGGGCGGTGACGGCCTCCGGATCGCGCCAGAGCTTCGCCAGCGCGACGGATTGCCCGCTAGCGGCGAGGGCCGACTCCACGAACGCGACATCTGCGGGAGTGATTCCCGCCCTGGCAGAAGCAATCCGGTGGATCATGGAGCGTAACTTAGCAAAGGATTTGCCATGCGGCCAGTCCGCGATCGCGTGGGAGAGATCAGAGAGGCACCCTGCTGGCGAAACTGTGATTTCGTTCTGGATTCCGGCAACGATCACGTGAAGGTTGGAAGGTATGAACGGACAAACCATCGTGGGAATCATCATGATCGTCGCCGGAGCCGCCCTGTTGGCCTACGGCGGATTCACCACCACCAAGCGGGAGAACATCATCGATGTCGGGCCGCTCAAGGTGCAGGCCGACGTGAAGGAGCGCCACAGTGTGCCGCCGGTGCTTGCGTGGGCTTTGCTGGGCGGCGGCGTGGTCGTCTTGGTGCTTGGCATGAAGAAAAAATAGCGGCTCCACGGAAGACCCGAGGAGCCGCATCAAGGTCACAGGTTCACACGCCCGGACTCAGAGGGCCATGTCCTTGAGCTTTTTCAGCGGGCGCACTTTGACGACCGTGGTGGCAGGCTTGGCCTTGAACATCACTTCTTCCTTGGTGAAAGGGTTGATGCCCTTGTGGGCCTTGACCGCGGGTTTGCGCACGGTGCTGATCTTCATGAGGCCCGGCAGGACGAACTCGCCGACGGCGTTCTTCTTAACGTGTGCTTCGATGACGTCGGTCAGGCTGTCGAGGACGGCGGCCACTTGCTTGCGGCTGAGTTCCGTGCTTGCGGCGATCTGGTCGAGGATCTGGGTCTTGTTGAATCGGTCTTTGATGAGTGCTGTTTTTTTAGCCATGCCGGGAAGTCCAAATGAACGCTCGGGAATGTCAAGGCTGCCCAATTCCAAAGTTCCAAAGTGCCGGAGCCGCCGTTCCCGATGGTGGAAGGACAAAAGCAGGGCGAGGTTTTTTGGTGCAAAATAGGACTTGTGCGTTCAGGCGATGCTGGCAATTTGACCGCTGCCAGAATGCTTTGGTGGATAACCCTAAAAAACGAAAATCATGCGTGAATACTTCCTTATTGCCGTGCTTGCCGGAATTTGCTGCTCCGCCAGCGCCGCTGACGTCACTCCTGCCCTGACAGTGCCCTCTGCTGACAAGAAGTCATCCATCACGCTGCAACTTTCCGAAGGATGGAAGACATCTCCCTCCAAGGACGACTCGGTCACAATCGACGTGCCAATGTCCGGCGTCCACATCCAGGTTTGGGCTCTCAGCCATGCCTCGGTTGATGAAGCCGTCAAGCAGGTGGCGGATCTGATCAAGGGCCAAGTGACCAAGTTCAAGGTCACCGAAAGCAAGCCGATCAGCGTGGCCGGTGCCGCCGGCAAACAGCTCACCGGCACCGGCGAGGAAGCTGATGACGGGGATCCGTCCAATGCCGACGTCTATCTCTTCTCGGTCGAGGGCAAGGTCTTCATGATTTGCGCTCACGGCGAAGGTGACGGCTCGGTCAAGAACCGGGCGCTTCTCACCGCCCTTCTCGCATCGGTCAAAAAAAGCTGAACCCTGCACGCTGGGTCTGATACGGAGTTGCGGTTAATGGCTGGCTTTCCGCAACGGGGCAACATGGCCTGCGGTGGCCAGCTTCGTCATCGGGGGCTATCACTGCCGAGGACTCCCGATGTCAGGCCAGGATTTGGGAATCGCCCCCAAGGTCCTAGCCCACCTTCGCGAGCATGACCGCCATGCCCAACCGATGGTTCCACACCCTGCCGTCGTACTCCACCCGCCTTATTCTCCTTGGCAGGCGGGCGTGGCTGGCTTGAATGGTGGCACCTTGCCTGAAGACCCCTTCTACCCGCCGTTCGATCATTGGCTCTGGCTGATTCCCGCGTTCCTGATCGGCGCGTGCATCGGCTCGTTTTTAAACGTGGTGATTTACCGGGTGCCGCTGGGGATGTCGGTCAACGAGCCGAAACGGTCGTTCTGCCCGAAGTGCAAGAACCCGATCCCGATGTGGCTGAATTTCCCGCTGGTGAGTTGGCTGTGGCTGCGGGGGAAATGCAAGGAATGCCATGCGCCGATCGCGTTCCGCTACTTCGGGGTGGAGCTGCTAACAGCCGTGTTGTTCACGCTGGTGTGGTGGTTGTTCGCGTGGCAGTCGGTGGGAGTGATCCTTTTCCTGTGGGTGCTGATGGCGTTGTTAGTTTCTATCACCTTCATCGATGCCGAGCATTTGATCATCCCCAGTTCACTGACATGGGCGGGGACGGTGATCGGCTTGGGTGCCTGCGCGGTGTGGCCGCAATTGCCGGTGCTGGCGGGCGAAGCGGGGAATTGGCTGGACGGATTGAAGCAGGGGGCGATCGGCTGGACCGCCGGCTTCGTCGGACTGTGGTTGGTGGTGGAGCTGGGGAAACTGGCATTCGGCAAGAAGATCCTGAAGTTCGAGGCTCCGGTGGCTTGGTCGCTCAAGGAGCCGGAAAACGATCAGGATCCGATGCTTTTCGTGATCGCTGGCGAGGAAATCCCGTGGTGGGATATTTTTTGCCGGAAGTCCGACCGCTTGTCGCTGGTGACGACGGAGATCAACGTGGACGGCGAGCCGTCGGGCGGTGGCGAGTTGTTCATCCGCGAGCTGGAAATCCAAATGCCGGACGGCACGGTGGTTCCGCTGGCCAAGCTCAAGTCGCTCGACGGGATGGCGACGAGTACGGTGATCCCGCGCGAGGCGATGGGCATGGGCGATGTGCATCTGCTAGGAATGATCGGCGCGTTCTTCGGCTGGAGCGGGGTGTTTTTCTCACTGTTCGCGTCGTCGGTGTTCGCGATCCTCGCGGCGATCATCGGGCGGATCGGCTTCGGCAGGCAATTGCCGTTCGGGCCATTTCTGGCGATGGGTGCCGCAGCGTGGATGTTCGGCGCGTGGAAACTTTGGGAGTGGTATTTGAATGTGCTGGGGCCTGGCGGAATGCCGTGAGTTTCAAACGATGGACGGGAAAAAACCGGAAACGTGGCGCGCGAGCACCGGCTTGGCCCGGGCGATCCTGCACGACCGTGGCGAGCGCCGGAAGTGGCTCGGGCGGATGGTTTTGGTGCCGTTAGGGATGATGGCGGTGGGACTGTGGGGCATCAGCGGCTGGATCTGGGAGAGTCCGTGGCGGGTGCTGTTCTGGTGGGGCGGCTGCGCGGCGGCGACCGGCGTGGTGCTGTTGTTCGCGCTTTACGATGCCCTCGCGGTGATCCGCGAGGAGCGGGCGAAGCGCGGCTCCGATGTCGAGCCGCGCTGACGGGTTGCGGGACATCGCCCGGATCCGGCAAATTCCCCGCCGCCCTTGTTTGACTATGACTTGGCAAACCCTCGCCCCCGGTGTTGTGATGGCGGCGATGACATCCAGCAGCCCGGCCGCGGCATCGCCCCGCCCCGTGATCTATCAGCTCATGGTCCGCACGTTCGGCAACACCAACGAGACGCGCAAAACCAACGGCACGCTCGCGGAGAACGGCTGCGGGAAATTCAACGACATCAACCAGGCCGCGCTGGTTTCACTGAAGCAAATGGGCTTCACCCACATCTGGCTGACCGGCGTGCTCGAACAAGCCAGCGGCACGGTCTATCCGAACCGCCCGGCCGATGCCCCGGATATTTTGAAGGGCATCGCCGGCAGCCCGTACGCCATTAAGGATTATTTCGATGTGTGCCCGGACTACGCGGTGGACCCCGACAAGCGGCTTGAGGAGTTCAAGGCCTGCGTGGACCGCTGCCATTCGCTCGGGTTCAAGGTGATCATCGACTTCGTGCCCAACCATGTCGCCCGCTCGTATGCATCCGATGTGAAGCCGGAGCTATCATTTGGCCAAGGTGACAAGCACGGCGTGTTTTTCGACCGCGACAATCATTTCTACTATCTCCGCCCGGACGATGCCGGCGGGGGGCCGCCGCTCAAGCTGCCGACCGCCTCGATGCCAGGTTGCAGCGGGCTTTTCGCGCCCGAAACCACCTTCGGCCGGGTCACCGGAAACAACGTGATTTCATGGTCGCCGTCGATCAACGATTGGTATGAAACGGTGAAGCTGAACTACGGCCATGACTTCACCCGAGGCAGCACGACTGCGGGTCTTCCCGGCCCGGATGCGAAGGCTTCCGACGTGCCGAAAACTTGGCGGACGATGGATGAAATCCTCGCATACTGGCAGAAGTTAGGCGTCAACGGCTTCCGCGTGGACATGGCCCACATGGTGCCGATGGAGTTCTGGCGTTGGGCTGTGAAACGCGCCCGCGCCCGGCAGGCGGATGGTTTTTTCATCGCGGAGGCTTATGAGAACGACCCCGCCAAGCTAACCGACGGTCATGTCCTGGAAGAATTGCTCGAGGCTGGCTTCGATGCGGTTTATGACGACCCGAGCTATGATCTTCTCGAAGGGATTTATGAATCCGGGAGATGGGCGAACGATCTGGACGACCTAACATTCAACGGCAAGTTGTTCCACCAGTCACTGCGCTATGCGGAAAACCACGACGAGGTCCGCCTCGCCAGTGCCACGGAGTGGGGCGGCATCGGCATGAAAGCCGGTCGTCCGGTTAGCGCCGTGCTGTTTGCGATGGGTCGCGGTCCGGTGATGCTCTATCACGGCCAAGAAGTCGGCGAACCTGCGGCCGGGAGCGAAGGCTTCAGCGGCGACAACGCACGCACTACGATTTTCGACTATTGGTCGATGCCGGAATTCAGCAAGTGGGTGAACGGCGGCAAATACGACGGCGGGGGACTCGGCGACGAGCAGAAGGCGCTGCGGGACTGGTATGGCAAGCTGCTGCGTGCGACCCAAGCTCCCGCCTTCACCGCCGGCGAGTTCTACGGACTCAACCATGCCAACAAGGAGAACCCGAAATTTGGCCGGGTGGGGGATGAGACGGCATCTGGGCACTGGCTCTACGCTTTCCTGCGCCACGATGCGACGAGCGGTCAGTCGTTCCTCATCGTCGCCAATTTCAACGGCTCCGAGACCTTGCGCCGGGTGAACGTGAACATCCCGGAAGACGCATGGAAATTCATGGGCCGCACGGATCACCGCACCGCGAAATTCACCAACCGCCTCGACGGTGAATGGTCCGTTCTATCAGGTAAAGACGAGCTGACGCTCCCCGACCTCGCGCCATGCACCGCGATGCTGCTGGAGATTTCCAAATAGAGCCTGTCCCGGAACCCGAAAGCCCTTGCCGCGCGTGACTTCGACGGGTGAAAGATGGACAATCGGTCGGATGCATGGAATTCGGTTTCTAGGCAGAAATGCCTGTGTCACTTTGATTTTGCACTTTCGGGATGATTCGTGCTGCCGTAGGATTTTCCAAAATCCGACTCCTCAAAAAGCTCATGAGCACCCTTGCAACCACCGTCGATGGCCTGAAGTTCACCAATCCTTTCGTGATCGGCTCCGGCCCTCCGGGGACCAACGTGAAGGTGATCAAACGCGCGTTCAAGGAAGGCTGGGGCGGCGTGATCGCCAAAACCGTGAGCCTCGATTGCTCCAAGGTCATCAACGTCAGTCCGCGCTATGCCAAGCTGCTGGCGGGCGATGGCAAGGAAGTCATCGGCTGGGAAAACATCGAGCTCATCAGCGACCGGAAATTCGAGGTCTGGCTCGACGAGTTCAAGGAAGCCAAGGACGCCCACCCCGAAGGAATCCTCATCGCCTCGGTGATGGAGGAGTATCACAGGGATGCTTGGTGTGAAATCATCGAGCGCTGCCAGGACGCCGGCGTCGATGCCTTCGAACTAAATTTTTCCTGCCCGCATGGCTTGCCGGAACGCAAGATGGGTGCCGCCATGGGACAAGATCCCGCCATCCTCGAGGAAGTTTGCGGTTGGGTGATGGGCGTTTCAAAACTCCCGGTGTGGGCGAAAATGACACCTAACGTGACCCACATCGAGGAGCCTTCCGCCGCCGCCTTGCGGGCCGGTTGCCACGGCGTCAGCGCCATCAACACGATCCGCAGCGTCATGGGCGTGAACCTCGAAACCCTGCGCCCCGAGCCCACCGTCGAAGGCTACACCACCCCCGGTGGCTACTCGTCCAAGGCCGTCAAGCCGATCGCCCTGCGGATGGTGATGGAAATCGCCCAGCTCATTAAAAAGGACTACCCCGGCCGCACTTTATCGGGTCTCGGAGGAGTGGAAACGGGAGCCGATGCCGCGCAGTTCATCTTGTTAGGCAGCGACACCGTGCAGGTCTGCACCGGAGTCATGAAGTTCGGCTACGGCCTGGCCACGGACTTGTGCGAGGGGCTGCTGGAGTTCATGGAAGGCAAGCGCTTCGAAACGATCAGTGATTTCAAAGGCCTGAGTCTCCCTTATTTCACCAGCCATGCCGAACTCGTCCGCATGCAGCTTGAGCGCAAGGCCGGGGAGGCCGCCGCCAAGGAACTCGCCGGCATGGTCAAGAGCGAT
Organism: Akkermansiaceae bacterium; assembly: GCA_031371325.1. GTDB lineage: Bacteria > Verrucomicrobiota > Verrucomicrobiia > Verrucomicrobiales > Akkermansiaceae > Luteolibacter. The sequence goes on along the minus strand of JANMJJ010000151.1, from coordinate 20,387 downwards.
GCCGAATGGAGCGGCGACGACTTCGTCAAGCAGTCGGACGCCTTGTCGCGCTGAACCATTCCGCAACCATGAGTCCATCTGGAAATCCCGTCTGCCCGCTTTACATCGGCGGAAAATGGCTGAACCCGCAGGGTAAATCCGGCAGCTCGGTCTTCAATCCCTCCCGCGGCAGCGTCATCGCCAGCGTCCCGATGTGCGGCGCGGCGGAAGTGGACCTAGCCGTGGCTGCGGCCAAGGCCGCTTTTCCCGCCTGGCGCGACACGCCGCCCAACGAACGTGCGCAGGTGTTGTTCCGGGCAAAGATCCTGCTGGACGACGCGTTCGAGGAACTCTGCCTCGGCATCGCCACCGAGCATGGCAAAACCCTATCAGAAGCCCGCGGCGATCTCCGGCGCGGGATCGAGGTCGTGGAATTCGCCTGCGGCGTGCCCACCTTGCTGATGGGCGAGTGCTTAGAAAACATCGCCCGCGGCATCGACTGCCACACCGACCGTCATCCGCTCGGGGTCGTGGCCGGGATTTGTCCGTTCAATTTCCCCGCTCTTGTCCCGATGTGGATGTGGCCGATCGCCATCGCCTGCGGCAATACGTTCCTCCTCAAGCCCAGTGAAAAAGTCCCGCTCACCATGCAACGGGTCGTCGCGCTGTTGGAAAAAGCCGGCCTGCCGCCCGGCGTCATGAACATCGTCCACGGCGGGCGCGAATGCGTCGATGCCATCCTCGAACATCCGGACGTGAAGGCGATCAGCTTCGTCGGCTCCACTCCGGTGGCCCGCGAGATCCATCGCAAGGGCACCTCGCACGGCAAGCGCGTGCAAGCCGCCGGCGGCGCGAAGAATTTCATCATCCTGATGCCCGATGCGGATGTGGAGCGCACGCTCGAAGCGGTGAAGGACGGCGCTTTCGGCTGCGCCGGTGAACGCTGCATGGCCGGCTCCACCGCAGTCGCGGTGGGCGATGCCGGGGCAAAACTGCTGCCCGCGCTGGCGGATTTGGTGAAGGCCATGAAAGTCGGCCCCACCGATGTTAGGGATTCTCAACCGGACATGGGCGCTGTCATTTCCGCCGAGCACCGGACCCGCGTCGCGGGCTTGATCGATGCCGGCGAACGCGCCGGTGCCAAGGTGCTGGCGGATGGCCGCCCCACGCGGGTGGACGAAGCGCCGGAAGGGTTTTTCCTCGGCCCGACCCTGATCGACCAGGTGGATGAAGCCAACCCGCTGATGGAAACCGAAGTCTTCGGCCCGGTGCTCGCCGTGATGCGGGCGAAAACGCTCGATGACGCGATCGCCGCGGCCAACCGCCAGGCCTTCGGCAATGGGGCCGCGATTTTCACCAACTCCGGCAAAGCCGCCCGCGAATTCCGCCGACGTGTTAGCGCCGGGATGGTCGGCATCAACGTCGGCGTTCCCGCGCCGCTCGCCTACTTCCCGTTCAGCGGCTGGAATGATTCATTCTTCGGCGACCTGCACATCCAAGGCAAGGAAGGCGTCGAGTTCTACACCCAGCGGAAAACCACGACCACCCGTTGGTTCGGCTACGGCGACGGGGAAATCTGGGCGAAGTGACCATTGGCGACCCTTCTTCCCGCGGGAAAACCGCCGGATCGCGCGACGATTGAATCGTGCGTTTGACATCGGCGTTTCATCCGCTTGATTCGGCCCCAACCATGCGCGAAATCACTCTTCCCGAATCCGGCTCGAAACGGAAACTGTTCGATGCCGCCCAGCAGTTGTTTGCCGACAAAGGCTTCGAAGCCGTGTCGGTCCGCGACATCACCCAGCTCGCGAACATCAACGTGGCGGCGGTCAACTATCACTTCGGCAGCCGCGATGCGTTGCTGGGCATGGTGATGATGCGCTACTTGGTGCCGATCAACGAAGAACGCCTCGCGCGGCTTGAAACCGTCGAGCGGAAATGGTCGGGAAAGGCGGTGCCGCTGGAGGAAATCATCGACGCGTTCGTCCGGCCGCTGGCGACCCAGGCGAGGAAATCCGATCTATCCGAACGCTTGTTCTACAAGCTGGCCGGGCGGATTTTCGCGGAGCAGGGCGAGGGGATGCCGGCGCGAATCGAGGACCAGCTCCAGCAGATCATCGAGCGTTTCACGCGCTCGTTCGCCAAGGCACTGCCGACGGTCGCCATGGAAGAATTGGTCTGGCGCATCCACTTCCTGGCAGGCGGGATGATTCACCTGCTGACGCATCAGGATATCATCCATCGCTTGTCGAACGGGGCCTCGGGCACGCCGACGATGGAGGCCACTCTCAGCCGCTTCATCCGCTACGCCGCCGCCGGCTTGCGCGAAGGCACCGAGCCCGCAGAGCCCGCACCCAAGGGACCGCAAGCGACGTTTGACTTCTGACCTCTCTCTTCATCTTCTTCATTTCAGAGTTCCCAATTCCTGCGGCCCGCCTAGGTTGCGCCCCCCATGTCCGCCAAGATCCGTTTCACCTCCGCCACCGCCACCGGACTCGTGCTTGCCAAAGTCGGTCATCCCCAGCGCGATGAGCCGCTCCAGACCTCCAAGGAGGTTTTCAAAATCGAGGAAAAGGACCAAGAGCCGCTTGCCGCCATTTTCCTCAAGCCCTTCAAAAACCTAACTGCCCACCGCTTCAGCCACCACTCGTCGCTCGACCAGCACGAAATGAACGCCTACGCCGCCGCCATCTTCGCCTCGGACGATGGCCTGTTGGAAAAAGGCTGCGACATCGCCAAGCGCCTCTACGCCAAGTCGAACCACCCGAACATCAAGTCCGGCGACCTCTGCATTTCACTCGTCAAGGACATCGACATCGACGGCGAACTCACCCAAGGCCTGTGCATTTTAAAATCCGAGAGCGTGGTGCCGTTCCTCAGCATTTCCACCCGCGACGGCGACCTTGAGCTCCACACCGAGCAGGGGATCAACCCGGAAAAAATCGACAAGGGCTGCCTGATCCTCAACCACCTCGCGACCAAGGGCTATTACGTCCTTACCTTCGACCGCACCGGCTCGGACTCGCGCTTCTGGGTTCGCGACTTCCTCGGCGTCGTGCCCATCACCGACAGCCCGTTCCTGACCAACAAGTATGCCAACATGGCCGTCGCCTTCCTCGAAAAGGAAAAGAAGGACAAGCCGAAAGCCGACGATGACACCCCGCCGTGGGACACCTCCAACGCCGCCCGCGACGCGATCACCTACTTCGAGGAAAAGGAAAATTTCAGCCTCCACGAGTTCGAGGAGCAGGTACTCAAGACCCCGGAAGCCAAGGCCAAGTTCGCCGAGCACCGCAGCATGATCGAGGAGGAGCAAGGGCACAAACTGGACGACTCGTTCGAGATTTCCAAGAAGGACGTCACCAAGGCCTAGAACAAGATCCGCACCTCGATGAAGCTCGACACCGGCGTGGAGATCCGCCTCAAGCCCGCCCTCGCCGCCAAGCCGGACGCGGTGTTAGAGCACGGCTTCGATGAAGTTAAGAAGATGAAATTCATCAAGATCTACTTCAACGAGGATCTGGCGGATTGAAGGAAGTTGAAGGTTGAGAGCTGAGCGTTGATGGCTGGAAGAAACCGCCGCCGCCCGCGTGAAAGTGCCTGCGGCGTCTCGCCGCAAGCCGTGCCGGGGAGCGTCTCGCTCCCCGGACTTTCGCCCTCCTCTCCCGCCGCCCTAAGGCACCGGGCCATCTCGTCCCGGCTTCTTCCTCTGGTTCACCTCCATCCCGGAACTTCAGCGGCTCGGCGTTTTTTTCAACCAAGCCCCGATCTTGACTCATTGTCCATAGACCTCGCGGTCAATTCGACATGGACTTTGAGTCATGCCGACAACTGACTCCGTTATTGTGAGCGGCGAAACGTCCGTAAAACCCGCGAAGCAATGCAGTTTGATCAGGGAAATCCGAACAGTTTCCGGTGCGTCGAAAGAAAATCATGCCCGGGTGGAAGCGCATCTTCTGGCAGATCGAGTCGCTGGTTTTCGTAGAGCTCGAAATTGGATTGGACGGACTTCTCTGGCAGTTGGGCGCGGACTTTGTTGGACAGGATCATCCGCAGTTCATCATCGAAAGCGATGAGGCCCTGATCGAAGGCCGCATCGTGGAGGCGGTTGAGACAGATGCCATTGCGGACGTTGAGCCGATGGGTCTCATGGCTCCGCCACGGTAGGATGTGAGAGGCAATGAGAAGTTCGCGGATCGGCAAACCAGTCAGACCGCAGCGGTTGCCGTAGTTGTTGAGGACGATCTCGCGGAAGTAGTCCTGACCGCGGCGTTGCCTGATGACGGCGCTGACTTCCGTTGCACCTGTTGGCGGGCGTTTCATGCGGCGGATACCGGTGCCGGGGATGACTTCGGTGGTCTCGTTGTCTGATCCGGTGAACAGGGCATCGAATAGCTGCTGGCTGAGCGGGATGAGTTCGGCGGACGCCGTGTGGAATTCCTCCCAGGTCGCGCGGTCGAGGTTGCTGGCTCCTTCGAGCCCCTTGATACCACGAAGTGTCAGAGCCGGATCAAGCGAAGCCAGATTGTTAAGTTTCATGGCCACACTGCCGGACGTCCGTCCCATGCACTTGGCAAGGTCGATGATGACTGGTTGCCGTGAGTCGAACTGCCCAAAACGAAGTTTGTGATAGAGATTGAGAACGATGAGAAGCTGCTCCCGAGTCCATCTGTTTCCTGCGGCCATGGAAAAACCTAGCAATGGAGAGGTTGCCAACAAAAGCAGGAAATTGCGCTTGCTTCCGGCTTTGGACCTGGCCAGGTATTTTTGCCAGTTATGGCAAAACATTACCGAATCGAGCTGGATAAAGATGACTTGGCTCAACTTCTCGACGGATTGGAGATCCGTGCGGAGTCATGGCGCCGCACCGCCGAATACATGCGGACGGGTGAATTGCCGGAAGGCGAACTCTTCATCATTGAGGAGTGTAGCGATGCCGAAGAAGCGGACTGGCTTTCCAATCACTACGAATCGATAATTGAAAGCATCCAAAGACAAATGGAGGCACAGGAATGAACTGGCGCGGCTACTGCATCTTTATCGACACGGTATTTCAGGGGCCGGTTCCTTCAGTGACTGAGGACAACCCAACCGATTCACGCGCCGCGCCCGAGCGAATTTGTGTCTTTGCCACCGAACTCGAAGCGCAACACGAGATTGTCGATCTGATGATGGTACGGCTTCAAGAGTTTCTTGATGGCGAGCGTGACTTTGACGATGCAGTCACCCTCGAGGAGTATGTCGTGGAAGTGGACGTTTGCCCGGACGGCACCATTGTCGATGCGGATGGGAATGTATTCGCGTGAACGACGAGCCGGTGTCACCCCGTAGTCCGCGCCTTGAGCGCCTTGACGTGATCCCATCCAGCCTTTGAAAGAGGCCGAACCGAGGAATTTGACAAGGGCGTAGATACCCAGCAACAAGGCAAAGGATGGCCAATTTGATAGGAGCGGACTGAGGAGCTGTTGTGGTGTCACTGCTCCACAATGCCTGATTGAGGTGCGGATTAGAACTGGAGAGTTCTCCGCAATCCCGTAGGATTGTTATGCCGTTTTTGATCACCGCATCAGATCAATCCGTCAGCACTCCTCGAGTTGCGCGCGGGTGGCGTTGAATGGAGCGGGGATGGATTGGGGATCAGGGATTGGGGGAAGAGTCGGGAGGATTGACGATTTTCGATTGTTGATTTTGGATTAAGGCTCCGCTTGGGTATCGACCCCATACTGTTTCGCGAAGGCGGCGGCGGCTTCGGCATCGCTCTTCGGCCAGTTTTGATAGATCGCCTCGAAGGTCGCCTGGCGGGCTTCCCCGGCGGGCAGGGTGAGCGCCCACTGGACGGCGGTCTGCGGCTCGTATTCGGCGACGGTGCCGGCGTAAGTGCTAACTGCCGCCTGTTTCGCCGGGCCATCGGCAGCGGCGGCGAGCCATTTGCCCGCGGCCTGATAGTCCTGCTGGGTCCATTGGCCGATGAGGTTATCGACGTTGTTAGCGACTGCGTCCTTGGGCAGGTTTTGCGCCATCCAGTCGATCCAGCGGCCGGTGTCCTGTTTGGTGTTGAAGTAGGAAAGACCCGCAGCGAATTGGGCGCTTTCCTCCGGCCTGAGTTTTGATTTGGAAATCCATGATTGCACCGACTCGAAGCTTTCGTTGGCGAGGTTGCGGCCCATGGTTTCCAGTGATTCTTGGAGCAGATCGTCGCGCTCGGGTCCATCGGGAAGCGTCGCGAGGTGTCCGCGCAAGGCGTCGAGAATCGCGGTGCGTTGGTCGGCGGTTTTGCCGGCTTCGACGAGCGATTGGACGGCAGACGCGGTGTCCTCGACGTGCATTTCACCGATGAGTTTGAAGGCGAGCTTGGGATCCTCCGCCGCCGCACCGGCGATGATGCTGCGCTTCGCATCGTCATTCGCGAGATCCGGGTGCTCCGCCGCGTTCTTGCGGACCCACTCGCACGCGGCGAGCGGATCTTTTTTCGCCCAGTTCGCCAGCGTGGAGAAGACCAGGCTCGTGCCGGTTGGGCTGTCAGCCAGCAAATCGGACGACTCGGAAAAAAGCGCCAGCGCCGCCGCAGGATGATCGTCGCCGAGCATCGAGATCGAGTAACAGATCAGGTTCTGGCGGATTTCGTTGGATAGGCTCTTGTCATCGCGCAAGCCGGCGATGAGAACCTTGAGCTGCGAGGCGTCGAGCGCCATCAGCTTCGCCTGCATCTCGAGCCCGCGCTTTTCAAACGCCTCGTCCGACTCGTTTCCCTGCTGGTCGTGGAGCTCGATTTCCCGGCCGAAGGCGACGAATTCCGCCGCCATGGCACGCGCTTGGTTCGCGCGGTCGTCGCGCTGGCGTTTGGTCATCGGCGCATCGCCGGAGGTGTCCGTGGAAATGCCGAGCGCCAGCGCCTTGGCGGCGAGCTGGCGCTGCTCCTCGCGCAGGGCCGTTAGACGCTGCTGATGGATGAGGCCCAGCGCTCCGCCGATGGCGAGAATCACGATGGCGGCGGCGATGGGAAATTTCATGGAGCCGTTCATTTGAGCTGATTGAGGATTTGCGCCCGGCGCTTTTCATCGGCAATCAGGTCCGCCATGTGGATGGCTTCATCCAGGTTTGAGCGGGCGGAATAGCTTTGCAGGAACGCGACCAGCACGTCGTCGCGGCCACTGCTTTGCTGGTATTGGAGGACGAGTTGGGAGGCCTCCGCGAATTGAAATTTCCCGAGATCCTGGGCGGCCTCGGCGAGTGCCTTGCCGGTGATGCTGTCCACCTGGGCGGGAGCCTGGCGGGTCAGCCATTCGCGCAGGCTGTCCACATCGGCGCGGGTCACGTTTCCATCGAGGCCTAACGACTGCAAGCGGGACTCGGCGGTTTGGCTGGCGGCGGCGGCCCGCTCGGCGGGGGTGGCTTGGACGGCATCGAGGAAATCACTGACCTTGCCGTAACCGCTGTCATCGACCAGCTCGGAGGCGATGTGGGCGAACGAACCGGCGCGCTCGTCCTGCGGGACTAACTGGCGGACGAGTTCGGCGTAGGTCTTTTGATCCTGTGGTCCGAGTTCCGGGAAAGCGATTTGTTCCAGGACTTCGCGCCGTTGGTCTTCGGGAATCTCGGCGAGCCGCTGGCTGGCGGCATTGGGATCGGCTGACAACAAGCTCTGCATCAGCGCGGCCTCGAACCGGGTGCGCTCTTCACTTCGGCCGTCGAGGCTCTTGCTGTCGAATTTCCCGGCGGCGATCTGGCGGTCGAACCACGCCGTGGCAGCTGCCAGATCCGTCTTCGCCCAGTCGCGCAAGGCGGACGCAAGCTGCCAGCCGATAGCACTCGATTCGTTGCCGATTCGGTCACCCAAACGCTCCAACGCGAGCTGCGGATCCTCGCGGATTAACGGCGCGAGGATCAGGCTCTCCAGCGTCTCGCGGGCTTCATCGGATAGACCGAGGCCGGCGATTTCGTCGAGCGCGGCGGTCATTTCCTCCTTGGTCATCTCCGCCAGTTCCTGTTGGAAATTGAGCCCGGCCCGCAGGTCCGTGCGGCCGCCACCGTTCTGCATTTCCAACAGCCGGGCCGAGAGTTCTTTCCAATCGCGGGTTTCTTTGCGGGCGGAGAGCGTGACTTTGTCACGCCGGTCCGCGGGCGGGGAAACCGCCGGAAAATTTCCTGAAGCGAGTGCCGTGGAGATTTTTTCCCGCAGGGTCACGGCGGCGTTTTCGAGCGAGGAAATCGACCGCAGTTGGACGGCATTCCAAGCGCCGACCAAGACGAGTGCCGCGACGGGCGGGATGAGGTGGGTGGCTTTCAAACGAGGGAGAATTCGCTGCATGTGAGTGATCCGTCAAGGCGGAGCAATCCGTGATCGATCTGGAGTCCGGTCCATGCTGAAACCAGAGCTTTCCCTCGATCGCCGATCCTGCGTTGAATCCCGGCCATGAGTCCGTTTCTCAAAATCATCCTCGGCTTCACCCTAACCGCTGTTTTTGCCTCCTGTGCCGCGCTGCCTGTCGGCTCCTCGTCCGGCCGCGATGTTTACGGCCACCGGCCCGGCCCGAAAGGGTTCAAGACGGTCATCATCGACGCCGGTCACGGCGGCAAGGACAGCGGCGCCACCAGCCGGGTCACCGGGCAGAAGGAAAAAGATCTCGCGCTCGACACGGCCAAGCGGATTGCCAACGACCTGCGCCGCGATTTCCGGGTGGTGATGATGCGCAGCGATGACACGTTCGTCGATCTCGACGAGCGGGTGAGCCGGGCGAACCGCTACGGCGACGCGATTCTCGTTAGCATGCATTACAACGACGGGCCGTCGGGCATCTGCGGACCGGAAACCTATTATTGGCGGGTCGATAGCCACGGTCTTGCCGTGCGTTGCCAGCAGGCGATGAATCAAGTCTGCCCTGCGGAAAGCGGCAACCGCGGCATGGTCCGCCGCCGGATCCGCCTCACCCGCAACCCGGAAATCCCCTGCCTCCTGCTAGAGGGCGGCTACTTGAGCAACCCCGCCGAAAGCCATTTGGTCAGCGACGCCGGCTACCGCCAGAAACTCGCCACCGCCATCGCTTCCGCGATCCGGACCCAAGCGGCCGTCGGCGATGCCGGCACCGGCACCCTGCCCCGCCCGATCAACGCGCCGCCTAGCAGGCCGACGGATGCACACGAGTGATTTCAACCCGCCTATTCCATCCCGTGCTCGCGGGCAAAAGTGGCGGCACCGACGGGATCGCTGCTGGGCCAGTTTCGATAGATCACTTTAAGCGTTTCATCGCGCACCGGGCCGGATGGCAGGGTCATCGCCCATTGGCCGGCCACTTGCGGTTCGTATTCGGCGACGGCAGCGGCGTAGGCGAGGACGGCGGCGTGCTTGGCCGGGCTTTCGGAGACGGTGGCCAGCCATTTGCCTGCGGCTTGATAGTCCTGCTGGGTCCACTCGCCGACGAGATCCTTCACCGGCTCCGTTAGGCTTGCTGCGGGTAGGTTCGCGGACATCCATTCGATCCAACGGCCGGTGTCGTCCTTCGTCGCGGAATACGAAAGCCCGGCGGCGAAGTGGGCTTTTTCCTCCGCAGTCAACTTCGAGTCCGCGATCCAACGGCTGACGGAATCGATGTCTTCCTTGCCAAGATTGCGCGCGAATGCCTCGAACGCCTCGCTGCGGATTTCATCACGATCCTCCGCGTTGGAGCACATGGCGAGGTGGCCGCGCAGGGCTGCTAGAATGGCGTCGCGGTTCTCCGGGTGATCCTCCGCAGTCGCGATGATCGCTTGAATGGCGTCCGAGGGATCTTCGAGCTGGAGGCTTCCTAGCAGCATAAAAGCGAGCTTGGGATCGGTCTCGGCGATGCTGGAAATGATCTCGCGGTGAGTGTCGTCATCGGCGGTGGCGGCGTAGATGCTGGCGTTCTGGTGAAGCCACTCGGCCGCCGCCTGTGGGTTTGACGCCGCCAAGCCGCTCAAGGCGGTGGTCATCACGTCTTTACTGTCCTCGTTTTTCCCGAGCAGGTCGGAACACTCCAGGAACATGGCCAACGCCGCTCCGGGGTGGGCGGCGGTCATCTTCTGGATCGAAGCGGCGACGATCTTGCGCCGACCTTCGTCGGAGATCTGCCGGTTTCCGCGCACCTCGGTGATGATCCGTTCGAGTCGGGAAACATCGAGTTCGTCCAAGCGCGTCAGGAAGGTTTCGAAGCGTTGGGCGAATGCCTCGTCCGGTCGCTCGCCGCTCTTTTCGAGTGCTTCCATTTCCTGGGTCAAGGCGATCCATTCGCCCGCGATGGCCAGCGCCTGGTTGTCCCGTCGCTCGCGCTGGCGCTTGGTGAGCTGCGGTCCGGGCGGATCTGCGGACACGCCGAGGGGGCCGGCTTCGGCGGTGAGTTTCCGATAGTTTTCCTGTAGCACGGAAAGCTGTTGCTGCTGGAGCAGGCGGGCCGCCGCGCCGATGGCGAGAATCACGAGCGACAGCAAGATCGATTTTTTCAGGCTCGCGGGCATTTACTTGAGTGATTCTAGGATCTCCCCACGGAGTTCCAGGTCGGTGATTTTTTCCGCGAGGAGCTTGGATTTTTCCGGATGTTCGGACGCATCGGAGCTTTCGAGAAAAGCCGCCAGCGCGTCGTCGTTGCCGCTGCTTGCGTGGACTTCGAGAACGAGCTTCACGAGTTTTGAAAAGCCCGCCTCTCCGCCTTCTTGGGACGCCTTCCCCAAAGCCTCCCCCATCAGGCGATCCGCCGTGTCGGGCGACTGACGGTTTAGCCATTCCTGGGTCGCCGCCACATCGTCACGGGTCAGGTTGCGCTTTTCCACGATCGCATCTAAGCGGTTCCTGGCCGCCCAGCCTGCGGCGATGGCACGCTCCTCGGGCGTCGCCGCGATGTCATCGAGAAAGGTCGCGGCCTTCAGGAAGTCGCCGTCGGGGATCAGCTCGCAAAACGCGGATCCGAACGTCCCCTCGCGCTCGTCCGCCGGCAACAGGCTGCGGGTCAGCCCGATGTAGTCCTTCTGCGCGGCAGGCTCCAGTTCGGAAAACTTGATCTGCTGCAGGGTTTCCGCGCGCTGGTCCTCCGGCAACTCCGCGATCCGCCGGCCGACTGCAGCCGCGTCAGTGGCTAACAGCACGCCGGCCAACGCCGCCTCGAACTCCAAGCGCGCGTCGCTCCGCCCGTCGAGCGTTTTGCTTTCGAAGACACCGGTTGCAATCGCACGGTCGAACCAGGCCGTCGCGGCGGTTAGATCCTGCTTCGCCCAAGCCAGCAGCGCGGGTGACAGCGCCGAGCCCATGCCGTCAGGATCGTCGCGGATTCTGTCGGCGAACCGGGCAAGCGCCAATTCCGGATCTTTCCCGACGAGCGGCTCGACGAACGCTTCCTCCAGCTTCGCCCGGGCCTCCGGCTCCAGCCCGAGGGCGGCGATCTCAGCCAACGCCGATAGAAGCTGCTCGCGGGTCATTTCCGCCAGGCGTTCGCTGAAATCATTCAGAGCTTCATCGTCCATCGGCTCCCCGCTTGTGTGCTTTTCCGACAGCCGGACTTGGGCTGCGAGATACCGCCAGTCGATGGGCTTGGGTTGACGGGTGGCATTCATTTCCGGTGCGCGTGGCTCCCGCGCTTCCCGGACCTCGGGAACCGCCGGGGCCCTGGCGGCATCGATCCGCCCGCGCAAGCTCCGGCTGTTAGCCTCCAGTGCCCGGATCGACCGCCACGGTGGGAGGTTCCAGAGCAGCACCGCGACGAGGGCCATCGCGGGGGGGATAGCAATTTTCACGTTCACTGAATGACGATCCTCCGCTTCCGCCATGCGCTGTCAAGACCTGGCCCGCGTCAGAATCTTCTGTCGAGTTGGCAATTCAAGGGAGTCCTCAAGGCTGGAAAAAACACGATCACCATCAATGCAGTGGACTCAGTGGGCAACAAAAGCGCCACCGAAGTGCTGAAGATCTAGCGCGAGTGAGCGGCCCCCGCGCCACCTCTGGCAAACCGCCGACTCTGGGCGGGAAATTCCCGAGATTTCCCGGTTGACACCCGCAAACCGGCTCCCTAGTTTCCCCACCCCTTCGCACATTCCGTGTGTCCGAAGCCATTTTTTATTACAAGCACATGAATACGTTTTCCGCCAAGCCGCACGAAGTCGAGCGCAAGTGGTATGTCATCGACGCCAAGGGCAAGATCCTCGGCCAAGTCGCTGTTGAGGCCGCGCGTCTCCTCCGTGGCAAGCACAAGCCGATTTTCACTTCCCATGTTGATACCGGGGACTTCGTCGTCGTGATCAATGCCGACCAGGTTGTCCTGACGGGCACCAAGGAAACGTCCAAGATCTACACCCGTTTCTCCGGCTACGTCGGTGGCCAAAAGGTCGAAACCCCGCGCATCGTCCGCGAGCGCCGTCCGATCCTGCTCGTCGAGCGTGCCGTCTGGGGCATGATCCCGAAGACCCGCCTCGGTCGCGCCCAGTTCGGCAAGCTCAAGGTGTATGCCGGTGAAACCCACCCGCACGAAGCCCAAGCGCCTGTCGCCCACGCCGTCAAATAATCCGCACTTTTCCTAACATGACCGCCACCACCACTCAAAGCGCCACCGGCCGCCGCAAAACCGCAGTCGCCCGCGTCTGGATGACCGAAGGCACCGGCCAAATCACCATCAACAGCCGCACCTTCGAGGAATACCTTCCGACCATCGAGCTTCAAAACGCCGTGCTCGCGCCGTTCCTCGCTGTTTCGCTCTCCAACAAGTTCGACCTCAACGTCGTCGTCAAAGGCGGCGGCAAGCAAGCCCAGGCGATCGCGATCCGCCACGCGATTTCCCGCTCGCTCACCCAAGTGGACGCGGAACACCGCAAGGTCATCAAGCCACTCGGCTTCCTCACCCGTGACCCACGGATGAAGGAACGGAAAAAGCCAGGTCAACCGGGTGCCCGCGCGCGCTTCCAGTTCTCCAAGCGTTAATCTTTGGATTTTACGGAAACCGCACTCCTCACGGGGTGCGGTTTTTTTGTAGTCAAGGACTTCAGTCCGTTCTTTGTATCCATCTAAGAACGGACTGAAGTCTTGGACTACTTTTTACACGATCTTCAACCGCGCCAGATCCTGCGTGTCGATCAGCCCCACCGGTTTCCCCTCAGCATCCAACACGACGATGTCATCGATCCGGTTTTCGCCGATGGTCTTGAGAACTTCCACGGCGAGCGCCTCGGCCCGCACGGTGATCGGGTGGCGGGTCATGAGTTGCGCCACGGGCTTTTCTCCTAACAACGGATCGTTCCGGAAACTGCGGGCGAAGTCGCCATGGGTGAAAATCCCGGCAAGGCTGCCGTCCGGATAGAGAATCAGGCAAGCCCCGGCGCGGGCGCGGTTCATCGAGTCCAGCGCGGCGAAAACATTGCCATCCTCCGCCACCGTCGGCAGCGCGGCATCGGCCCGCATGATGTCCGAGACCCGAGTGAGAAGCGCGCGTCCCAGCGAACCGCCGGGATGGAATCTAGCAAAGTCCTCTTCCGTGAAGCCACGCGACTCTAGCAGGACCATCGCCAGCGCGTCGCCCATCACCAGCATGGCGGTGGACGAGGAGGTCGGCGCGAGGTTGAGCGGGCAGGCTTCCCGCTCGACCGAGGTGTCCAAGGTGACCTCACTGAAGCGCGACAGCGTGGAGCCGGGAGCGCCGGTTAGAGCGATGAGTTTGACGTCGAAGCGCCTGATGAATGGCAACAGATCCATCAGCTCGCGGGTTTCGCCGGAGTAGGAAAGCGCGAGCACGGCATCGCCGTCGGAGAGCAGGCCGAGGTCGCCATGCAGGGCGTTCTGGGAATCGAGAACCACTGCGGTGGCACCGGTGGAATTGAGCGTGGCGGCGATCTTGTGGCCGATGTTGCCGGATTTCCCGACACCGACGACGACGATCTTGCCGCGGTGTTCGAGCGTGTGCTGGAGGATCTTAATCGCGTCTATCAGGCTCCCGTCGAGACCGTCCGCCATCCGGCGCAAGCCATCGACTTCGGTTTCTATCACATTGCGGGCGCGTGCCAAGTAGTCCATGCGCCATCACATACCCGCAACCGCTTGCTTGGCAAGCACCGCAGCATTCCCCCGACACAGGCATTTCTGTTTTTCATTTCGCGGTGGATGCAGCAGCCGGAAAAAACGCGAGCCATGCAGACGGTCCAGCGCAGGACTTCCATCTTGCGGTTCGCAGTGGCGAGGATTTCCGACTTGTCGCGGGCGTAGGACGCTTCCACCAGCACATCCAGCGCTTGTCCGGTGAGGCGCTGGCCGAGGACGAAACGCTGGCTCTTCGGAAAATTCTCCGCTCGCTCCAGCAACCACTTGGCGTAGTCATACCATTTCACGAGGACGACGGGAGCTTCGGGACCGGGTGGCTTCATTTTTAGAAAAAATTACGTCCGTCTGCGGCGGTAGGGGAGCACACGCGCCCTCGCGTGTTCCATGTCGCGCCCTCGCGGCATGGACGGCCCGCATGACAATTCAGGCTGCCCTCCCGTATCAACGCCCGTTTTCAGCGAGGGCGCTGAAAACCCCACGCGTGGCGCGTGGGCTCCCCGAAGAGGAAGAAAAAGGTCAATGGGGAGAACGACGTCTTCTGGTGAGGCACGCGCTAACCGATAACAACGTCAACACGACTGCCGACGGCTCGGGGACACTGGCGACACAAACCCCACGAGGTTGTTCTCGCCCGCGGGCGTGAGGCCGCTGCGGTTGAACGCGGGCAGGCCGGATGCACTGTAGCCCCACCCACGCCCATTCCACCCTTGTTCGGGTCATAATACGCCGCCTTATACCACTCGTCCTCGCTCGGAATCCATACCGTGGCTCCCACGTTCTTGGTGAAAATGCCACTCGTCGCGCCGGACAAAGTGTAGGCTCCCGTCTCGGTGCTGCCGCTGCCTTGGCGGTTGCCCATTCAGTTCGTGAACCGCTCCGCGTCGAACCAACTCACGTAGGTGATCGGCCGGTTGCCGCTGCCCGTCACCGAGTAGGTGTAGCTGCCCTCAAACCCTTTCGCCTCCCCAAAACCCGGGGGGCTACAGGCGTTCCCGCCTGTCCTTCATTCCTTGCCATCAAGCGCTCTCCCGAGCAAGATCGGCCCCATGAAAACCCTGTTAGCCACGATCTTGCTCGGCGGATTCCTCGGTGCCGCGGCGACGGCCACGACCAACATGGTGGTGCCAATTTTCGAACCCATCAGCCTCCAGGGCACCGATGGCGACGAGGCGATCTCGGAAATCGGCGAGGCGCTGCAGGCATCCGTGATGTCCCGCCCGATGGCGTTGACCGGCGCGTTTCCCGAAGTCTTGGTCGATGCGATCCGCAGCCCGCATTTAATCCCCACCAACAACCCGAACTACAAGGTCCAGGAGACCAACCTGCTGGTGCTGTGCAACATCGGGATCAGCGGCGAAATGGTGGACAACGTCCTGACCGTGAAGCTAAATGTCTCGCAACTGGCGATCCCGCCCGAAGTCGATCTAACGACCCGGCAGATCCTCAAGCTGGCGATCGTCGCGCTGCGCAAAACCCTCGATGAATACCAGCGCCCGCAGACCCAACCGCTGTCGGTGGCCTTGATCATCGACGGCACCGACGAGGGCAAGGCCAGCCTGCGCGACCTTGGCACCAAGTTCGTGATTGCTGCGGAAGGCCCGCCGAATTGATTCACCCTTGAAACCTGCGGCATCCCGCAAGACACTCCGCCGCCCATGGCCACCGCAACCACTCCCAGCCCCACGCTTCCCGACGCCGCCGGCCACTTCGGCCAATTCGGCGGGATGTTCGTCCCGGAAACCCTGATGGCTCCGCTGCAGGAGCTTTCCACCGCCTACGCCGCCGCCAAGGCAGACCCGGCATTCCAAGCGGAACTCGACGATCTGCTCCACAATTATTGCGGCCGCCCGACGCCGCTTTATTTCGCGGAGCGCTGGACCGAGCTGCTAGGCGGCGCGAAAATCTATCTGAAGCGCGAGGACTTGCTCCACACCGGTGCCCACAAGATCAACAACGCGATCGGCCAGATCCTGCTCGCGAAGCGGCTCGGCAAAAAGCGCATCATCGCGGAAACCGGAGCCGGCCAGCACGGCGTGGCGACCGCCACTGTGTGCGCCCGCTTCGGCATGGAATGCGTCATTTACATGGGCGCGGTGGACATGGAACGCCAAGCCCTCAACGTCGCCCGCATGAGATTGATGGGCGCGGAAGTTAGAGCCGTGACCGCCGGCCAAGCGACGCTCAAGGAAGCGGTGAACGAAGCCATGCGCGACTGGGTCGCCACGGTGGATCACACGCATTACATCCTCGGCTCGGCGCTCGGCTCGCATCCGTTTCCGATGATCGTCCGGGATTTCCACCGCGTCATCGGTGTGGAAGCACGGCAGCAGATTTTGGAAAAGGAAGGCCGGCTGCCCGATTTGTTAGTCGCCTGTGTCGGCGGCGGCTCGAACGCGATCGGCCTTTTCCATCCGTTCCTCGAAGATGAAAACGTCCGCATGGTCGGCGTGGAAGCCGGCGGCGACGGGATCCTTCCCGAGCGCCACGCCGCGCGCTTCCAAGGCGGCAGGCTCGGCGTGTTGCAAGGGACGAAGACTTGGTTGTTGGCCAATGCCGATGGCCAAATCGAGCTCACCCATTCCGTTTCCGCCGGCCTCGATTATGCCGCCGTCGGTCCCGAGCATGCCTACCTGCAAGACATCGGCCGCGTGGAATACACTTACGCCACCGACCACGAAGCACTCGCCGCTTTCAAGGAACTGGCACACTCCGAAGGGATCATCCCCGCGCTCGAAAGCGCCCACGCGATGGCTTACGTTTCGAAAATCGCCGGGAGCCTGCCGAAATCCACGATCCTGATCGCCAACCTATCAGGCCGCGGTGACAAGGACGTCGAGCAGGCGTCGAAGTTCTTGCTGTGAGGAGGCAGGTGCAGGACAAAAAAATCAAGGAGCGGCGAAACGCGTTCGCCGTGAGGATGAAATGACAATGAAAAGCCTCGATGGACCTCCCATTGGCTCATCATCCGCGTGGGCGGACGCGTTCCGCCCCTCCGTGGATGCCCATCACGGGCCTGTTGTGGCTAGGATGACTTTTTTGTCCAGCATCACAGGAGTGTGGTGCCTCCTTACTGATTGACTCGCCCCTTGGCTTTCAGCAGTCTGTCAACTCAATGAAGTATCCCGTCCCGCTGATCCTGGCCGCACTTTCAGTCGGCACTGCCCACGGAGTCTCATTGATCAACCTGAATTTCTCAGGACCGATGACGCCGATCCAGCAGCAGACATTCATCGACGCGGCGGACTATTGGAACTCGGCGATCACCGGCTATGACTTGATTTATAACGCCGCCGGCGTCGCGACGCCGCATGGCACGACGATCACCGCGTCCCTTCCAGCCATCGACGGCGTCAACGGGATCCTGGGAAGCGCCGGGCCTAACACGGCAACCTACTACGACAACAATCCGGTCGGCCAGCCGACGGTGGCCCTCTACTACACGACCACCGGATCGATGCAGTTCGACTCCGCGGATGTCGCAGCACTGGTCGCTAACAACACGTTCTACAGCGTGGTCCTACATGAGATGGGTCATGTCCTTGGCATCGGAACCCTTTGGACATTCAACAGCAACGTCAACGGGACGAGCTACAATCTCTACAACAGCGGCAGCGGCCAATACACCGGCCCGAACGCTTTGGCCAATTGGCAGACCGAATTCAACCTGCCATCGGCCACCTATGTCCCAGTGGAACTCGGCGGCGGCAGTGGCACGGCCAACGGCCATTGGAACGAAGTCGATGGCGGCGGCGGATTGACCGGGATCGTGAGCGTGGACACCGGCATGGACTTCGCCAACGAACTGATGACCGGCTGGGCCTCCAACAGCTTCTTTGTCAGCCGCACCACCTTGGGCGGCCTCGACGACCTCGGCTACACCGTGGATTACACGAAAGCGGGCGTCGTCAACCACATAGTCAGCGTGCCGGAATGGTCGAGCCTCGGCCTTTGTCTATCAGGTGGTGTCTTGCTGGTCCGCCGGCGGCGGTGACGATTGGACAGTTTGCAAAGTTTTTACTGAAACCCATTGGGCTTGTCGCACAGGGACGCTGTCACTTCTGGCGAGTTTCGGAAGTATATTCTGGCAAAAGGTCTATCCCGCATTCACCCGGCCAGCCATTTTCAGCAACCTCGTTGCGCGCCCGCTGATTGCCGGGAATCCACAGTCCTTCGCGGGCGATTTGTTCTCCGTCGCGGGGATAGTCCGCGGGGTTGAGGATTTTTTCGGCGAGGTGGAAGCAGAGCCACGCGCGCCAGGAGCGGATCTCAGCACGGGGGCCGCTCATGCGGCTGGCGAGATGTTGGAAATGGCGGACTGGATTGCCGAGATAGCCGCAGTGGCCGCTGGAGGCCTTTTCGAGAATCCAGGCCAGCGCCTGATAGGGCGGCGGGTTGGTCAGCAGCTCCGGCTCTTCGCCTGATAGATCCGCCATCCAGGCCTTGTTGAGCTGGAGGATCGCTTGGGCGGGTTTGCCCGCGATCCATTGGGACTGGGCGTAGCGCAGGGCGTCCAGATAGAATTCCAGACCTTTCCCATGGCCATGGCGGCGGGTCAGCGTGAAGTCGTGGATCTCCGCGACTTCAGGAAGCCAGGGGCATGGAGGATTCTTCGAGGTCACCGGAAGGAATCTGTGCGGTCCGAGGCCGGAACGCGAGTCTCCAGACTCGCCGCCAAAGGATCGACAAAGTGAGGGAGGCGGACGCCGCGATTCTTTGGCAACACACTCGCTGCGAGTCTGGGGCCTCGCGTTCCGGCCAGTGGCGTTTCCGGGCTTGCATCTGCCGGGAGATCATCAATTCTCGCCGCCCCATGAGTCGTTTAGAAGGAAAAGTTCTTGTTGCACAGGGTGGTGGCCCCACTCCCGTGATCAACCAAAGCATCGTCGGCGTCGCCCTCGAAGCCCGCAAATTCACCCAGGTGACGTCCATTTATGGCGCGGTCCACGGCGTGCGCGGAATCATCGATGAGAATTTCGTCGATCTCACCCGCGAGACCACCCACAACCTGGAGCAAGTCGCCGGCACGCCGTCGTCCGGCCTGCTTTCCACCCGCGACAAGCCGGATGAAGATTACTGCGCACGCATGTTCAAGGTGATGCAGGCGCATGACATCCGTTACTTCTTCTACGTCGGCGGCAATGATTCATCCGACACCGTCCGCATCGTCAATGAGCAGGCGAAGGAAGCGAACTACGAGCTGCGCGCCATCCACATTCCGAAGACGATCGACAATGACCTCGAGGAAAACGACCACTGCCCGGGCTTCGGCTCGGCGGCGCGTTTCGTCGCCCAAGCGTTTTCCGGGGTCAACCTCGACAACCGTGCGCTGCGAGGCGTGTACATCGGCGTCGTGATGGGTCGCCATGCCGGTTTCCTCACCGCCGCGTCCTCCCTCGCCCGCAAGTATTTCGATGACGGCCCGCACCTAGTTTACGTGCCGGAGCGTCATTTTGAAATGGACAAGTTTCTCGCCGACGTGGACCGCGTTTACCAACAGCACGGCCTCTGCACGATCGCCGTTTCCGAAGGCATCTCCGATCCTAACGGCACCGCGATGATCACCAAGCTGCTCGGCACCGAGGAGCGCGATTCCCATGGCAATCTTCAGCTCTCCGGCACCGGCGCGCTCGGCGACTTGCTCTCCAACGAGATCCGCAAGAGCCTCGGGATCAAGCGCGTGCGGTCCGACACCTTCGGCTACTTGCAGCGTTCGTTCATGGGCATCCAGTCGGATCGCGACGCCCGCGAGGCCCGCGAGGTCGGTGAAAAAGCCGTGCAATACGCGATGTGGGACAACGTCGATGGCTCGGTGGTCATCAAGCGCCCGGTTCTCGACTACAGCGTGGACTACGAGCTGGTGCCGATCGAGAAAGTCGCCGGCAAAACCCGCCACATGCCGGACCATTTCATCAATGCCGCAGGCAATGGCGTGACCGAGGATTTCATGAACTATTGCCGCCCGCTGCTCGGCTCGGATCTTCCCGAACCGCACCGACTACGCGCACCGATGGTCGCGAAGATCCTGCACAAGTAAGGCCCGGACCATGCCCTAGGCTGGCTTGTTTCAGGCCGTTGGCCTAGAAGAACGACGATACAGCTCACGGCCAATCCTTGCTGACATTGGAATCCAGGGCCAGTGATAATAGTCGTTAGAAAATCGCGTCAATCACTCCACTTCGATCCGATAGCGCGGGATGGACGGGTCGATTTCCCGGCTCCATGCGTCGATCCCGCCGCGCAGGCCGTAAGTCGCGTTCAAGCCGTGGCCGCGGAACCACGCGACCTGATCGAGTGAATGGGGTCATGAATGGGGTCAGGCCTCTCGGATTCACCTACTACCTTCCTTTCCGCCACCATCAAGATCCTCCACCAGTGCCTTTCT
>JANMJJ010000124.1:0-3727 GCA_031371325.1 Akkermansiaceae bacterium | reverse complement strand
CAACTTCACGATCCGTGACATCGAGGTGATGGTCCAGTCCAACGTCGATCAACTCGCCCACGCCTACATCGTGTTCAATGCCGAGAGCGAACTCGACCCGTGGGCGAAGAGCGATCCGTTCAGCAGCGTTTCGGTGGGCGTCGAGGAGGCGGCCATCGAAACCACCTCGCTGCCCTACGGCCTGGCGCTGAAAGGCGGGGAGTTCTTCGCCGACTTCTCGCGGCTGGGGAAAGTCCACAGTCACGAACTGCCCTTCACCGACCGTCCGGCTTCGTTGGAAGGCATCATCGGCGGCGAAACCAAAGCGCGCGGCGTCGAGCTGAGCTGGGTGCCGCCGGCCGGCCACTACTTCCGTCTAACGGCGGGCGCGGTGGACGATATCGGTGCCGACATGTCGGCCCCCGGCTTGTTCACCACGCTGGGCGGCGATGCGGAAGACTTGTTCGCTGTTAGCAACAATCGCTCGTTCGGCGACATCACTTACTATGGTCGGGCCGCGACGATTTTTGAAATCAACGACAGCACCTCGCTCAACTTCGGCATCGACTACGCGCATGGCCGGGATGCCGGAACGCGTCAGCTCGCCAGCGCCGATTTCAAACTGACTTGGCTGCCCGATCCCGCGAGCTTCGATCACTTGGAAGTCGGTGGAGAAATTCTCCAGGGGGAAATCGATGGTAACTTCGGCCCGGACGCCCTCTTCGCCGGCGGACCGCCCCATGGCAGTTCGACGGCCAACGGTGCCTATGTTTACGCCCAATACCGGATCGGCAAGGAGTGGGAACCGGGGATCCGCTACGATTGGTTCCGCCCGGAAATCTGGTCGGAAACCGACTCTAACTCCGACGGCGTCGCCGATGGATTGGCTCGTCGCGGTTCCACCCAAAACTCCGTCTCGGCCTATCTAACTTACAACCTCAGTGAGTTCAACCGCCTGCGCCTTGAGGTCAGCCATATCTCTGGCGAGTCCGATGCCTTCGCTGGCAAGGACGACGACTGGCTCGGTTTCCTCCAATGGTCGATCGTCATCGGCCCCCACAAACATTCCTTCCAACCTTGAACCTAACTATATGAAAACCATCATCATCACATTTCTAATCGCCTGTGGAATCCTCCATGCCGCGCCCTTGAACGTCGTCGTCACTCTTCCCGATCTCGCCGACATCACCCGCCAAGTCGGCGGGGATCAGGTGGAAATCTTCTGCATCGCCAGCGGTCGCGAGGATCCCCACAACGTCCCGCTCAAGCCCAGCGCGATCACCCAACTCGCGCAGGCGGATCTATTCATCCAGCTCGGCCTCGATCTCGAACATGCCTACGCCCCCGCGTTGGTGAAGGAATCCCGCAACCCGAAAATCCAACAGGACGGCCCCGGTTTCCTCGACCTCAGCGGCGGCGTGAAACCGCTCGACGTCCCGACCAGCCTCGACCGCAAGGGCGGCGACGTCCACCCTAACGGCAACCCCCATTACAACACCGATCCCGTCTATGGCCAGATGATGGCCCGCGGCATCGCGGCGAAACTCGGCCAGCTCCGGCCGGAGTCCGCCGCCGTGTTCAAGGCGAACGGCGACAAATATGTGGCGCTGCTGCAAGCCCGGCTAACAGGATGGAAGGCCAAGCTCGCGGGCAAGAACATCAAGTTCGTCTGCTATCACCCGGACCTGGCGTATTTCGCGGCGCGCTTCGGCCTGACACAAGTCGGCACGATCCAGCCGAAGCCGGGCATCGAACCCGGCCCGCGCGACATCCAGACGCTCGCGGCGACCATGAAACAGCAGGGCGTGAAGCTCATTGTGAAGGAGAGTTTCTACAGCGACCGCATCCCGAACCAACTCGCGCAGATGACGGGCGCGAAGGTCGTCAACATCCCGATCATGGTCAACGCCACGCCTGCCGCGAAGGATTACGTTTCCCTGATAGATACCCTCGTCAACTCCTTCGGCCAATGATCGCGCTTAAAAATCTTGCACTCGGTTACGGCGGCAGCGTCGTGATCGAGGGAGTGAACCTCCATGTGGCCGCCGGTGACTTCCTGGTCATCGGCGGCCCTAACGGCGGCGGGAAATCCACCCTCCTCTGCGGCATCTCCGGCCTGATCCAGCCGATGGCCGGGACCATCGACTGCGGCCAAACGCGTTTCGGCTATGTCCCGCAGCACGCCACTGTCGAACAAGCGTTGCCTCTAACCGCGATGGAAATGGTCGAGCTCGGGGCATCCGCCTGCGAGCCATGGTGGAAAACCCTCGTCACCCCGCGCGCATCGTTTCATCACCAGGCCTTGCGGGATTGCCAGGCGGAAGCGTTCGCGAACAAGCCGTTCCACGCTCTATCGGGCGGCCAGCGCCAGCGGGTGCTGTTAGCCCGCGCGCTGGCGTCCTCGCCGGATTGCCTGCTGCTCGACGAGCCGACCGCTGGCGTGGACCGGCCGACGCAACATGCCCTGGCCGAAATGCTTGGCGAGTTGCACCGGTCTTCCGGTCGCTCGGTGGTGTTAGTGACCCATGAATTCGCGCCCTTCAAATCCATCGCCGGACGCTTCGTCTGGGTGCAAGACGGAGCGTTGCGCGAACTCACCGCCGGCGACTTCCACGGCCGCCAGGATAACCCCGCACCTACGAACTGATGCCCGGAGAATTCCTGTTTGGCAAAGCCCTCTGCGCCGCCGTGATGATCGGTGTACTGCTGCCCATCGTCGGCCGCCATCTCGTGCTCGGGCGAGCGGTGCTGCTAGGTCTGGCGATTCCCCAGATCGCCATGGCCGGCATCGCGTTCGTGTTTCTCGGAGCCTCGCTGCATTGGCCGTGGGCGGAATCGATCCACGAGGAATCCGGCAAGGCACTCGTTGGATCCCTGTTGTTCGGACTGCCCGGACTGTTGCTCATCGCCACGCCTTGGAAACGAAGTTCTCGCATCAGCGAGGCGTGGCTGGCGGTGGTCTATCTGGCATCGGTCTCTGCCACGAACCTCATGCTCGCCACCGACGCCGTCGGTGAAACCTATCTCAGCGACCTGTTCCACGGCCGGCTGTTGTTCATCGGTGACACGGAGTTGAAACTGCTAGGTATCACCCTCGCCGCGGGTTTTGTCTTCCTGTTCGCGTTCCGCCGCCGCCTGCTACTAACACTCACCGATCCCGACTACGCTTCGGTCGCCGGCCTCGCGGTCGGTGGTTGGACCGTCGCCGCCACGGTGGTCAATGGGACCGTCATCGGCATCACCGTGGCCACTGCGGGGCCGCTCGTTGCCTTCGGGTTTCTGGTGCTCCCCGTGCTCACCGCCGCGACGTTTGCCAAAAGCCTGCGTGGCAATCTCTGGCTCTCGATGCTCGCCGGGCTGATCATTTCGCTCGCGGGTTTCTGGCTGTCGTATCATTGTGATTTTCCGTTAGGTGACTCGGTCGTCGCCACCGGCTGTGTGATTCTGTTGCTGGGGCGGCTGATCAGGCTGATTCCGACGAGGTGAATAAGGAGTGACGTGATGTAGGCATTCTTGCCTGCCTCTTCAAGGGAAGAAGCGGGAGAGGAAGAACAGGCAGGAATGCCTATATCACATTGCAGGTAGCCACCAAACTCAGAACCGCCAGGTGAAGCCGGCTCTTACCCGCACGTCGGGCACCGTCTGGAAGGCGCTGTTCTGGATTCTAACCGGGATTTCCACGCCGTGTTTCGGGTCGGTCCTCGCATGGTAACATTTTGTCATGATTTTTTAGAACATGTTACCATGT
>JANMJJ010000089.1:0-13679 GCA_031371325.1 Akkermansiaceae bacterium | reverse complement strand
GGGATGGGTGGGGAGTCCATTCAACTGAATTCTAGGGTCAGATCGGTATCTTTGGATCAGGTGCCAGATTGGTTGCCATGAACGGCAGTGCGCTTTCACGCGGCTGGGAATTGATAGGCATCAACACCTATACCGAAGGCTACGGTGGCCGCTTCGGAGACACTGGTGGTGGCGTTTTGGTGGAGCCCTACATTGATTGGATTTCCCAAACCACAGGCATCCCCGAGCCTTCCTGCTTTGTCATGCCAATGTTTTCCGTGCTGCTGATGCTGCGGCGCAAAAGAGTTCAATAAGTGATGATCGCGTGGACGGGGTGGGGGACGAGTTTCGCGCGACCTGCCAGGAATTCCAGTTCGATGAGGACGGAGATGCCGACGATGTTGGCGCCGAGCTCGTCGAGGAGCTTCACGGCTGCGGCGGCGGTGCCGCCGGTTGCTAACAGGTCGTCCACCAGCAGGATGGATTCACCGGGAAGGATGGCATCCTCGTGAAGCTCGACGATGGACTCACCGTATTCGAGCGAGTAGGCGGTCTGGCGGGTTTTCCACGGGAGCTTGCCTTTTTTCCGGATGGGAACGAAACCCGCGCCGAGGCGGTCGGCGACGGCGGCGGCGAAGATGAAGCCGCGGGCGTCGATGCCGACGACCTTGTCGATTTTCACCCCGCCGGTGGTCGCACAGAGCAGGGAAATGGAGTCGTGGAAAAGTTTGCCATTCGCGAGGACGGGCGTGATGTCCTTGAAAATGATCCCCGGTTTCGGGAAATCGACGACGTCGCGGATGACGGCGCGGAGGGAGGCGACGGTGGGCATTGCGCACCCAGCCTATGCGGCGGCGGCGAGGATGGGAAATGCTAAAAAGTGACCAGGCAAGTTCCGCGAGTTCATGACCACCCGCTACACCCACCCGGTGAATCCAAGCTGCTAGAACGCGTCCTTCACCTGATTGACCCGGGGCTTTTTGCCGTCCTCGACATGGACTTCAATGACATCGAAGCGCCAGGGTAAATCCCGGGTGCCGAGGTGCTTGAGCCAAGCGTTTGCCCCGCGCTCGATCAAAACCTGCTTGTCCTTTCCGACGGCATCGAGGCCGCGGATCCTGCTGCCTTCGCGGCGGGTTTTTACCTCTACGAACAGCAACAGCTTGTGATCCCGCGCGACGATGTCCACCTCACCCTTGCGAGGGCCGCGGAAATTCCGAGCCAGGATTTTACAACCCTGGGAGCGAAGCCAGGCGGCGGCCACTTGCTCGCCGTAATTGCCCAGCCAGATCCGGTCACGGGCTTGGCCGTCAGCCGTTGTCAAGCGGCAGGGTGAGTTGAGCGACCGGCTGAAACGAGCGACGATGGTGGCAACAAGGGCCGTGAATCCGAAGCGCTTCAAGATGCGCCTTCGTGCCATATCCCTGATGTTTGGCAAAGCCGAATTGCGGAAACTCCGCGTCAAGCTCGCGCATGATCCGGTCGCGGGTGACCTTGGCGATGATGCTCGCCGCCGCGATCGAGAGCGACAGTCCGTCGCCTTTCACGATTCCGTCGTGGGAAAATGGGAAACCTTTGACCGGCAAACCGTCGATCAAGCAATGGGCTGGCGATGGATCGAGCGCTTCCACGGCCCGGCGCATGGCCAGATGGGTAGCCTTGAGGATATTGAGCCGGTCGATTTCCTCCCGGTCGGCGGTGGCCACGGTCCAGCAAATCGCGGGGTCGGTGGTGAGCCGTTCGTAGAGAAGCTCCCGCTTGCGAGGGCTGATCTTTTTGGAATCGTCGAGGCCCGGGCAACTGAAGTTTTCGGGAAGAATCACCGCCGCCGCCGCAACCGGACCCGCAAGTGGCCCTCGACCCGCTTCATCGATCCCCGCGATCCGGTGAAGGCCGCAGGCTTGAAGGGCGATTTCGAGGGCCAAATCGGGCATGGTTTGACGGGAATCAGAATCCGCTGAAACGCTGGCGCGATGCCATTTGCGAATAGTTGACGGTGGAAAACAACTGGGTGCAGAAGACCATTCCGTCGCTATCCACCACCAGGCCGATGCCGGTATGGGTCCAGGAGCTTCGCATGTTGTATTCGTGGTCTTTGGATTCCGACCACAATTTCACAAGCGTCGGCGCCGGGTTCTTGCCAAGATGATTGGCGGCGACCACATTCTCGCTGAAGCTATCCATCTGGTATCGCTCGCGAGCGACCAAGGTGCGGCCTTCAAAGCCGATGTGGCTGACGTTTTTACCATTGAGGGTGAACGTGCCACGATGTTGTCGCAGGTATTCGCTATGCTCTTGGGCCAAGCGGTCCAAGCCGGCGTGGCGCTCGAGATCCAACGCGCCGTGGCTGCGGCGGTAGGAATTGACTTCCTGGAGAACCTGCCCGGTGAGGGAGGAATCAGGACGAAGGGTTGCCGATACGGGCATCCGGGTTGTTTTAGGTGGGGTCGCGCAAGATGCCAAGGCACCGACGCAAGCGACCGCGATCACTTTCATGTAGGGATATGTTTTCATGCAGGGACAGCACAAAGAACTCAATGTCAAATCCTCGCTTGAAAGTAAAGATTTTTTAAAATTCATGAATGGTATCTTGCCGGGGTAGCTTTACATTTTGCAAAACCTGCGGACGACTGTCGCTGCTCGCTCCGCGCACACATTGCCGGGACTAAAACAGCCCCGGAACAGATGCCATCGTCGGTCGCTCGCTTCGCAAATTTTAAAAATACCGGAATTCGCGAAAAAAACCAATGGCCGGGACCTTTCCGGCCGAAGTGGTGGCCGCTCGTCTGGAGCCGCTGGTCGGATTCGAACCGACGACCTATTCATTACGAATGAATTGCTCTACCCCTGAGCTACAGCGGCGTCTCACGGACGTGGCGCACGAAACCAAAGCGAGCGGCGACCCGCAAGCTGGAAATCCGCACGGACAAGAATTGGAGCCGGGTGGGCTGGATTCATGAGGCCAAGTGCTACCGCCACGACCCGCCGCATCTTTCGCCGTCGCCCGTTAGGATTTCCCTTTGAAATACTTCACGATGGCGGCGGTGAGGCCGGGGATGTCGTGTTTCGAGGCTTCGAAAGTGGGCTTCTTGCCGATCTTGCGCAGCGTATCGCTGGTGACGGGGCCGATGCTGGCCGCCGCGCAGCCCTCCGGCCAATCGAGGCCGAGCGCGAAAAAGTGCTCCACCGTCGAGCTGGAGGTGAAGGTGATCAAATCCGCGCCTTCCTCGATCAAACGCACGCGGGCACCGGTGGGATCTTCCGTTTCCGCCACCGTTTGATAGGCGACGCAATTGTCAACAATGGCTCCCAGTGCGGTGAGTCCTTCGCCAATCACATCGCGGGTTTCGGCGGCTTTCACCCACAGCATGGTTAGGTTTTCGATGTCCTCCTTCTTGAAAGCATCGATCAGCCCTTCCGCCACGAAGCGCTCGGGGATGAGATCCACGGCGAAGCGGTATTCGCGGATTTTCTTGGCGGTGCCTTCACCGATGGCGGCGATCTTTGGATTTCCCAAGCTGCGTGCATCGGCGAAGGAAGCGAAGAACGCGTCGAAAAACCGCTCGACGCCGTTCGGGCTGGTGAAAACGAGCCAATCGTATTCGTGGGCGTGAGTCACCAGTTCCGCGAATTCGTGGCGGTCCGGCGGCCCTTCGATGCGGATCGTCGGCAGTTCGATGACGTCCGCGCCGAGGTCGCGCAGCGCCTTGCCGAGTTCGCCGGCTTGCTCGCGGGTGCGGGTCACGACGATGCGCTTGCCAAACAAGGGCCGCGTTTCAAACCAATTGATCTTTTTGCGCTCCTTCACCACATCGCCGATGACGGCGACCGCGGGTGAGGTGAAATTCTCGCTTTCCGCGATGTCGGCAATGCTCGAAAGCGTGCCGACGATGGTTTTTTGCGAACCGGTCGTCGCCCAGCGGGTGAGGGCGATCGGCGTGCTCGCGGCGGCTCCGTGCTCGATGAAAGCCCCGGTGATTTCGCGCAGCCTGGCAACTCCCATCAGGAACACCTTGGTGCCCGGTGCTTTGGCGAGTTGCGCGTAATCCACCGAGCTGAAGCCTTTGGTCGGATCCTCGTGGCCGGTGAAAATGGTGAGCTGCGTGTTGTGATCGCGGTGGGTCACCGGGATTCCCGCGTAGGCCGGACCGGCGATGGCGGAGCTGATGCCGGGCACGATTTCGAAATGCACGCCAGCCGCCGCAAGCTCGGCCGCTTCCTCGCCGCCGCGGCCGAAGATCATCGGATCGCCACCCTTGAGTCGGACCACGTTTTTGCCGGCCTTGGTCTTCTCGACGATGAGGTCGTTGATCTGATCCTGCGGCACCGAGTGGTCTTTGGCGCGCTTGCCGACGTAGATTTTTTCGCATCCCGCTTTGGTCCAGTTGAGCAGCTCGGGACTGCTCAATGCGTCGTAAACGAGGACGTCCGCTAGCTCGACGCACTCCTTGGCGCGGAGGGTGACGAGACCGAGATCGCCGGGACCGGCGCCGACGAGATAACAGGTGCCAGAAATGCTCATGAGAGGGAGTTGAAAAGTTCGAGTGCGAGGGAAATGGGATCGGTGCCACGGGCTTTGCCGGATTTCGGCGTGCCGCCTTCTTCGGGAAAAACGCGGGCTTGGAGATGGATTTCGCCGTCGGAAATCGTCGAGAAAACCCCGACTGGCGTGTGGCAACCGCCGTCCAGCAGCCTCAAGAACTCCCGCTCGGCGGTGATCCGCAGCCAAGATTCGCGGTGGCCGATGGTTTCCGCGAACACCCGGCTCGGCGCATCGCCCGCCCGGACTTCCAGGCCGATCGCGCCTTGCCCGGCGGCGGGAAAAAACTCGCTCTCGGCCAGCCGTGATACGAACAACCCCGGCATGCCAGCCACCGCCTCGGCACCGTCGCCCACCGCGACCGGCGGGATGAATCCGAGCCGCACCAAACCGGCTTCAGCGAGTAAAATGGCATCGTAATTCTTGTCTTCCGCCAGCTTGCGCACCCGGGTCGGCACGTTGCCGCGCAGGTCGATCACCGTGACGTCCGGCCGCAGCCATTCGATTTGCTTCGCGCGTCGCACGCTGCTCGTGCCTACCGTCGCGCCCACCGGCAATGCCGCCAAACCGCCCGCTTCCCGCATCACCAACACATCGCGGACCGGAGCCCGTTCCAACACTGCCGCGAGAAAATAGCGGCCAGCCAATACCGTCGGCAGATCCTTCAAACTGTGGACCGCGATGTCGATTTCCCCCGAGTCGAGCGCCTCCTCGATTTCCTTGATGAAAACGCCCTTGTCGAACGTCCCCTCGGACTTCGCCACCTCGCTCAATGGGACATCTGTCCGTTGGTCGCCGGTCGTGGTGATCACCTTGCGGGTGATTTGGCGGTTAGGAAATGCTGCGGCCAACGCGGCCTCGGTGGCCGTGGCTTGCACCAGGGCCAGCTCGCTGCCGCGTGTGCCGACGATGATGGGAGTGAGGGATTCGTCGGTCATTTCAAGATCAGGGTGAGTCGTGTGAAGCGGTCCTCTTTCCATGGCCACGGATGCCGCAGCGTGCAAGCCCAAGCTTGCGATTCGATCGCGCGCGCGGGAAAAGTGCCCGGACTTTTGCTCGCGATTGGAAATCCCGGGTTTGAATTCACGACCGCAGCCCCCTAAATTCCGCGCATGACGTGGGTGCTTTTTTTCGATGGCGACTGCGCTGTTTGTTCGAAATCCGTCCGCCAGGTGCTGCGATTCGACAAGCACAAGCGGGTGTTCTTTGCGCCGTTGCAGGGGAAACTCGCCGCAGACATGGGCTTTGCCTGCCACGCCTCCGAAGGCGATGGCACGATGGTCCTGCTTCGTGAATCCGACAGCAAGGTCTTCATCCGCAGCGATGCGATGATCGAACTCGCCCGCGTGCTCGGCGGCGGCTGGCGGGTTTTCACGCTCGCCCGGATTATCCCGAAACCAGTGCGGGACATGGCTTATCGTTGGGTGGCGGACCACCGCTACCGATTCATGGGCAAGTCCGACGCCTGCTCGCTGCCCGATCCCGAGCTGCTGAAGAGGCTGCGAGAGTGAGTGCGCCACTTGGTTCAAAGGGGGAAGTATTGGCGGAGTTGCGACATTCCTGTCGCGAGAGCGCAAGCGCGGACCAAGAGGTGCCTTGTAGCGTCGGTCGATGACCGTCGATGCCACTGCTAGAGGGCAAACGCGCTTCTTCATTCTCGATCGACTGTCTTCCGCTTCGCGGGCTTGGCGACTAACGGCGCGGGGAGTTGCCCGTAGAGGACGAACCGGTATTCCACGCGTTGGCGGTCGGTGAGAAAAGGTTCCTTGCGGTAGCAGCGGTCCACCGCGCGGTCGAGTTGCTCGAGACAGCTAGGCGCCGGGGTCAGAGGCACCGGGGTCCCAAATAACAGACATTGATGGGGAATTCTGAGATTGGTAACGGTGGCGCATGGCGAGACCTTTACGATACGAGCCGGCTGGGGATGGGTCATGAAGTGGGTGTGACACAGGCGGAGCGCCGGCTCCGGGACGATCGGAAGTTGGCCGAGCGATTGAATGCGCTTGAGAAGATGATGGAGGACTGATGCACTCCACGGATGACGGCGATGATGGAACGATTTCGAGTGGTAGAATCCCGCCAGCCCGACCACTTCAAAATTCCTTGAACTGGCAATGATTTTCGCCCTTCAACGAAACACTGTGATTCCGACTGTGACCTAAACCGTGTCCTAGTCGATTCCTCCTCTTGATTTCGCTGGAACGCAATGATTTAAAACCATTCCCCAGAACGGTTGTGGGCGGACCGAACCGGAGTTTCTGGCTTGAGATCCTCACCGCCGTTTCTGAATTCTCTGAAACCGGATCCTTGTCCCTCCCCGATCCAGCCTGATAACCATCTGTCAGAAAACCGATGATCGACTGGATTCTCCACCGCCCTCCACACGCCAGCAATCCTTCGGAGATCCGGGTGGCGGAGCGGTTGAAGGGACTGGCCGATTCGCCACATGCCTGGACGGTCATCTGGGGTTACTATTACCAAGACTCCCGCGGGATGCAGCGGGAGGGAGATTTCCTCATCCTCGGCCCGGCGGGCGGCCTGCTGGTGCTGGAGGTGAAATCATCGCTGCCCCGACATTTCCCGGAGACAGGACGTTGGGAAGGTGCTGGCGGCGACGACCCAATCTCCCAACTGAATATGGAGTGGAAGGGAGTCCTCCGAGGCATCCGGGCGAAGGGCAATCCGCCCTTCATCGAGATAGCCCTGTGCGTGCCGGGGGTCGATGCGCCGACCGATGTCGAAAACTTCCAAGGAATTCCCCGAAACTGGCTCGTCACCGGCAACGATCTGGAAAACTGGGTTTCAACCTGGCTGCGGATCTTCGGCAATCACGTCCGTAATCCTGTCGATCCATTCCAAAGGCGAGCAGTCTTGGAAGCCTTCGGCCAAGGTTCCCTCCCTGAGGAAAAACGCGCCTTCATCGATCACACCGAGCAGCTCTTCGAGCGGCAGTTCACTTCCCGATTCGCGTTGCTCGACCAGCTTTCAGAAAATCGTCAACTCCTCATCCACGGCGGCACAGGGACGGGAAAGACCTGGCACGCCCTCGAACTCGCCTTTCGTCATGCCCGCCAAGATGACGGTCAGCGCGTGCTTTTCCTCACTTACAACAAGGCGCTCACCGCCCAACTCCGGCGCATTGTCGCCCTCCGCCAGATCGAACGCGGTGAGGTCGTCGTCCGCGGTTGGGAGGAACTCTTCCTCGAACTGTGTTCCCTCGCGGGAAAGCCCGCCAGCTTGCCAACACCCTGCAGCACCACGGAAACCATTCGCGCCTTCTATGAAGTCGAGCTCCCCCGCCTCGTCCTCGAAATCTCTCGTGATCCAGCTCTCCGGAAGGCTTGGCCGTGCTTCGATGCCTTGGTCGTGGACGAAGGCCAGGATCACGACACCTGCTGGCACGCGAAAATCGATATTCTCTCCGGTGAAACCGTCGGTTGGTGGCACATCTACCAGATCCTTCTCACGGAAGGCAGAAATTCTCCCGCCGGTGTCTTCTACGATGCCGCCCAGCGCCCGCCCTTCCGTGCCGCCGAGCGCTTTGATCCCGCAGTGCTGACCGCCGCTTGGTCACAGCCCGCACACGTCCGCCTTCAGCCAGCCGTTCGTTACACCCGCCCGCTCTGGCAGTTTTTCCGCGATCACTCCAGCTCCGTCACGTCCGGCATGATCGACGCGCTCGGCCAAGGCGACCACCTCCCCGAAGGACCGGACGTTGAAACCCATTCGCTTCCCGCCGGAACCAATGCCTGCGACCTCGTCGAATCCATCCTCGCCCGCTGGAAAAAATCCGGGCTCTGCGATCCGTCGGACGTGCTCATCCTCCACGCCCACTCCGACATCACCCGCAGCCCGCTCGGCGATCGCCGCATCCTCGGTGTTCACAACTTGCGCGAATGCACCGAACAGGAGGACGCGCCGAACACGATCCGCCACACTTCCATCCACAAAGCCAAGGGCCTCGACTCGAAGGCCGTCATCCTCATCGGACTCCCTCCCCACAAAGACCTCGCCAGCGACTACGACCACCACTCCTGGTTCATGGCCGTCAGCCGCGCCCGCCAGTTGCTGGCCATCGTGGAAACGGGTTGAATTTCGCCTTGAAATTCGGGAATCGATTCCGCATTTTCAATGCGAAATGATAAAGCGCCACATCACCCCCATCTTAGTGAAGCGGATGTCGCAAACACCTGTGGTGGCGTTGCTCGGTTCACGGCAAGTGGGGAAGACGACCTTGGCGAGAGGCTTGGATGTGGGAAAACCCAGCCATTATCTCGACCTGGAGCGGCCCTCGGACATCGCGAAGCTGGCGGATCCCGAACTCTATCTCGGCCGGTTCGCCGACCACCTGGTGATCCTCGACGAAGTCCAGCGTCTCCCGGGTCTCTTCCCGGTCCTTCGCAGTTTGATCGATGAGCGCCGGCGTGCCGGTGAAAGGGCGGCCCAGTTCCTCATTCTCGGCTCGGCTTCCCCAGAGCTTCTCCAACAAAGCTCCGAGACGCTCGCGGGAAGAATCAGCTATCTCGAACTCGACCCGTTCAACCTCACCGAGCTCGCACCTGGCGACGACGTCATGGACCGGCACTGGTTCCGCGGCGGCTACCCGGACAGTTATCTCGCCGCTGACGATGCTGCGGCGATCCAATGGTGTGAGGATTTCATCACCAGCTACGTCGAGCGCCACCTGCCCCAGTTGGGGATCACTGCGGCACCACTGCTGTTGCGGCGGCTATGCTCGATGCTCGCCCATCAACAGGGAGCCACCCTCAATCTGAGTAAAATGGCTGGCTCTCTGGGAATCGACGGCAAAACCGCACGCCACTATCTGGATCTGCTCGAAGGCCTCTATCTTGTGCGCAGCATCCCGGCCTGGAGCCGCAACGCGGGAAAACGTCTGGTGAAAGCCCCTAAAGTCTATTGGCGGGATGCCGGCCTCCTCCACGCCCTTGCCGGACTTCACGATTTGGAGCAGGTCCTGGGACATCCGCTCTGCGGTCATTCCTGGGAAGGCTATTGTATCGAGCAGATCGTGACCCGCCTCCCCAAAGGCACCACATCCAGCCATTACCGCACCCACGCCGGGGCCGAAGTCGATCTCGTCTTGGAAAATCCGTCAGGCGAAACTGTCGCCCTTGAAATCAAGCGCACCCTCTCACCCAAACTGACTCCTGGATTTCTGGAAAGCATGAAAACTCTGCAAGCCACCAAGGGCTACTACATCATCCCCCAAGGAGAAACCTTTCCGCTCTCCGAATCCGTGACCGCCATCAGCCTAGCCGACTATCTCGCACGGCTTCCATAAGGCTCCAACCCATCGACTCACCACGACACGTTTTGTCGTGGGCCTGATGGAGAGTCGTTTTTGTGAACCAGCCCCGACTCAATCTCAACAAATTTCAAGAAGCCCTCGCCGCCGCGAACCGGCATTTCGCGGAGAGCCTCCATCAGGATTGTCCTCGGTTCGATTTCTTGCCTCTCACAGGTAAGCCCAAAAAATATCCGCCTCAATGGCCGATGACGCTTGTTACACCATAGCTAATAATCAAGCATGCCAATGCTTCCCCGTCTATTTCTTCTCCCGCTCATCCAAAAACAATGAAACCGAACTTATTCGCCCTCGCCACCAAGGAACTCAGCCAAGACGCCTTTATCACTTGGCTCCTACAGTGGGCCGATTCTGAATGCAGGAAGCTCAATCCAGCTCTCAATGCCGTTGCAAGCGAGTTTGTGAAACGCCTAATCTCCTTACAATCCACGCCCCCTGAGCACCTCAGTCGCGTGAAAGCTGGCAGGCAGCGGGAAAGCATTGATGTCTGGGCGGAGGTCAATGACTCCCACCTAATCGTGATCGAGGACAAGACCGGCTCCGGCCAGCACTCGGACCAACTGGCCCGGTATCGCAAGACCGGAGAGGAATGGTGTCGGCAGCACAAGTGCGAGCTGATTTGTGTCTACATTAAGACTCACAGCGACTCATCCCTAAATCTAAAGAAAGTGGCCGTGCAGGGTTTCGAAGTCTTCAATCGACGTGAACTGTTGGGATTACTGGATGCGCACGAGATCGAAAGTGACATCTACAACGACTTTCGGGACCGACTGCGGGAATTGGAGGGGAATGAATCCAGCTTCTTGGAAAAGCGCATCGGTGAGTGGAAGGCGGACCAGTGGAAGGGGCTCTACCAGCAGATCGAGCGGTCGCGGGGGCTGGTGAACTGGGGATATGTTCCGAATCCATCCGGTGGATTCTGGAACGCCGTATTGAACTGGCTCAAATGCGATGGGGTAAACCCCTACATGCAGATTGAGCAAGGAAATCTGTGTTTCAAAGTCGGCGAGGTTTACGAGGATCGCCGGGCTGTTCGCGAGCGGTTTCACCACCTCTTGATGGGTGGTGTCCTTCCTGGAATGAGACTTGAACGTCCCGGTCGCTTCGGCAGTGGAAACTTTATGACCGTCGCAATCATTCCGCGGTCGGCGTGGCTCGGGGGCGATGATGAAATCCTCGACATCGACGCGGTCATCGCCCGCCTTAACCTTTACGAATCATGGTTTGTTGGCGTCATCGAGGCCGAACAGAATACTGCAGCGACGCTCTGAAGCTACGACTTTCTCCACATGAATTCCCAGATTTCTTACCACCTCTATAACAAGCCTGAATCATCCGTATTCGACTTGATTGCCGGAGATCACGAAGTTCAGCAGACCAAAGGGCTGGCACTTCTTCTGGCAAAAGACCCCAAGTTCTTGCAGGCCTTTTTGAAGTTACGTCAAATCCAAGACGCTGCCGGAAGAATTTCTATCAGCGACCATGATCGAATCGTGGTGCATGGCGAAATGATCGCGGAGAATGGAAATAAAGACAGAATTGACATTTGTATTTG
The DNA here is from genome assembly GCA_031371325.1 of Akkermansiaceae bacterium. GTDB lineage: Bacteria > Verrucomicrobiota > Verrucomicrobiia > Verrucomicrobiales > Akkermansiaceae > Luteolibacter. The sequence goes on along the minus strand of JANMJJ010000089.1, from coordinate 2,279 downwards.
CCTCTATCGAAACGGCAGTCCCGACCGATGCATCATTATCGAAGCGAAAAGCGCGAACAAGCAATCGGATGAACCTGTCTTCGAACAATTGGACCGTTACGTGCAATCGGCCCATTTCCTCGTTCTCAAGGGATTTAAACGTTGCGGACTAATTCTTACAAAGAACCGACTGGTTTCAAAGATGCCGCAATACAAATCTCTGCTGTGGGATGATGTGGTAGGCGTTCTTGCCAAATTAAAACCGGCGCGCCGCGAACTCGCATACGATTATTTCAATTTTCTCACAAACATACACGACGCGATGAAATTCCACGAAAAAGAAGTCTACTCCATCCCTGCGGGAAACAGCTCGGATCACTTGGAACGGGAACCGTTCATCTACGAGTGTCCGAATTCAGGTGTCTACCAGATGAAAAAGAAACCACTGTATTTAGCCTTTCGGAAAGGCGGCGGAGGCGTGATGGACAAGCTCTATGGCTTGGATGAAGTGATCATTCTCAATCCTCGGCAGGACCTGGAGGCATTTCTTCTCAGCACGTCTTATGATGACGATGTCAAAGAGCGGATTGGAGAATACTGCCGCAAACTTTGGTGCGGGAATTCCCCCGATGAAGAAAAGCAGTTTTTTGTGCTGTCAAAGACCAACCAAATTCATCTCAAACACCTTCCGAGGCCGCCTGCGAACAACGCGTTTCGAGCCTATTACCGGCTTGCAGAATTGCTAGATGCAAATAAGACCATCGTCCAAATCGACGGGGCCAAATAACATGATTTTACTAGCAGGACTATGGACAGCGGATTGAGACAAGAGACGTTGTGAGAACCAATGTGAGGATCAAGCGTAGGAGAATGTGATGCCTAATCCATTGCCCAACCGGCGTTCAGCAACTCGTCTACATCCGCAAACTCGAATACTTGCCCGTTTTCTTTGTCGGTAAGAGAGAGTTTTCCGCCCAACAGGTCTTGAATTGTCATGAATGCAAAGCCCTTGTCATAGTTTTTGAAATGCAGTTTTCCGTCATGAGGACTGACCTGCATTTCACTGATGGCATCCCGAGTTTGTTGCTGAAGTCCTTCTGACCAGGTGTTGGTTTCGTTTCTCATGATTATATGGAGTGGTAATTGTGGGTGGGGTGGTTGGTTATTTTCTGATTCTGATCCGGCCGATGGCCTTCTTCATTTCTTTTTGGGACAAACCATACAGATCCTTGACGGCTTGCAGCATCGCAAGCCAAAGGGGCACCCCTTCCGAATTCACGTGAGGATCAATATTGAGGGGGCCGGCAGCCATTCGATAGAGATCTCCAAATTCATCCTGCCAGTGATGGTAGTTGAATTTTTGCAGCGCCTTGATGACTTCGAGGAAGTCGGATAGTTTCGCGTCCCCCGGAGCCTCGCTTTCACCCGGAAATCCAGAGATGTCGTAAACGTGGTCAAAAATGTAATCAAGTGTCAGGCTGTCGAGTTCTGGAAGACTGTCTTTAAGTTTGGAAGTGCTCATGGTTCGGTTGGGATGGAGTTGGTGAGGTTTCCGCTGAAGAATTGATAGAGTCGCACCATGGCGAGTGTGTCGAGTTGGCAATAGGAAGTAAGCTGGGTTTGGACTTCCGTTTTTCTCTCCGCCGAGGTGGCAGGATCAATCGCTTCCATGAACGCCGACACCGCCATTCCGCCATCCTGAACCCCATCGAGTTGGTTGTAGGACAATTCCGGGATCGCGGCGGGCAGCACGGCTTTGATGCTCCAGCTTCCGTGCTGGCTGGGGTGGTAGTAGCGGTTTCTTGCGATGGGGAGCAGGTCAGCCACCCTTTCGATGATAGCCTTCAGAGCGGGGGCGAATTCAGGGAAGCGGGCTGCCAGTTCGCGCATGACCCGGCATTCGAAGCCGGCGTTGTAGGCGAAGACTGGGCCGTGTGCGCCGCAGAGATCCACCAGTGATTGGGCGCAAGCCCGGGAGGGATCATCACCGGATAGATCCAGAAACCCGTGGTGTTGGAGGTCGCCGCTTTCCGCGAGAATGTGGAGGCTGAACTGGAAGGGAAGCTGTTGATAGGGACGCGTGCCTTTCCAGATAGGCACGGCGAACATGGCGGTTTCAAAATCGAGGAAATAGGCGGGAAAGCCGTAGGGAGCGAGGTCTGAGGCGGCCCCGAAAATCCGACCACTCGGTGGCTAAACTAAGCTATGGTGCGGGGCGCGGCGGATTGATAGGAGATCATGGATATTGGATCAAGGATGGAGTGGCGAGGGACTCGAATTTGGGCTGCCGTAGCGGAAGG
>JANMJJ010000080.1:0-27354 GCA_031371325.1 Akkermansiaceae bacterium | reverse complement strand
TCCCAGATCGCCCGAAGCCGATCTGTCCGACTCCATCAGCTTCAGCAAACCCGAGGAACGCTTGTTCGGCGGCAAGCTCGACGACCATGGCGATTTCGATCTGCGTGGCGAGGCGCTCCGCCGCCGGGCCGACATGCGCCGCTCGCCGGTGCGCGGGCTGGCAGGAGCGCGGATGGATTTGATCCCGCACCAGCTCTTCATCGCCGACGAGGTGGCGAACAGGGCGAAGCCGCGGGTTTTGTTAGCCGATCAGGTGGGCCTAGGGAAAACCATCGAGGCGTGTTTGATATTGCACCGCCTGATTCTCACCGGCCGCGCCGAGCGTGTGCTCATTCTCGTGCCGGAGCCGTTGGTGCATCAATGGTTTGTGGAGCTGTTGCGGCGGTTCCAGCTTTCCTTCAGCCTTTACGATGAAGAGCGCTGCGAGGCGATCGAGTATGGCGATCCGGAGTGCAATCCGTTTCTCGACAGCCAGTGGGTACTCGCCGCCGTCGATTTCCTGGCCGGCAACGAGCAACGTGCGGCGCAGGCACGCGAAGCCGGCTGGGACGTGGTGGTGGTGGATGAGGCGCATCACCTCGAGTGGTCGCCAGAGGCAGCCGGACCGGCGTATGAAATGGTGCGCGGCCTCGCGGCAACCACGGAAAGCCTGCTCCTTCTAACCGCCACGCCCCAGCAGCTCGGCCCGGAGGGCCATTTCGCGCGGCTGCAATTGTTGGATCCGGACCGCTATGCCGATCTCCAACATTACCGCGAGGAGACGCTGCATTACGAGGAAGTGGCTGATGTCGTGGAGTCGCTGGCGGCAGGCGCGATCGTGGACGAACGCTTGAAGGCATTCGTCGCCGGACATCACCGGTTGGAAAACCGCGTGGCGGATTTGTTAGCGGGAAAGCCGGATGCCCGCGAGCGCTTGATCGCGGATCTGTTGGACGGTTTCGGCGTCGGTCGCGTGATGTTCCGCAACACGCGGACCAAGCTCGGCGGCTTTCCGCAACGCCAGCCACGGATTGCGCCGGTGACGGACAAGGTGGCGTGGTTGGGCGAGTTGTTGGAGAAACTCGGCGAGGAAAAGGTTCTGGTCATCGCCAAGACCCGCGAGCTGGCGGAGGAGGTGCTCGAAGCACTCCACACGGCGACCGGAGTGAAAGGCGTGTTGTTTCACGAAGATCTCACGTTGCTCCAGCGCGACCGGAACGCGGCGTTCTTTTCCGAAAAGGACGGCGCGCGGATCCTCGTTTGCTCGGAGATCGGCAGCGAGGGACGGAATTTTCAATTCGCCCGGCATCTCGTGCTCTATGATCTGCCGGAAGACGTAGATCTGCTGGAGCAGCGGATCGGGCGGTTGGACCGGATCGGCCAGAAGGGCACGATCCAGGTTCACGTCCCGTATTTGCCCGGCACCGACGAGGAAATCCGGATGCGCTGGCTTGAGGAAGGCCTCGATGCCTTCCGCGCCAGCCCGCCCGGCGCGGCGGAAATTCAACGCGAGTTGCGCTTCGATCTGGAAGAAGCGATCGGCGAGCGCGAGGGCATCGATGAGCTGATCGACAAGACGCTGGCCAGCCGGAAACGGATTTCCGAACGCCTGGCACGCGGGCAGGATCGTCTGCTGGAACGGAGTTCGCACCGGCCTGCTAGATCGGCGTGGCTGGTGGAGAAAATCCGCGGGTGGGATGAGAACCCCGGCTTCGAGGACTTCCTACTGCGCTTGTTCGAGTTCTCCGGCCTGCACATCGAGGAACTCGGAAACCGCCGCTATTTCCTGCTGCCAGGGAATTTGAAATCCGACGCGTTTCCCTCGCTGCCACAGGATGGCATGACCGTGACGCTCGACCGCCAACGAGCGCTGGAACGGGAACAGGAAGCCTTCCTAACATGGGATCACCCGATGGTCCGCGGCGCACTCGACCTCATGCTCGGCTCCGCCGCAGGCAACGCGACCTTCGGCGTCTGGGATTCCACCGGGGAGAAAATCATTCTGCTGGAAGGATGGCTGGTCGTCGAGTGCGTGGCTCCGGCGAGGTTGCACGTCGAGCGTTTCCTGCCACAAACGCCGCTGCGGATCATCGTCGATCACAAGGGCGGCGATCACTCGGACAACGCCGCCTTCGCGAAACCTCCGCTCCGGAAGGGCGACGCCGCCGCATTGTTGCGGAACGAGAAAGTGAAGCGAACCTTCCTGCCAGCCATGTTAGATCACGCGCGCGAACTCGGCACCGCGCAAAGCCACGCCATCATCCAAGCCGCCATGACCCTGATGCGCACCGAACTGGCCGCCGAAATCGCCCGCCTCCGCGACCTCGCGGAAGTGAACGACCATATCAAGCCGCAGGAAATCACCGCGCTCGAGAATCGTGAAACCGAGCTGGCCGCCGCGATCGCGAATGCCCGCGTGCGGCTCGACGCCGTGCGGCTGATCTGGAAAGCGCCGCCCGGCTGATGTCCTGGGCTCTATACACAACTCCCGGCGTCATCCCTCATGGGGACGCGCCAGATGCCCAAGGAGCGGCGATGCATGATCGCCGATGCCAATGAAGGGCCGATGAGATAAGGCTAACCGCTTCCAATCGTCCTCCCAACGACATGGGCGATCGCGTATCGCCCCTCTATTTGATCTTGTCGCCGCCGATTTGTGGATCAAATTCAGGTTTGATGCCTCCGCCCTACGAAGCCACGAAATCCATAACATCTGGAGCGATCTCAGGTCGGATCACCACCGCAGGACGGACGCGCCGAAGCATGGCCACCGCGTCATCTGCGGAGGACGCACGCCCGCTGTGGATGGGCCACGCCATCACCACCGCCGCGCTGCGAGAGTAGCCGATCTTGCAATGCACCTAGACCCAACCTTTCCTGCTTTGCGCTTCAATGAAGTTCACGGCTTGTTCGAATTGGTCATTCGTCGGCGCAGTTAGGTCCAGCACTTGCACGTTGAGGTGGGTGAGTTTCAGGAAAATAGTCGGCTGCTGCTGTCGGAAACACCCGGTGAAGCTTGCGCAGCGGCAACGCAGAAACCAAATACGGCGCGTCCAGATGGCTGGAGTGATTCGCGACCAACACAAACGATCCGCTGGCCGGGAGGTTTTCCAGCCCGGTAATTTCAAGCCGATGATAGAGCCGCAGCCAGGCTCTCATGCTAACTGCGGCGAAACTCCGCAGGAGATAGACTAGGATATCCGGCTCGCGCGGGAAGTTCTTTAGCCGTTCGATCATCGGCTGCTCCAAGTCCTCCGCCGTGTCGTAGCGCCAATGTTTCATTCCGGGAGATTGTAGAAGAAATCCACCATGTGAAGGAACAACGGCGCGGTATAAATCAAGCTGTCTAGCCGATCATGTATGCCGCCGTGACCGGGGATCAGCGCACCCATATCTTTCACCCCGAGGTCGCGCTTGATCACACTGATGGCGAGATCGCTCAACTGCCCGCCGATGCCGACGATGAGTCCCGTTAGCCCAGTTGGAGAGTCCCGAAGTGGGGAAACGAAAACCGGCAGAACCAGGGAAGCGCGAGGGAAAACGCGAGCGCACCGAGCGATCCTTCCAGCGTCTTGCCGGGGCTCACCCTATCCCGCAGCTTATGTTTTCCGAACAGCCGCCCGCAGGTGAACGCGGCCACGTCGTTGAGTTCCACCGCGAATACCAGATAGAAAAGAGGCTCTTGAAACGGGACTGATTACCGCTCGGAAACGATCTGCCTGAATTGCTCACCGCAAATTGTGGAAATGCGAGACCTGACCCCGGACAGGATGATTACGGGCTAAGCGGCGCAGTATTTTCCTCGGGTCCACCGCCTGCTTGCTCGGCTCCAGGCCATTGTAAAATGTTGTCCATCAGCGGTTTGTGCTTGTCATGACCACCCCAGCTTTGGGCAATGTAGAGCACGGGCGTGCGGCTCCGAGTCCCCAATAACCCGCCACCAATGAAGACTTCCGCACGCGCGACAGGATCCCAGATAACAGACATTCGGCTGATTTTCACGTTTTCAGTCCCGACTCACCAACATTGAGGGGAAACTCGCGGCGACCGGTGATCGCCGCTACGCGGAGGCAAGGGTGTGTTCGATCAGTTTCAGGATTTCGATCCGGCCGGTCCGGCTCTTTGATGAACTGATGATCCGGGGAACGGTGGCGAGATGTTGCGGGATGCTTTCGAGAAAGGCTTGGATCGATCCATTGGTCTTGGTTGGCGATTGTTTGTCGGCTTTGGTGAAGACTAGGGCGAAGGGCACCGAGCATTCGCCTAACCAACTGACGAAACTGATGTCGATGGGTTGGGGAGTTAGACGCGAGTCGATTAATACAAACACCAGTCGAAGGTTTTCGCGTTGATCGAGATAGTCGCCGACGGATTCGTTGAAGTTGATTTTCTCGCTCTTCGCGACTTTGGCATATCCGTAGCCGGGCAAGTCCACGAGGCTCCAGGTGCCGTTCATCACGAAGAAATTGAGGAGCTGGGTTTTGCCCGGAGTCGCGGAAACCTTGGCGAGCGCCTCTTTGTTAGACAACATATTGATCATCGACGACTTGCCGACGTTGGAACGGCCGATGAAGGCAAACTCCGGACGATCCCAGTCCGGGGCGGATTGCAGGTCGCGGGCGCTGATGTTGAAGACGGCTGACTTGATTTGCATAAATTCAAAGGACGGGAAGCTCGCTCCGGGATCACCCGCGCGATTTCACGGTTGCTTCTTGGGCTCGCTCGCGCCAGATGAAGGCGGTGCGCCCGGCGGGCGAGCCGGCGGCTGCAAGAAATTCAGCAACTCCATGCCGAAGCGGACGTTCTCGTGGTCGGAGTTTTGACCCGGTTTGACGCTGAAGGGCTTCAGCTCGTCAGGGATCTTGGAGGCCGCAGGGTTCTGTTGGTTGATGATCGCCGCTTTGAGTTCGGCCACCCGCGGATCTTCGTGGGGCGTGGCACCGATCATTTTCCGGCTGCTGGGAAAACACAGGATCACGCCTATCAGTGCGACGGCGGCAACGACTAGGCTCTTGGTAAAGCTGCGGCTCAGTTGTCTCCGCTGTGACTCCTTTTCAAGCTCGCGGGCATCGAGCATTTGGCGCAATTCCTCCTCGGACGGCTCGGCGTGTTCCGGCTGGAGTTCAGGGATTGGCATGGGGAGTGATCTACTTGGGATGGGAAGCCGTGTCAAACCAGGCTCCCCCTTGCCTATCGCTTCTCGACGGCGACCAGCGTGATGTCGTCCATCTGCGGGCCATCGCCGGTGAATAGTTTGAGCTCTTCCTGCATCCGGATCAAGATGGCTTCGGCACCCAGCGGGGCCGCCATGCGGAAGGCTTCGGACATGCGCTCCATGCCGAATTCTTCCTCCTTGGAATCGACGGCTTCCTTGACCCCGTCTGTGTAAAAAAGCACGCAATCGCCGGATTTGAGTTCGATTTCCTGATCGCGGGTCACCCGCTCGAAGACCGCGCCGGCGTCGATTCCAAGGGCCAGGCCGGGCGAGCGCAGCAGCTCGACCTTGCCAGTCCCGCGGCGGAAAAACAGCGCCGGGTCATGTCCCGCGCGGGACAGCGTGAGCTTGCCGCTTGGAGCATCGAGGACGCTGTAGGCCATGCTGATGAACATGTCTTCGCGGATGTCGGGGAAAAGCTGGCGATTGACCGCCGCCATGACCTTGGAAGGCGAGGTCTCGCCGGGCGCGACCGAGCGCAAGGCGCTGCGGCACATCGCCATCAGCAAGCCGGCAGGCACGCCCTTGCCGGAAACGTCGGCGATCGCGATCCCGAATTTTTGATCTCCCAAGTCGAGGTAATCATAGTAATCGCCACTGATGATTCGTGCCGGAAGGTTGGTGCCGCTGATCCGGAATCCCGTGATGACCGGATCTTGTTGCGGCAGCAAAATCCGCTGCACCTCGCGGGCGTTTATGAGTTCATTTTCCATCGCCCGCTTTTCATGGGCCTCTCGGTGAATCCGCGCGTTGCCGAGGGCGAAAGAGGATTGTTCCGCTGCGGTGCGAAACACGGCGAAGTCATTGGCGGTGAAACTCCCATCCTCGTGACGACGGGCGACGACCAACACCCCGAGATCCTTGTGCGCATGGCGCAAGGGTGAGAGCAACACCGAGACATCATCCGTATAGCGGGTGAAAGCATCACGGAACGCCGGATGATTTTTCACATCCCGCACGTGGATCGGCTCGCCGACGGTGAGACAATGCCCGAGAATCCCATCGCCCACGGCGACCCGGGACAAGCGGACATGACTTTCAAGCGCCCGTGGGTCACGCTCCGCCTTCTTGCGGATTTCCACCGGGATGCCGATCAGCGGCGGACATTCCTCCGAGATATAGGAAGGGTTGAGGAAATCGCCCTCGGGATTGAGGAAGTAAATGGCCCCACCGCGGGCGGTGACGACCTTTTCAATGCCATCCACGATGATCCGGGAAAGCACCGAAGGCGATGGCTCGTTTTCGATCGCGAGGCCAAGATCGTGCAGGAAGGTGAACATCCGCTGCTCCTCGCCCTCCAGGTCATTGAACTTCCGGCGGATAGTCTGGACCCGGCGGCGTTGGTTTTGGAGCGCCAGCAGCAACCCCGCGATGACCCATGCGCAAACCGCGAGTGTGATGAGGGTGGAAGCGTGCATCTCGCGGGAATCAATGTTTCAGATGCATCCCGGCGACGAGGCTTAACTCTTTTCCGGCAACTTGGCCAGTTTCTGTTTGGTCGCCAGCTCGTCTTGTAACACTGAGACGACATTGGAAAACACCCGCGCGTTTTTATCATTGGCATCGGCGAGTACCTGGTGCGCCTCGAGGACATGCATGGCCCGCTGGATTTGACCCGGTACCGTCAGCTTCTGCGGCGGTTTCAAGTCCGTGCGGATCTGATCAATCTGATTCTGCCACGCGGTCTCTGGCGGATCGATTTCCATCAGGAAATCCAAGCCCAAGTCCTCCAGCGAGCGCCGGTTCCGTGCTCCGGTATCGGCGATTTGTAAAACGCCTCCGACCTTGGCGGTGAGGCGCATCGCGATCCCGGCGAGAGTGCCCATGAAGGTGGAATCCATGCCGGTGCAGGCACCCAGATCGACCACCAGACATCGCTCGCCGGCCGAGATCCGCTCGTCACCGAATCCCTTTATGGCGGGACTGTTTAAAAACGAACCCTTCCCCTCACAGCGGATCCAGCTGAATCCATCGAAGAGTCCGATCAAAATTGCGCATTCCGTAGTCACTGAGAAAAAGACCGAAAGACCGTTGTTTGAACGGCGAAAGGTTCGTGAATATAAATTCAGAGAGGCCGATGGTCAACCATCCATCTGAAAATTCACAGCTCATTGCCAAAGATACGATTGGCGGGTGGCGATCTCCCGTTTTCCGCGCTGTAGCGTGGCCTTCCATACCAGGACTTTGCCTCCTTTGAAATAGTCATCGCCGATCACCGCAAACTCCACCGCGCCTTGGGAATCGGTGGCCGGGAACCTTTGAGCCATGCGTTTCACCCGGCTGGCCGTGGCTCCTTGCTGGTATTGGAAAATCAATTCCACCTCGCCCTGGCCCGCGCCCGCCGGGTCGTGCCACAGCAGGGTGTAATATTGGCCGAGCCTGTTGCGGCGCTCCGCCATGCTGACGGCACCGTGCAAGCGTCGCTCTTTTTCCATTTTCACCATCGGCTCGTCGGTCGATCCCGGATCTTGGTCACGGAGTTGGAATTGTTTCACCACCAAGGGCTCACGCGGCCCCGCGCAGGCACCGAGCAATAACACCGCAAGCAAACTGTAGCAGGGACTCACACCGCGGATTCAATCACCGCAGGGGTGAGATTCAAGGACAAGAATTCGCACGGGCGTTTTGCCAATGATCCCCCGAGAAAACCCGGCACGCCACCCGCGCTTGAAGCTAGTTCTGCTTTTCCGCCTTGGGTTCCTCGCCGTTGGGCGGGAGCGGCACCGACTCCACCTTGGGTGCGGCGGGAGTCGGGAAGGTATCGGTGGTGGGCGTGACCGGAGGCACCGGCGCGTTGCTGACAGGAGCATCGGGATCGATCACCGTCGGAATCGCCCCTTCCGGCGGCAGGCCGGCGGGGTCGATGACAGGCAGCGGTCCGCCGATTCCGGCAGCGGGCAAAGGCGGGTAAACCTGGTATTCGCCGGGATTCGTCAGGGGGGCCTGGGTCACGGCGTTTGGATCCTCGAGCATGACCGACGGGACGAAGCCGATTTCACCGCTATCGAGTTCCACTTGGACATAACTGCCATTGTACGAAATCACCTTCATCGCGGTGCCCCGGGTGAGCAGCTTGTCGGCATCCGCATCGCCTTTCGGGCGGGCCTTGAAAAACGCCGCGTTGTCCATCGCGGCCCGCACGAACTGGCCGGCTTTGAAAGTCGGGGCGGTTTTCACCCCCGGACCCACATTGCCACCCGGCGGACGCAGCGGATCGAAATCCCCGCTGGTGATTGGCCCCGTCATGGAATCACAAGCCACGAGACTGAGGACGGCGATGGCGGAGAGAGCCGGGATGCACTTCATAAGTGAATTACGCTGCCACGGACCGGGTTCACGGTCAACGCCATTTCAGCCTCCCGGCAACGCCAGCCGACGGCGCTGGAATTTTTTCGAAACCACCGTGCGAGTGCCAGATTCAGCTTGCATCCCATTCGCCGAAAGGTGAGTTCTGCGCCGACAAATCACGAAGGCGTCATGGAATCCGGTTAGAATCCGGAGCTGTCGCGCAGCGGTATCCGGATACAAATCCCCACACAGTCAATCGCTCGCAAGTGCGGTGAAGACGGGGAGGAGGCATGAAGCCGGGAGCCCGAATACTTGGCCCTTCGTCGGCTCGTCACCCGCCCGCCAATTCGTTGGTCGGCCGGGTCCATGGTCCTCCGCGAAAGGGGATCGACGGGAGAAGACCACTGGCTGTTAGCCCGGGGTCCTCTCTTCGTGAAAATTGATAGATACCGAAGAGAAAAATGAAATTACATCCAACCATGCGCCTGATTGCAGCGGGCGCGCTTATTTGTTCTGCGACCTTATTTGAAGCCCGGGCGGCCTCGTTCCTTATTTCAGACGTCACCCGCTGGACTGGCCCGGAAGCGGGAGTGAATGTCAGCCAAGCAGTGATGGTGATTCAGTGGCCAAGCCAACTCCAAGCCTGGGCCTGGGGCTACCGCTGGCAGAGTAACGAAGCCAAGACAGGGGGAGATATGCTCGCTGCTTTTGTCTCTGACTCACAGGGAGCCTTTGTCGCCTCGGGCTTGGATAGTGGATTTGTTTATGACATCCAGTGGCAGGGCAATTCGTTTCCAGGATTCAATCCCGGCACCGGCCAATACTTGCAATACTTCGTCAACAACGCCCAGCAGCCCGAAAATTACATCGATGGTGCTGCTCCCACGGGTGCCCACGTCCTGCCGCCACTTGGCAGTCCTTACGACGAAGGGGGACCCGGAGAGTGGGTTGCTTCTAACACCGGCGTGCTTGGCCGCCCATTGGTTGATGGTTCTTGGGATGGGTGGGTCTATTCTGCATTCGGTGATGCGGGACCCGGCCTAGCGGTGAATGCACCTGCCGCCATTCCTGAGCCTAGCTCGATCCTTATCCTCGCCGGGGCTTCGCTGGTATTCCTCCGTCGCAGACGCGTTGCGTGACATTTCACCAAGGCTCTCCCTTGTATCAATCGAGGGAGAGTCATGAACCCTTTCCGCTGCATGATGAAACGATTCATTTGTCTATTCGCGTGGATTCCATATTGCGGTGCCATTCAGACCGCGTGTGGTGGCCCGTATTCCGCCGCGTTGAATGACTCGGCCAATGTTTACGACGCGCCTATTCCCGGCTTCGTCGGACCTCATGGCATCGGCAAAGCTCGCCTACTAACCGGCGTTGATGACAATGGTGACCCCGTTATTCAAAATCCGGATAACCATGTGAATCCCTTGTTCTTCGACTGGGCCACCGATGCCCCGGAATACCATCGGGCGGATGCGGGTTCCGCATTCAGCGACCCGGCTCTCGCGCTGGGTGAAGTGACTGGTGACAACTTCCACATCGTCTCGCTGGGCGATCTATCCGCCGCCCAGATCACGGCGGGAGCACCGCCGGGGTCCATCACCCTGCACCTTGCGAAGCCGATTCGGAACTTGTCCGGCGCGGACTTCGTGGTGTTTGAAAATGGGCTGCTCTCGCAATCCAATCAAGGCGGCGCAGGAGCCGGCGGTATCCTCGCGGAGCTTGCCTACGTCGAGGTCTCCGCCAATGGCACCGACTTCATCCGCTTCCCGGCCACTTCGCTCACGCCATCCGCCGTGGGGCCATACGGCTCGCTCAATCCGACTAACATTTGCAATCTCGCCGGAAAACACACCAATGCCTATGGCAATTCATGGGGCACCCCGTTTGACCTCACTCAAGTCGGACTCCAGGAAATCACCCATGTGCGCCTCGTCGATATTCCAGGCAGCGGGGCTTTTCACGATCAGGCGGGAAGATCCATCTATGATGCCTGGCTCACCTTCGGCTCGGGAGGATTCGACCTCGAAGCGGTGGGAAGCATTTCCACCCTCATGACCTTCGCAGATTGGCCGGCCTTGCAAAAACTGGCTGCCGCCCAGCGCGGTGAAGCGGATGACCCTGATGGCGATGGCCTCCCGAACCTCTTGGAATATGCCTTCGCCCGCGTGCCGTGGCTGGCCGACAGCGCGGGGGCCACGCCGGTGTGCCGGATGATCGCCGCCGCGGGGCACATCTATCCGGAACTCGGCTTCGTCCGTGATGAACGCCTAACCGACATCACTTACGAGTTGCAGGTTTCTGGAAATATGACCACCGGCACCTGGACGACCATCGCCTCCAGCACCGCGGGAAATCCGGTGCAAGCGGCAGTCGGACATTTCCCCGTCGTCACCGAATCAGCCGCAAGCCAGATCACCGGCATCGGAGTGATCCGTGCGGTGACAGTCCGGGACGAGCTGCCTGTTAGCGCGAGCGGAAGGCGCTTCTTCCGGGTGAAAATCAACCATCTATAACAGATCATGAGCCGCATGTTACCAAGGGGAAGGCGCAGGGCCTATGGGTTTACCCTCGTGGAAATCCTAGTGGTGATCGCCATCGTGCTGGTTCTCGCCGTGGTCTCGTTTTCCGCAGGCAAGGCGATGCTTACCCGGGCCCGGATCATCCAAAGCACGACCAACCTCAGATCGCTCGCCATCGCGAACACCACCTACGCGGCGGACAATGGCGTCTATTGTCCCGCCTCCGACCAGTCTAACACTCGCCGCTGGCATGGCTCGCGGAAGTCGGTTGACGCGAATTTCGACCCCACCACCGGCTTTCTATCACCCTATCTCGGCAAGAGCCTGCGAGTGACCACCTGTCCGCTCTTCAAAGCCATGGTTATAGGTTCCGGAAGTTTTGAAGATGGCACCGGCGGCTACGGCTACAATTCGGCTTACATCGGCGGGCGTCCCGGAGGCGCGTTCGATTCCAGAACCAAGATCCTGATTCCAGAAAAACCTGTAAACGTTTCGGACCCGGGCAAGACCGTCATGTTCACCACCGCTGCCTACGCCCGGGCATCCGGCCTTCAGGAGAGCGCGGATTGCGAACCGCCGTTTTGGGATTACGGATCAGGCCCCTCTGACAACAGGCCGAGTCCCACCGTGCATTTCCGCGCTAACGGCAAAGCACTTGTCGCCTGGTGCGATGGCAGTGTGACCGTGGAAGCGAAAAACACGTCCAGTCCCGGAGCTAATCCCCATGGCGGCGACGCCGAGAAGTGGGATCTAGGCTGGTTCGGCCCGCAGGAAAACAACGGGCGGTGGAACCCGAAGAACTGAACCGCGCGGGGCGGATGAGTTCACCCCCGTGGCGCATCCCCTCACAAATCATCCAGCGGACTGCCTGCCTTTTTCTACGGTGCCGCAGGTTTTCCACAACAAGAACTTGCAGGCTAACCCGCAAACAGGCGCGCAATTCACAGATCTTTACAGGAAAAACCTTTTCAATAACAGGGTTTGATTTCAATAGAGGCTGGCGAATCTCCATTCTTGAAATTCACAACTCCCGGCAACGGGACGGGAAGCTCTGGTGCGGTTTGCGAGCGAGTCAATGTCATCTGGATGGCTCCATTTGATAGAATATCGACCTGCTGTTTCTGATTGGAATCCACCTGGCCATCGGAGGAAAAGAAGTGAATGCCGCCCGGGTTTGAAATCGCGCCGGGTGGTTTCAAGGTGAGGATAATTTTCCCGCGCTCGCGTTTGACCGCAGCCTTCCAAGCCGGCTCATTTCGCGGAACCAAGGCGCGGAATTTTTCAAACATGGCCTGCGTCGATGGGTCGGCTTCCGCAGAGTTGGAGATAGGAAGCGTGACGGAAAATGGGATTTTCACCGCAGGTTCACATATCTTGCCGCAGCACATCCATGAGACCCTGGCGGTCAGGGTCGCAGTGTCGGCTGATAGAATTTCCGGTGGCGTGATCGGGATCAACAGCAACGTTTCCCCCTCGTAACCTTGCGCCTCGTAGCCCGCCATCTTGACGACCTGCGGCGCGGGCCACTGGATTTCCCCCGCGCGGAACCCCGGCGGCAACTCCCACTCGACGGTCGTCGCGAGGCCGACGATGCCCGGATGTTTCCAATAGGTGTGCGACCCCGGCGGATGCACCAGATGCAGGCCGAGGAAAAACGGCTTTCCCGCAGTGATGCTCCGCGTCTCGGACATCAGGTGGATTTCCAGCGGCTTGTCGGCTTCGCCCGCGTGCAGCAGGGAAGGCAGGAGCAGGGCGGCGAGCAGTCCGATCAAGCGCATCGTGGCGACCATACGCCGACTGGCGCGGAAAGGTATCAGAATTCCCGCCCCGGCTTTGCGCAGCTTGGCTTTGACCGATCGCGGGTTTCGGTCTATTCCCCACTCCTTTCCCATGAAGGAGCAAATCGAAGCCATCCAAACTGAAGCGCTTGCGCAAATTTCCGCCGCTGCGGACGAGCGCTCGCTCGATGACGCCCGCGTGGCCGTACTCGGTAAAAAAGGCACCCTGACCCTCGTCTCCGCAGGCATCAAGGACGTGCCGAAGGAGGACAAGGCCGCCGTCGGCCAGCTTCTCAACGCCGCCCGCACCGCCATCACCGCCGCGCTGGAGGAGAAGCAGATCGCCCTCCGGGAAATCGCCGACCGCGCCGCGTTGGTTGGTATCGATGTGACTTTGCCCGCCCGTCAGGTTTGCGTCGGCTCGCTACATCCGCTCACCTTGATCCGCGATCAGGCAATCCAGATTCTCCGCCGGATGGGCTTCGCGCTCGCCGACGGCCCGGAAATCGAGGACGAGTTCCATTGCTTCGACGCGCTCAACACCCCCGCCGACCACCCGGCCCGCAACGAGAAGGACACCTTCTATTTCGACTCTGGAAAACTCCTCCGCACCCACACCTCCAGCGTGCAAGTCCGCACCATGGAAACGCAAACCCCACCGATCCGCATCATCGCGCCGGGCTCCGCCTACCGCCGCGACGAGATCGACGCGACCCATCTCTCCGTTTTCAATCAGCTCGAAGGCCTCTACGTCGGCACCGATGTTTCCTTGCCCGATCTCAAAGGCACACTCGAATATTTCCTCCGCGAACTCTTCGGAACCGCCACGGAAGTGAGATTCCGCCCGCACTTCTTCCCGTTCACTGAGCCGAGTTTCGAGATCGACGTGAAACTAACGGTGAAAGGCCAGGCTCCCAAATGGATCGAAATCGCCGGCTGTGGCATGGTCGATCCCGCCGTCTTCGAGGCCATCAACAAGTCCCGCAAAGACAACGCCTACGACCCCGAAAAGGTCACCGGCTTCGCCTTCGGCATGGGTCTCGACCGCCTCGCCATGATCCGCTGGGGCATCAAAGACATCCGCCTACTCATCGAAAATGACGCGCGGTTCCTCAAGCAGTTCGCATGAAATTTTTGAACCGCCAAGACGCCAAGAGCGCCAAGTTTTCAAAAGATGAATGCCATTGATTCCATCGCTGCCGAAATTGTGGATTCTGCTTTCAAGATTCACAACGAACTCGGCCCGGGTTTGTTGGAGAGTGCTTACGAGACATGCCTCGAGCACGAACTGACCAAGCGAGGCTTCATGGTGGAGCGACAGAAGCCCCAACCGATCCATTACGATGGGATTGTCATCGACGCGGGCTATCGGATCGACTTGCTGGTGAATGATCTTGTGATCATTGAACTGAAAGCCGTCGCGGAACTCGCGCCGATCCACCAGGCCCAGCTCACCACCTATCTCAAACTTTCACGGAAATCCCTCGGGCTCCTCATCAACTTCAACGTTCCTCTCATCAAAAACGGCATCCGTCGCATCGCCAATCATTTCCAAGAATCCTAACTCCCTCTTCCTTGGCGCTCTTGGCGTCTTGGCGGTTTCAAACTCTCTTCTCCCATGAACGTCTCTCTCAACTGGCTCGCCACCCACCTCGATCTATCCGGCAAATCCATCAAGGAAATCGACGACCTCTTCACCTTTGCCGGTGTCGAAGTCGAAGGCATTGTTTCCAAAGGCATCGCCTCGGATAGAATTGTGGTCGCCCAGATCATGGAAGCCGTCCAGCACCCGAACGCGGACCGCCTGAAAGTCACTCAAGTCGATTGCGGCGAAGCCACCCTCCGCCAGATCGTCTGCGGCGCGCAAAACTACAAGGTCGGCGATAAAGTCCCCTGCGCCCTCCCCGGCGCGGAGCTGCCCGGCGGCTTCACCATCGGCGAAACCGTGATGCGCAAGGTCGAGTCCAAAGGCATGCTCTGCGCTGCCGCCAAGATCGGCCTGCCTGCCGGAGAAGACGGCCTGCTCATCCTTCCGCCCGACTCCGAAATCGGAAAACCCGTGAAACAACTCTTCGATTCCGACACCCTACTCGAACTCGAAGTCACCCCCAACCGCCCCGACCTCCTCAGCCATCGCGGCATGGCCCGCGAGCTTGCGACCCTGCTGAAAACCCCGCTCAAGCCCCTCGAATCAAGGAGCGTGGGCGTCTCGCCCACGAGTCAGATCCGCATCGAGTCTCCGCACGCCTGCCCCCTCTACACCGCCGTTAGAATCACCAACGTCACCATCAAAGACTCCCCCGCCTGGCTCAAGCAGCGTCTCGAATCCATCGGCCTACGCCCGATCAACAACATCGTCGATGTCACCAACTTCGTCCTCCACGAACTCGGCCAACCGCTCCACGCCTTCGACGCCGCCAAACTCACCGGCCACATCATCGTCCGCAGCGCCACCGAAGGCGAAACCTTCCTCGCCCTCGATGACTCCACCCATGTCCTGACCACCGATGACCTCGTCATTTCCGATGAAGCCGGCGCAGCCCTCGCTCTAGCAGGAATCATGGGCGGTGCCGAAAGCGGCGTGACCGAAACGACCACCGACATTCTGTTGGAGTCCGCGTATTTCACCCCGCAAGGCATCCGCCGCACCTCGCGCCGCACCGCTCTATCATCCGATTCCTCCTACCGCTTCGAGCGCGGTGTCGATCCGGCGGGAGTTCTCCGGGCTTCGGATCTGGCCATCAAACTCATTCTCGAAGTGGCCGGAGGAACCGCGGAAAAATCCTTCCAAGTCGCCGGTGAAGTCCCTTGGGTGACAAAACCGGTCGCACTCGACGCCAAGAAACTCGACCAACTCATGGGCGGTTCCATCGCCCTAACCGATGCCGAGGAAATCCTTACCCGCCTCGGTCTGACAAAACTCGCCGACGGCACCTGGGACGTCCCCTCCTTCCGCGCCGATCTCCAGCGCCACATCGATCTCGTCGAGGAAATCGCCCGCGTCCACGGACTCGACAACGTGCCCTCGCGTTTCCAAGGAACCTTCGTCCCCGCCAGCCCGGTCGATGCCGCTTACGACGCGGACATGGTCCTCCGCCGCCGCCTCGCCGCGCTCGGCCTACACGAATGCCAGACCATCAAGCTCATCTCGGACGCCCAGGTTTCCGACGTCCTCCCGCTGCGCCCGTTGCAGGATGGCGACATCATCCGCGTGAAACTCCCGCTCAGCGAGGACCACGCCGTCATGCGCCCGAGCATCGTCCCCGGCCTGATCGCCTCCGCTGCTAGAAACGTCCGCCAGCAGGCCAAGTCCCTGCGCTTTTTCGAAATGGGCCGCGTCTTCCGCAACGCCGGCGGCGGCAAAGCCAAGGATCAGGAAAGCGAAACATTGGCCATCCTCCTCTCCGGCTCCGCCCAACCCACCGGCTGGTCGCAAGCCGACCGCAGCGCCGATCTCTACGACCTCAAAGGCATCCTTTCCGCCCTGCTAGGCGACCGCAAGATCACCTTCACCCCGAAGGACCGCCCCGGCTTCGTCCTCGCCAGCGACATCAAATTAGACGACCAAACCATCGGCTTCTTCGCTCGCCTCACCCCCGCCCGCGAACGTGAGTTAGATTTCACCACCCCCGTCTTCGTCGCCGAGCTCGATCTCGGAAAACTCCGCAAACTCCTCAACGCCATCAGCCACGTCGAGGATCTCCCGCAGTTCCCTGGCTCCTCCCGCGACGCCGCGATGGAACTCCCCCTCACCACGCCCAACGCCCGGATCGAAGCCGTCATCGCCAAACTCGCCGAGCCCTTGTTAGTCTCGTCCGAATGCTTCGACGTCTTCACCGACCCCACCGGCCAGAAAATCGCCGCCGACAGCAAGTCCGTCGCCTACCGTTTCCACTACCGCTCGACAGATCGAACGCTCAATACAGCGGAAATCGAGTCCGCCCACGCTAGGATTTTAGATGCCTTGGCAGGAGACGCGGGCGCGAAATTCCGCCGAGGGAACAACAGTGATATGTCTGCGGAAAATTGAAACTGCCCAAGGACAATTTGTCAAAACCAAGAGCAGATTGATTGCCGCTCTGCTTGCAAAATCAAACCTCCCAAACCCGCTCTGGAATGGCTATGGGATGACTGCGAAGTTTTGCTGGAGTTGATGGACAGAGTCCGCCGGACACCTTGTGTGGAAAGTCGGAAAATCAAGCGATTCCGCCCACCTTCAATTGAGCAAAAAGGATTGGACTTGCGGTTCTCCTAATGTGGGGGACGGTTGAAAACCACGGGAATTCCGGCAATCGCTAGGAAAAGAAAGATCGAATCAAACCCGTTCCGCTCGCGTCTCTTGTGGCGGAACACAAACCAACGAGAAACAATGAACCTACAACAATACTCACTTCTGGGAAGTTTCACTGCGATGGCATTCGGCGGAGCAATGATCGCTCCGGGCATTGCAGCGGCCCAGGAAAATGCCGCAACAGCAGGTGCCGAGGTCCAGACCCGGGGACCGGTCCACGAGGCTTTCGCTGGGACGGTTTCATTCAATCCTGAGGTCGGAGTCATCGTCGATCAGGCACCGCCGACGCTGATCGAGGAAGTCCCGCCGGAGCAACGGCTGGAGGGCGACAATGTGTCGTGGATTCCCGGCTACTGGGCGTGGGACGAGGACCAAAACGACTTCATCTGGGTCAGTGGAATCTGGCGAAATTTGCCGCCGGGGCGGGAATGGGTTCCAGGCTACTGGGCGGAATCCGAAGGACGTCACCAGTGGACTTCAGGGTACTGGGAGGATTCCCAGACCACCGAAGTTTCCTATTTGCCGAAGCCGCCCCGTAGCGTCGAGGTCGGACCAAATATCGAGGCTTCGTCGAACGACCAAACCTGGGTTCCCGGCAACTGGGTCTATCGGGAGGATCGTTATGCCTGGCGGACCGGTTATTGGGTGACCGCCCGCGAGAACTGGTGTTGGACACCTGCCTATTATCGCTGGACTCAGCTCGGCTATGTCTATGTGGACGGTTATTGGGACTATCCGGTCGTCCGGCGTGGCGTGGTGTTCGCGCCTGTCCGCTTTGACATCGGCTATCGTTCGCGCCCGGATTTCTATTACACTCCTGCCGTGGTGATCAGTCTTTCCGTGTTCACCAACCACTTGTTTTTAAGGCCGAATTACGGACACTATTACTACGGCGATTATTATGAACCGAGGTACCGTGACCGGGGATATTTCGCATCTTATTCCTATAACTCCAGCCGCTACGGTTATGATCCGATTTACACACAATATCGTTGGGAAAACCGCAACAACCGGAATTGGGATCGTCAGCGGCAGGATTATTACGAATATCGCCGCGATCATGCGGATGCCCGTCCGCCGCGCACTTGGGCTTCCTTGAGCGCACGTTCGCAAGTCGAGCGTGACCGCGGAGACTTGGGTGTCGCCGAGCGCTTCGACCGCGCGGTGAGTACCCGTGAAGCGGGCCAACGCTTCCAAAAAGTGGATCAAAAGGACCGCGAGCACTACATTTCGCAAAGACAAGAGATCCGGAAATACGGCAAGGAACGGGAGCAACTCGAAACCGCCAAGGGTAAGCGCGATGCCACTGGTGGAAAAGACCGTGTCTCAGTAACCACGGAGAAAATCAATCGCTCGCCGGTGATGGCCAAGAAATCCGATCGTGCCGACAAGGACGGCGGGCCGCCGGAAAGATTGCAGCCCCGCGCATCGGAGAAAATCCAGAAGACGGCACAATCGGAGAAGCCGGGCAACGATCCAAAATCCACCAGCGAAGCCTCATCGAAGGTCAAGCACCCCAAAGATGGCACGGTGGACCGCGAGTCGGATCCTAGTTCAAAAGGAAAAGGTAAAATTGATGCGACCCCCGAAACTCGGGTGAAGCCGGGAGAAAAGCGCGGAAAGGAGCCGACGCCCCAAGGCAAGGAAAAGCACCAGGCGGATCCAACTCCTGAGCGCCAGGCGAACCCCACGCCAAAGCGTCAAGCCGATCCGACGCCTGAACGCCAGGCGAATCCCACACCGAAGCGCCAAGCCGATCCACGTTCTGAACCAAAGACAAAGCCCGCTGAAAAGCGTCAAGCCGATCCAACTCCTGAACGCCAAGCGAACCCCACGCCGAAGCGTCAAGCAGACCCAACTCCTGAACGCCAAGCGAACCTCACGCCAAAGCGCCAAGCCGACCCCACTCCGGCGCGCAAGGCGAACCCTGCCCCCAAGCGCGAAGCTGAACCACAACCCGCCCGCAAGGCCGACAAGCAACCAACTCGCCAGTCCAATCCCCAACCCACGGAGCAAAAATCCATGAAACAGGCCCAACCGCAACGCCAAGCTGCGCCGCGCCCGCAGCCGCAGCCGCAAAAAGCACAACCGCAACAACAGGCGGTTCCCAAGCCGAACAAAGCCCAGCCGGCTGTGCCAAAGGCCGAATCCACCGACCCCGAGAAGAAGAAGAAGAAGCAAGCGGAATGACCAAGCTTGGCACTGCCTGCGGAAAATAGGACGCCAGCAGTTACGGTTTCCGGCCTTCGTCGTATTCGAAGTAATCCACCATCGTCTGGATTTCATCGCGTCCTTCAAGGCCGCTTTCCCTTTTGCGGCGGGCGAGGATTTCCGAAGTGCCATCATTCCAGCCGACTTTTTTCAGGAACTGGTTCCAGATGTAAATGTCACCCTCGCTGACTTCCCGGCCCGCTTCATAACACCACCGCAGGATCTCCTCGTCGTTGCCGCCCACTAGGACGCGGGCGACGAGATCGGCGTAGTCCACCCGCAGGAAGTCCGCGCAGCGGGCATCGAGGCCCGAGCCGAGATTGTCACAAAAGTCTTCCTTCAGGTCGCCGGCCGCGTTGAGCCGGATCTTGTCCAGCATCCTGGCGAAATAAATCATCCCGAGGGTTTCCTGATAGGCGGAGAGGGGTACCGATTTCATGGTGGTGCGGTTGGATGGGCGGTGCTGCCACGCGAAACAGATCGGCCTGTTTCCGGCGACCCGCAAAGCATCGCGAGCTTGCTCTCCAGCGCAAGCCGACAGTTTTTCCGCCCGTGTCCGGCTTCCCTCCGACGATCGCTGCCCTCTGAAAATGATTCCCCCGTCCGTTTCGCCCTGGCGCTCTGGAGCGCCACCGTTTCCGCAACCGAACCACTCGTCACGCCGGCCCGATGCGCGGGGTTGTGATCGCCCGCAGACCTGTTACGGTCCGGCATCCTGATGAATGCTACGTCCCCGCCGCCGATTTCCACGGGTGTCGTCTTCGAGGCGCACGGCGTGCGCAAGGTCTATCACACCGGTGAACTCGACGTGGTGGCACTGCACGGGGTGGACATCGAGCTCAGCGCCGGCGAGCTGGTCTGCCTGCTAGGCGCGTCCGGCAGCGGGAAATCGACGCTGCTTAACATCCTCGGCGGGCTCGACGTGCCGACCTCCGGAAATCTGATCTACAAAGGCTGGCCGCTCGATGGCTCGGACGAAAACACGCTCACGCTGTTCCGGCGGAACTGCGTCGGCTTCGTGTTCCAATTCTACAATCTGATCCCCAGTCTAACCGCCCGCGAGAATGTCGCCCTGATCACCGGCATCTCCCGCGATCCGATGACACCGGAGGAGGCGCTCGAAATGGTCGGCCTAGGCGCGCGGATGGACCATTTTCCGTCCCAACTCTCCGGCGGCGAACAGCAGCGTGTGGCAATTGCCCGCGCGATCGCGAAACGGCCGGAAGTCCTGCTTTGCGACGAACCCACCGGCGCGCTCGACGTGACCACCGGCATCACCGTGCTCGAAGCCGTCGAGCGCATCAACCGCGAGCTCGGCACCCTCACGGTCATCATCACCCACAACGCCGTGATGGCCGAAATGGCGGACCGCGTGCTCTATCTATCGGATGGCAAGATCGTCAACTCGCATCGCAATGAAGTGCGTCTGCCAGCATCGCAATTGAAATGGTGATCTTTTAGTTGCTAGTTTTCAGGGTTCAGTTTTCAGGGAAGAGAACGAAAATACTGGCTCGATCAAATTCCTCCTCATCCTGAAAACTGAACCCTGAAAACTAATAACTTCCACCCATGATCTCCCCGCTCGACCTGAAGCTGCTGCGCGACCTTAGCAAGATGAAGGGCCAGGTGTTCGCCGTCAGCCTAGTGATGGCTTGCGGATTGGCGATGATGATCATGACCCGCAGCCTGATCATGACGCTCGGGACGACGCGCTCGTCCTACTATCAGCGATACGCGATGGCCGACATCTTCGCCACGCTCAAGCGCGCGCCTCTGGTCGTCGCGGACCAGCTTGCGACATTGCCCGGAGTGGCCACCGTGGAGACTCGGGTGGCGGTGGACGTGACGCTGGATTTGCCCGGACTATCAGAACCGGCGACCGGCCACATCATTTCCCTGCCGGAAGATGGCGGGCCGCAAAAACTGAACCGGCTGTTTCTGCGCACCGGCAGGTTTCCCCGCACCGACGAACGGCGCGAGGTGGTGTTAGGCGAATCGTTCGCCAACGCGAACGGCCTGCAAACCGGCGATTCGCTCGTCGCCGTGATCAACGGCCGGCGCGAAACCCTGAAAATCTGTGGCATCGGCCTGTCGCCGGAATATGTCTTCGAGGCGAGGGCCGGGGAAACCCTGCCCAACCACAAACGCTTCAGCGTGATCTGGATGAACTACCGCGCGCTCGCCGTGGCCTACAATCTCGACGGCGCATTCAACGATGTCTGCATCGACCTCGCGCCCGGTGCCGCGCCCGAGCCGGTGATCGAGGAAATGGACCGGATCCTCGCCCCTTACGGCGCGGGCGGGGCGTTTCTCCGCAAGGAACAACCCTCCGCCCAGCGGCTCGACGACGAGCTGCGCGTGCTCACGTCGCTGTCCGTCGCCTATCCGTTGGTGTTCCTCAGCGTCGCCGCGTTCATGGTGAACGCAGTGCTCGCCCGAATCGTCCGGTTGCAGCGCGAGCAGATCGCGCAGATGAAAGCACTCGGTTATTCGTCGTGGCAGGTCGGCGGGCATTACATGAAATACGTGCTGGTCATCGGCCTGCTCGGGACGCTGATGGGCGGACTCGGCGGGCGATTGTTGGGCGCGGTGCTGGTGGACATGTACACGATGTTTTTCCGCTTTCCCTCGCTGGTGTTCACGATGGACTACGGTGCCCTTGGCCTGGCACTGTTCATCAGTCTCGGTGCTTCGGTGCTGGGCGTTCTAACCGTCGTGTGGCAGGCGGTGAAACTCCCGCCTGCGGAAGCGATGCGGCCGGAGCCACCTGCGGATTTCAAGCCCTCGCTGTTCGAGCGCATCGGCCTGACGCGGTTGTTCAGTCCGACCTTCCGGATGGCCCTGCGCAATATCGAGCGCCGGCCATGGCAGGCGGTTTTCACCTCCAGCGGCCTCGCCCTAGCCACCGGCCTGATGGTGCTGCCGGGCGCGATGGCCGACAGCATCGACTACCTGCTCACCTTCCAATGGAACAGCCAGCAGCGCCAGGACGTCGCCGTTTTCCTAACGGAGCCCGGCTCCGGCCGCAGCTTCCACGATCTCGAGCACCTGCCCGGCGTGATCCGCGCCGAGCCGATCCGCAGCGTGCGGGCGCGGTTGATCTTCGGCCACCGCCACCGGAAACTAGCGGTCACAGGCATCGACCGCGGCGCGGATCTGAACCGACTGCTAGACGACAAGAGCCACCCGATCACCATGCCGGAGGAAGGTTTGCTGATGTCCGCCATGCTGGCGAAAGTCATCGGCGCGCGGATCGGCGACGAGGTGGAAGTGGAGGTCTTGGAAGGCCGGCGGCCGGTCCTGCACATCCCCATCCGCGGCCTCGTCACCGACTTCGCGGGAGTCGCCGCCTACATGGATATTTCCGCGCTGCGGCGGGCGATGCACGAGGGCGACACCGTCAACGGCGCTTACCTCGCTCTGGATCACAAGCGCTGGGACGAGTTCATGCGCGAGCTCAAGGACACCCCGGCCGCTGCGGTGGTGATGGTGAAACGCGACCAGCTTTCCGCCTTTCGCGAGACCACCGGCAAGAGTATCGGCATCCTCCGCTCGCTCTACTTCGTGCTCGCCACTATCGTCGCCTTCGGCGTCGTTTATAACAGCGCGCGCATCGCCCTGTCAGAAAGAAGCCGCGAACTCGCCACACTGCGGGTCGTCGGTTTCTCGCTGGCGGAAGTGCGCGGCGTACTCGTCGGCGAGCTGGCGATCCTTGTCTTGTTAGCGTTGCCGTTCGGCTTGTTATTCGGCCGCGGGCTGGCGTTGTTTATTATGTCATCGTTCAGCACGGAGACTGTCCGGCTGCCGATTGTTATCAATTCATCCACTTACTCGATCGCTATTCTAGTCGTGCTAACAGCCTCCGCATTGTCATTCGCCCTGGTCAGCCGGATGATCGGAAAACTCGACATGGTTGGCGTCTTGAAAGCGCGCGATTGATCCGTGGGCTGGTCTTTCGTCCGGGAAATCCTACCACGATTCTTCTCGGCTAACTCGACGGGGAACAGCCAACGTCATACGCAACGGAACCACAACATTCCCTAACACAATGGGCTTCGCAAAGGCGTCTCCTTGACGGGGTTGCCATCACTGCTTGGAGGGCTTTCTGAACTACATTAAGGCGCCATACCCCCGATATTTCATCCACGGCCACCAGCACTTGAGCGAGACCACGAGGATCGGCGCGACAACGGTCATTGGAGTTTTCGGCGAGACCGCCCTTGAGATCGAAGACTGAGCGAATCGGGTCGAGGTTACAGGGTGGCGCCCGTCACCACTCCCATCCACTTGTTGGCACCTGAAAATCCAATTTTTTGAACCAGCGCCGACACAATTCAACATTTCAATGGCTTTTCAATTCGCTTGGCGCTCAAGCCCGCCCCGGCTACCCTCACGCCGATGACCGACTGCGACGAGATCGCCTTCTTCGATTTCCAGGCCACCGAGAAAAGTGCTTCGCCCCGGACGCTGGCGAACTATCGGGACGCACTCGCTGCCTATCAGAAATGGCGAGGGGAAAAGTTCAGCGGCTGGCGCGAGGCGGAAGGGGATGATTTCCGCGACTATCTGTTCGCGCTGATGAAGCAGGGGTTCAAGCGTGCGACCATCCGCCTGCGCTTCGCCGCGCTGCGGTCGTTTTACAAGTTCCTCGTCCTGCGCCGGGGGATAGCCCGCAGTCCGGTGGCCGAGGTGCTGCTGCCCAAACCGGAGCGCGGGCTACCGGTCGTGCTATCGATCTCGCAGATCGACGAGCTGCTGGGGATGCCGTTGCGGGGCGTGCCGGACAAGAAGTCGCCAGCGTGGTTGCCCTTGCGCGACGCGGCGATTCTCGAACTCTTTTACTCCTGCGGGCTGCGGATTTCCGAGTTGCTGGCGCTTGATGTGAAGCACGTCGATTTCCTCGGCGAATCCGTGCGAGTGATGGGAAAAGGCTCGAAGGAGCGCATCGTCCCGGTCGGCGGACCGGCGCTCGCCGCGATCCAACGCTACCGCCAGCAAGCGGCGGTCACCTCCGGGCCGTTGTTCCTCAGCACCCGCCAGCGCCGCATCACCCAGCAGGCGGTGGATCAATTGCTCAAGAAATACCTGAAACGCAGCAGCATCCCATTCGCCATCAGCCCGCACAAACTCCGCCACAGCTTCGCCACCCACCTGCTAGATGCCGGGGCCGACCTCCGCAGCGTGCAGGCGCTGCTCGGCCACGCCTCGCTTTCGACCACGCAGATTTACACCCACGTGACCAAGGAGCGCCTCAAGCAAGCCTACGACACCGCCCATCCCCGCGCTTGAAAACCATCACCCGTCTGCTCGTGAAATTCACATGGATCTGTGGTTTACTCGGGGCCACCGCTTGCACGACCCAGGTCTCCCTGCGGCCAGGCGGCCGCGATCCGCGCAACGAGCTTGCGGATCGCGTCCACTCCAAGCCGGAACTTGCGGTCCTGTTCGTGGGCAACAGTTATAGCTTCGGCGTGCCCAAGGCGTTTTCCCAACTCGCCGCCTCGCGTGGGAAAAAGGTGCGCGTCGGCCATTCCACCAATAGCGGATGGTCGCTCGCGATCCATGCGGAAAACCCGGGGACCCTGCGAAAAATCCGCGAAGGCAAGTGGGACGTCGTGGTCCTCCAGGAGCACAGCGAGATTCCGGCGCTGTCCGCCAGACAGCGGGCGGCGGTGATGTTTCCCCCGCTGCGGCAGCTCGTCACCGAGGTCCGCCAGCACGGCGCGATCCCGCTGCTCTATCAGACTTGGGGCCGCCGCGACGGCGAAAAAGGCATCTGGCGCGATGATTTCCACGCCATGAACTCGCGGCTGCGCGACGGCTATCAGGCGGCGGCCCGCAACGCCGGAGGCGTGGTGGTGGTGCCCGTAGGCGATGCCTGGGAGCGCGAGATTTCCGCTGGCCGGGGCGGCGGGCTTTTCATGCCAGATGGCAGCCACCCGACAGCCACCGGTAACGCGCTAACAGCAGCGGTGTTTTATGAAGCCTTCTTCGGAAAATAACAAAGGAGAGCGCGAGGCTCTCCTTTGTGGTAGTGGGTGAATGATCCGCCGGTTATTTATTTGGTGGCGGTGGGTGGCGCGGGGGCCTCGAGGAGGTACATGACTTGAGTGACCTTGGTGGAAAGTCCTGAGCCAGACTTCTTGCGCAGCACAAGATTCATGAAGGTCGGCTTGCCTGAGGTTTTGGTGAGAGCTGCCTGGCTAAAGTTCGAAACCAATGTGACATTCTTCACGCTGTAAACATTTGAACTGTCCGAGCCGGAATGGAAGGGGATTGAAAAGTTGGCAACAATGAGTTCTCCTTTTGAGCCGATTTTAAAAGTCACCTTTTCGCCTTTTGCGAAATTCGGAAAGCCTGCCGGCACCTTCTTAAGGACTCCTCCTCCACCGATCGCGGCGACGGTCACGAGGGGCTTCTCGGTCATGGTGAGTTTGAATCTGTAGTTCGGAGCAAAGCCACCGTAAGTGGCGGCTTGGGCTTGGCTGAACGGGAGAAGTGCGGCGCCGCACACGATCATTTGGAGTAGTAGTGTTTTCATGGGGGTGGATTGAATGCGGGTGTGTGCTAGCAACGAGACTGACTGACGACAAGCGAAAATTCCCCGGGGAAAATCGCCAGGCAGGGGGTGCCGGACGGGTTTAGGGCTGGCTGCCGAGCTTGACTGCGGTGCGGATCCCTTCGCGAAGCTGTTCCTGGATTACCGGGCTTTCGATCCCGCCGAAGAACACGGCAACCAAGACCGCTAGGATCAAAACTCCCACTAACATGATGAGCCAATAAAGGATCGCCAGGGCGATTCCCGGGCCATCCATTTTTTTGTGAAAGGCGTATCCGGCCGGGCAGGCGAAACAGCGGTAGCCGACCCAGATATTTAGAACCGGCACGAGACCGGCCAAATACCACCACCGGCTCATGCCGAGGTTCACCAAACGTCCCAGCCCGAAATAGACCAGAACCACAAGCGGCACGAGGGCGGCGATCGGCAGGATGGTTCCCATGAGGGGTTCTCCGAACCGCTTGACCAGAAACGGGCTGCCCGCACTGAGGGCAAATCCCCAAGCGAAGGGGAAAACCAGACTGACGAGCAGGAAGCGGCGGCGGCGCACGCCCGGGCAAACCATGCCGTTGCCAGATGGTGCCCGGGAGTCCTGTTGTGACGGCGGACGGGGAGGAGCTGCGAGCGGTGCGAGCGTGTTCTTGGCTACCACCTCGGGTCCGGTCCTTCGTTCAAACAAGCCATCGATCTGGCCGGCCGGCTTCCAGTGATCCATGCCGTGCTTCCAAGCCATGTCCAATCGCGGATCCAAGGATCCATCAATGGACATCGCTCTCAATTCGTCAAAAGTCACCGGGCCGAGACGATCCCCTTCGCAGGTGTAAAACCAAATGCTTTTGGCTGAGGCACTTGAGCCTTTCGGTTTCTTGCCGTCCTTGGCCCCAGCCGCAGGGATTTCCTCGACTCGCGCTGGGGCGTTCGCGGGAGCTTTTGCGTTAGCGGCAACCCTAGCAGTTTCGTTCGCGGCCTTCACTGTCGCGGCGGCGGCTTTGGCTTCTGCCGCCGCTTTGGCCTCGGCGGCCGCTTTGAGTTTCGCCTCTTCGGCGGCCTTGGCCCTCGCCGTTTCCTCCGCCCTCACCTTCGCGGCGGCGGCAGCTTTGGCCTCTTCCTCCGCTCGTGCTTTCGTCGCGGCGGCCGCCTTGGCTTCCTCCTCGGTTCTAGCTTTCGCCGCAGCGGCGGCTTTAGCATCCTCTGCGGCCCGCGCTTTCGCGGCTGCGGCCGCCTTGGCTTCTTCCTCCGCTCTCGCTTTCGCTCCAGCCGTCGCTTTGGCGTCGTCCTCGGCTCTGGCTTTTGCGGCGGCGGCTCTGGCTGCTTCCGCCGCTTTGGCCTCGGCGGCCGCTTTGAGTTTCGTTTCTTCGGCAGTCTTGGCTCTCGCCTCGTCCTCCGCCCGCGGTTTTGCGGCGGCGGCTGGGGGTGCTTCCGCCGCGTGGCCATCGGCGGGCGCGGAGACTGTCGTTTCCACGGCAGCCGTGCCAAAGGCAGAGGACGACGCCCGCGGTTTTGGGGCGACG